>NZ_JBMDJV010000028.1:0-65590 GCF_057809375.1 Aquitalea sp. FG25
GCGCTACGTTCGGGACGTAGAGGCCGGAGGTTCGAATCCTCTCACTCCGACCAGAATTTCTGCAAAAAGTATTGCAAAAAACCGGAATTAAGGTTAAATTGCACCTCTCGCGATTTAAGACTGCGAGAAACAAATCGGAGTGTAGCTTAGCCTGGTAGAGCGCTACGTTCGGGACGTAGAGGCCGGAGGTTCGAATCCTCTCACTCCGACCAGATTCAAAAAAGCCTTGAATTTCTTCACAGAGACTCAAGGCTTTTTTACCAAGTTGGTTTGCCGGTATAGCTCAGTTGGTAGAGCAGCGCATTCGTAATGCGAAGGTCGGGGGTTCGACTCCTCTTACCGGCACCATTCAAATTAAGGGGTTAGCGCAAAGCTAGCCCCTTTTTTTTGCTGTGGCAGGATTTTTCTGCCACATTCTTACGCCTCCTGCCACAATCGTCACGTCCTCTAAGCAGGGCGAGCAGTATGGCGACTACGCAATCTTTCTCAGCCTGATCGCCAAGAGTAAGTCTGCGGACAGAAAAAAGCCCTCCCGGTCGGGGAGGGCTTTGTGGCATCTGGCGGGCAGTTGCCTTTAGTCAGTGCTGGTGTCCGTGTTCGCCATGCACATGCTGGTGGGCAATTTCTTCGGCTGTCGCCTCACGCACGTCCACGACTTTGAGTGCAAAACGTAGGGTTTTGCCGCATAGCGGATGATTGCCGTCCAGCAGGACGGTAGGGCCCTTGATCTTGGTGACAAAGAAATAACGCGGCTCGCCATCCGGGCCGGTGCGGCGGATCTGGCCACCTACCTTGATGCCGGGTGGGAATTCGGCCTTGGGCATGGTGGTGACCAGGGCTTCATCGCGTTCGCCAAAGGTGTCTTCCGTTGCGAGTTCCAGCGTGGTTTGAAAGCCGGCTTCCTGGCCTTCCAGTGCGGCTTCCAGCTTGGCAAACAGATTGTCGTAATCGCCGTGCAGGTAGGAGACCGGGTGCTTGCCGTCGTCGTAAACCTGGCCCTGGCTATCAGTCACTTTCATCAGCAGGGTAACTGCAGCGTTTTGGGTGATTTTCATGGTGGGGAAGGGCAAATAAATGGGAGCCGGAAGGTTGGCAGTTCGGCGGAAGAGTGTCAACTGGCGTACTGATTTTGTGCGTGATGCATCCTGGCCGCTGGTGTTTGCTGGCTATCCGGGGAACGACCGTCAGTTTGTGGCGTTGCTGCGCATGATTTCTGCTGTCCGCACCATCTTGTCAAATCGTACCCGCAAGGAAGTGAAGTCCAGCCCACGGTTGCCACTGCTGCGCTGAGCGCTGTCGAAATGGCTTGGGCTTAGTCGGGTATTGCTTTTGCCTGCGCGATCTGGGGTTGATCGGCATCCGTTTTATTGCGTATTGAAGCGGCCAGATCTAGCGTCAATGCGGCTTATTTTTACGTTGGCATTACATCATCTTATGCGAGCGGCGGATTGTGCAAGGTAAACACAGACCCGGAGTCGCAATGCATACAGCGTGCGCTGGCAGGCACGCGCTGTGTAGGAGGGAAAGCCAGCAGGCTCATGCTGCCTGGTTCTGGAATTTCTTGCTGGTGCTGCGCTTGATGCGCATTTCGGTTGGTGTCAGGCCGAATTCCAGTTTGAAGCGCCTGGAAAAATGGGAGCAATCGACAAAGCCACATTCAAACACGATGAAGGAGATGCGGTGGTCGGTATTCAGGATCAGGTGCCGGGCGTGATCGAGCCGTAGCTTGGCGGAGTAACTGCGTGGTGTCATGCCCAGTTCGGCATGAAACAGTCGTTCTAGATGGCGGATGCTGACATTCACTTTCTGGGCGATGTCGTCCACGGTTAGCGGGTTGCTGATATTGCGTTCAATCAGCTGCACGGCCTTGCGCACGCTGCGGTTGTTTACTTTGTCAGTAATCACCGCGTGCGGCTGGGGTGTGGAGGCGGGCAGTGGCATTTCCTCCAGCATGATGCGCAGTGCCTGCGCCGCTTCAAATTTGCCGCAGTGCTTTTCAATCAGGTGTGCGGCCAGATGCATCACCCCGGCACCACCGGCACAGGTCATGCGTTTGCCATCGATATTGAACAGCTCGTCCGAGCTGACCGGATGCTTGGGGAATTCCTGTTCAAAATGGTGGTAATGAAACCAGCTTACGCAGCTGTGGTAGCCATGCATCAACCCGGCGCGCGCCAGAATGAAGCTGCCGGTGCAGACACCAATCAGGGTGACACCCGCCTCGTCGGCCTGTTTCAGATAGGCAGCAAGCTGTGGAGAGATTTTTCTGCCGGCATGCAGCAAGCCGCCTACCACCACGATGTAGTCGAAATGTTGCGGGTCTTCCAGGCCTGCGGTCGGGATGACTTCCAGCCCGCTGCTGGACAGGATGGGCCGGCTGTCATGACTGAGTATTTTCCATTTGCAGCGGATTTGCCGGCTGAAATCGCCTTCATCGGCCGCCAGGCGCAACACGTCAACAAAATTGGAAAAGGCACTCAGGGTAAATTCCGGTGCCAGAATAAACCCGACTGACAAAGGACGTTGCACGGGCTGAAGATCGCGGTGGGCAGGCTGGTTCATTTTAATGTCCGTTTATAAGCGGGATCGCAGTTGAATGCCGGGTCAATTGCAAGGGCATTCAATTTATCATCACGTGAAAGTAATCATATTGCAGCGCCTTGTCTGTAGCTGCTTTTCAATTTATTACGGCATGGTTTTTATTTTGAATATGCAATAAATCCAGCACTGCGCAGCGCAGAGGATTCAGGCAGATCATTGCAATGCCGCCTTTGCCAGTCAAGTTGTGTGCAAGCGCCTTTCTGGTGCTTTTTCTTTTCCGCTAACGACATTGAACTAGGGCTTACACGACAGTTTATACGCCATGTGTTTTATTAACATGTTGTTTTTGAATGATTATTTATTTTGTCGTGTTGAAATGGTGCGCTGCGGCGGAATCTGCACATTACCGATGCATTACCAAAAGTAGGTGAAAGGGTACAGAAAATGTAACTGGAGGTGATGGACAGAATTGGTAGGCTTGTTGGCAAGCGTTACACACAGATGACGACGACCCGCTAGGTAAATCGGATGTGGTGCTAATGCGGCTGCGGATGTCGAATTATTTTGCCCTGCGATATTTGTTGCATTGCACGATAAACCGGCCTGCTAGCCGATGCTGAATGAAGCCCCGGATATACATGTTGTTGGCAGTGGGTAAGGCCTGGGGGCTTCGATTTCTTGAACTTGCAAGTTGGGATAAAGAATGACCCCAAATATGGCATACACACTGAAAGAAGCCGTTGCTCCTGGTGCGGTGACACAGCTGGCTCCACCGCAAAGCACCTATGGTAGCGATATCCTGACGGTTAAAAACCTGTCCAAGATTTTCGGCCCCAAGCCCGAGCGTGCTGCCGCATTGCTCAAGCAGGGCATGGGTCGCAACGAGGTGCTGGAACAAACCGGCAATATGGTGGCGGTCAACAACGTCAGTCTCAGTGTCCGGGCGGGTGAAATCTTCGTCATCATGGGGCTGTCCGGTTCTGGCAAGTCCACCCTGGTGCGCTTGCTCAACCGCCTGATCGAACCCACTTCGGGGCAGGTGATTCTGGAAGGGCGTGATATCGCGCCGATGTCCACGCTGGAACTGCGTGAAGTGCGCCGCAAGAAAATGGCCATGGTGTTCCAGTCCTTTGCCCTGCTGCCCAACCGCACGGTGCTGGACAACATCGCCTACGGTCTGGAAGTGGCCGGCATCCCCAAGGCCGAGCGTTATGAAGTAGCGCGCAAGGTGCTGGTGCGGGTGGGCTTGGGTTCCTACGAGAAGTTTCTGCCCAGCGAACTGTCCGGTGGCATGCAGCAGCGGGTGGGCCTGGCGCGCGCCCTGGCGGTGAACCCGTCGGTATTGCTGATGGATGAGGCTTTTTCCGCACTGGACCCGCTGATCCGCTCTGAAATGCAGAACGAGCTGCTGCGCCTGCAAAAAGAAGAGCAGCGCACCATCGTGTTTATCTCTCACGATATTGAAGAGGCCATCAAGATTGGTGGCCGTATCGGCATCATGAAAGATGGCAGCCTGATCCAGGTGGGCACACCTGCCGAGCTGATCCAGTCCCCTGCTGACGACTATGTGCGCGATTTCTTCCGCAATGTCGACATCTCCCGCTTCCTAAAGGCCTCCAGCATGCTCAGCCCGGCAGGCCCGGCCCAGACCCACTGTAGCTTGGCCAGTCCGGCCGCCAAGCAGCTTAACCGCCTGATCGACAGCGGTGCCGAGTGTGGCTATGTCTGCGATGAGGCGGGCCGTTATCTGGGCTGTGTCACCCCGGCCTCGCTGCATCAGGCTGGCGACGCAGCCGTAGCGGATGCCTTGCTGGGCAATGTGCGCACGGTGACGCTGGACGCCAACTTGAACCAGCTGGCCGCCATTGCGCTGGAGCAGGAACACGATGTGCCGGTGCTGGACGGCATGGGCAAGCTGGCGGGCGTGGTGTCCTGCCGCAACATTCTGAAACAAGTGATGGAGCGCAGACAGTCATGAACTCTTCCGGAATCGGCAAGTTTGCCGAAGATTTCGTCAATTATCTCTTCCTGCACTTTCGCGGTGTGTTCGATGCCTTTTCCGCCAGCCTGGGGGCGGTAGTCAAGTTGCTGGAAGACACGATGCTGGCGCTGCCCTTCATGCTGGTGCTGGTGGCACTGGTGGCGGTGGCCCTGTGGCGGCGTGGCGTGGTGTTTGCCATTTTCGTTGGCTGTGCCATGCAGGCCATCCACTTTATGGGCTTGTGGACGCAAACCGCCGCCACGCTGGCGCTGGTGATTGCCGCCACCTGTTTCAGTCTGGCACTGGGGGTACCGCTGGGCATCTGGGGCGCGCGCAACAACCGGGTGGAAATGGTGCTGCGCTCCTTGCTGGACTTCATGCAGACCATGCCGGCCTTCGTTTACCTGATCCCCGCAGTCATCCTGTTTGGCCTGGGGCGGGTGCCCGCCGTGATGGCCACCATCGTGTTCTCCATGCCGCCGGTGGTACGGCTGACCACGCTGGGCATCCGCCAGGTGCGTGAGGAGCTGATGGAAGCCGGGCGTGCCTTTGGCAGCACCGAGCTGCAACTGCTGTGGAAGATCCAGCTGCCCAATGCCCTGCCGTCCATCATGGCCGGGGTGAACCAAACCATCATGATGGCGCTGTCCATGGTGGTGGTGGCCTCGATGATTGGTGCCGGTGGGCTGGGCGAATACGTACTCAGCGGCATCCAGCGGCTGGATATCGGCATCGGCTTTGAAGGTGGCCTGGGTGTGGTGCTGCTGGCCATCGTGCTGGACCGTCTGACCGAGAGCTTTGGCATGAAAGCCAAAAAGAAACCCAAAACCGTGCGTGCCAGTAAACCGGCAAGCAGCAAGGCAGTACAGGGCTGATGAAGCGCGGCTCCAAGTGGTGCAAGCAGGATGTGGCCATCTGGCTGGCCTGCGGGGTGGTAAACGCGCGGTATAGAGGCCAGCGCGATTCAAAAAACCAAAGCGGTGACAAAGGAGAAACACGATGAAAAAGCATTTTTCCCAATCGATGGCAGGCAAGTTGCTGGTATCCATGGTGGTGGCCGTTGGTGTCAGTGCTGCGCCTGTGGCATCTGCTGCCGAGCCGGTCAAGATTGCCGTAACCAACTGGGCCGACGTGCTGGCAGTGGCCAATGTGGCCAAGTACGTGATGGAAGCCAAGCTCAAGCAGCCGGTGGAGTTTGTCCAGGCGGCCATCGGCATCCAGTACCAGGGCGTGGCGCGTGGCGACCTTGACCTGATGGTGGGCGGCTGGCTGCCGGTAACCCACGGCACTTACTACGCCAAGTACAAGGACAATCTGGACGACGTGGGCATCATCTACACCGGCGGCAAGAATGGCTGGGTAGTGCCTGCCTATGTGCCGGAATCCGAAGTATCCAGCATTGCCGACCTCAACAAGCCTGCGGTCAAGAGCAAGCTTAACGGCATCATCCAGGGCATTGAGCCGGGTGGTGGCCTGATGCAGGCATCGGAAAAAACTATCAAGGACTACAACCTGGCCGGTTACAACCTGCAGTCTTCCAGCGAGGCCGGCATGCTGGCCGGGGTATCGCGTGCCTATCAGAGCAAGCAGTGGATTGTGGCTACGGTATGGAGCCCGCACTGGTTGTTCCAGAAATGGAAAGTCCGCTACCTGAAAGACCCGAAAGGCACGTTGGGTGGCGAGGAGCAGATTCACGCCTTTGCTTCCAAAGCCTTCGCTGGCAAGTTCCCGCGTGCCAATGTGTTCATGAAGCACTTCAAGCTGACGCTGGCTGACGTGGAAGCCATTGAGCTGGAAGGCAACAGCACCAATGACTACGCCACCGCTGCGATGAAATTTGTCGACAGCCATCCGGAAAAACTGAAAGTCTGGCTGCAACAGTAAGCCAGGACGGGCAACGCCTGCTGTCAGCGGCAGGCCGCCACGTGATGTGAGGACGGGCGCGGTTGGCGTCACCCTGTGGAGTGTGTCCATGAATGAAATTTCGCGCTTCTTTGCCGAACCGCTGCTGAGTCGAGACCCGGTCATCGCCTCGGAAGTGGCGCTGGAACTGCGCCGCCAGCAAATGCAGGTGGAAATGCTGGCATCGGAAAACCTGGTCTCCGCCGCCGTGCTGGAAGTGCAGGGCACAGTGTTGGCCAGCCGGGGCAGCGAAAGCCATGCCATGCCGCGTGACTATCCGGGGTGCGAACATCTGGACCGGGTGGTGTCGCTGGCCGAGGACCGGGTAAAAGCCCTGTTTGATGCCAACTACGCCAATGTGCTGCCGCATTCTGGCTCGCATGCCAGTCATGCCGCCATGCTGGCGCATGTACAGCCTGGCCAGACCGTGCTGCGCATGCTGCCAGACAAGGGCGAGGCGGCCATTCTGCCGGGCAAGTGGCATGACACCGTGCATTACGGCTGTGCACCTGGCACTGGCCTGCTCAATTACGCCGCCATCCGCACACTGGCCTTGCAGCACCAGCCTGCGGTGCTGGTGGCGGGTGGGTCGGCCTATCCCCGTCAGTTGGACTTGCCGCGCTTTCGCGAGATTGCCGATGAAGCTGGTGCCATGCTGGTGGTGGACATGACCCATATCGCCGGTCTAGCCGCTGCGGGTGTGCATCCCAATCCGCTGCCGCAGGCTGATCTGGTCATTCTGCCCACCCACCGTACCCTGCGCGGGCCGCGTGGCGGCGTCATCCTGAGCAACCGGGCCGAGCTGGCGGCCAAGACCGATGCCGCCGTGTTTCCTAGCCGCCAAAGCAGCCCGTTGATGCACGTGATTGCGGGCAAGGCGGTGGCATTTGGCGAGGCGCTGCGGCCAGAGTTTTCCCGTTACATCCAGCAAATGCTGCGCAATGCCCAGGCGCTGGCGCGGGTATTGCAGGCGGGCGGTGCCACCCTGCTCAGCGGCGGCAGCGACAATCATCTGCTGCTGTTGTTGCTGTCTGGCAAGGACAGCCGTGTGCTGGCCGCCGAGCGTTCGCTGGTGCGTGCCGGAATTTCCTGCAGCTTGTTCGGCATGGATGCCAGTGGGCAGCCGGCGGCAGAGGCCGGTATTTGCCTGTCTACGGCGGCCGGTACCAGCCGTGGTTTTGGCACAGCCCAGTTTGAGCTGTTGGGCGAGTTGATTCTGGAGGTTCTGCACAGCCTGCCAGCGTGTCCGGATGGGGACGAGCAGGTCGAGCGGCTGGTGCGCAGCAAGCTGCGCGCGCTGTGTTGCCAGTTTCCCATCTACCCCATGAGTGAAATCCATATCTGACTGATGCGCCGGGCCTGCCGGTCCGGACGCAGCTACCTCCCTTCATCTGCATGGCGGGCAGGGCTGCTGTTGTCTTTTGCATGCCTCCACCGTACTGCCGGCCTTGCTGTAAGGCCCGGCTCAGGTGGAATCACAAGGAGAAATGAAATGCGTTTTGAAGGCGTACACACCCCCCTGGTTACCCCTTTTCTGCCGGATGGCGAAATCAACCACGGCCTGCTGGCCGAGCACGCAACTGACCTGGCCTCCAAGGTGGACGGTCTGGGCGTGGGCGGTACCACCGGCGAATACTATGCACTGCGCTTTGACGAGCGGGTGCGCACCTTCAACACCGTGGCCGAGGCAGTTGGCGGCAAGAGCTGGCTGACGGCGGGCATCAATGCCACCACCACCAGCGAAGTCATCCGTCTGGGGCAGGCCGCCAAGGCCGCTGGCATGTCGGCCCTGCTGGTGGCGGCACCGTACTATGCCCAACCCACGCAGGAAGAACTGCTGCAGCACCTGTTGCGGGTGGATGATGCGCTGGACCTGCCCATCATGCTGTACAACTTCCCGGCCCGTACCGGCACCGCCATTGGCGATGAAATCCTGGAAACCCTGCTGCAACGGCCAAATTTCCAGGCCATGAAAGAAAGCACTGGCGATATCGGCCATCTGCATCACCTGTCCACCCATTTCAAGGACACGCTGGTACTGAGCTGCGGCATGGACGATCAGGCGCTGGAATTCTTTGCCTGGGGTTGCCGCAGCTGGGTGTGCGGTGCCTCCAACTTCCTGCCTGAAGCCCACGTGGCATTGCTGGACGCCTGCGTCAAACAGGGCGATTTCCAGCGTGGCCGCCAGCTGATGGCGCAATTGCTGCCGGTGCTGGAACTGTTGGAGCGTAGTGGCAAGTTCATCCAGTACGTGCGCTATGGCTGCGAACTGGCTGGCAAGGCAGTCGGCGTAGCACGTGCGCCGCTGGGCACGCTCAACCAGGCCGAGCGCGAGGCCTTTGCCGCCCTGGTTACCCCGATGATTCAGCAGAGATAAGCATCATGGCGGAAAAACTGGAATTCGCCCGTTTCCCCACGCCGGATGGTGAGAATGGCTGGTGGGAAAGCCTGCCACCTGCCGCCCCAGTGCGGCAGGTGGTCAGCGGCACGCAGTACGATTGGGTGGTGATTGGTGGTGGCATTACCGGGCTGTGTGCGGCGCGCCGTCTGGCCGAACTGGCACCGGATGCTGCGATCGCCTTGCTGGAGGCCGACCGGATCGGACGTTCCACTGCCGGGCGCAACTCCGGTTTCTTTGTCGACCTGCCACATGACATCAGCAGTGAAAGCTATTCGCGCAGCGTGGAGGCAGACCAGGCGGACGTCCGCTTCCAGCGCCACGGCATCGATTATGTACGCAGCGTGGTGCAGCAACATGGCATCGCCTGCGACTGGCGTGATGACGGCAAGTTTCATGCCGCCGTCAGCCGCAAGGGCGAGGCCGCGCTCAAGCATTTTGCCGATGGGCTGGCACGCATCAGCGAGCGTTTTGAATGGCTGGATGCGGCAGCCATTGGCCGGGTAACTGGCTCCGGTTTTTACCTGCAGGCCATTTTTACCCCCGGTTGCAGCACCGTACAGCCGGCCGCATTGATGCGCGGGCTGGCGGCCAGCATGCCAGCCAATGTGCAGGTGTACGAACTCAGCCCGGTACGCGATATCAGCAGCCAGGCCGATGGCCATGTGCTGCGGCTGGATGGCGGGCAGATTCGTGCCCGTCGCATCATCCTGTGTACCAATGCCTACGCTGCCAGCTTCGGCCTGCAGCATAACGGCCTGCTGCCGGTGTACACCTTTGCCTCGCTGTCGCGGGTGATGACGCCACAGGAAGTACAGCAACTGGGTGGGCAAGCCTCCTGGGCGCTGATTCCGGCCGACCCGATGGGCACGACGGTACGCAGGCTGAGCACCAACCGCATCTGCGTGCGCAATCATTTTGCCTTCCGGCCCGGCGTCAGTGTCAGTGCGGCCGACCTGGCGCGGGCCAAGCGGCTGCACCAGCGCTCTTTTGCCCGGCGCTTTCCCATGCTGCCGGAGGTGGAGCTGCAATACACCTGGGGCGGGGCGCTGTGTTTGTCGGCCAATAACGGCGTGTTGTTTGGTCTGCGGGAAAAGGGCATTTACCAGGCCATCGGCTGCAACGGGCTGGGGCTAAGCCGGGGTTCCACCTCTGGCAAGCTGATTGCCGAATTTGCCCTGGGCCAGGACAGCAGCCTGCTGCGCCAGGTGCAGGCCATACCGCTGCCGCGCCCCTTGCCGCCACGCCCATTGATGGACATTGCTGTTTCCAGCGCGATCTGGGCCAAGGAACTGGCCGCCGGCACCGAACTTTGACACACCCAATAAAAGGATAAACAGAGATGAAGAGCTATCAGGAATGGCAACAACAGGCTGCGGCACTGACGCTGGACGGCCGCGCCTTTATCGACGGTCAGCGCAGCGCGGCGGAATCCGGCGCAACCTTTAATACCTTGAATCCGGCTACCGGTCAGCTGCTGACCCGTGTGGCCTGCTGCGATGCCGCCGATGTGGACCGGGCGGTCAAGGCGGCACGCGCGGCGTTTTACAGCGGTGTGTGGGCCAAGGCCGCACCCGCCCAGCGCAAGGCGGTGCTGCTGCGGCTGGCGCAGCTGATTGATGAGCATGCCGAAGAACTGGCGCTGCTGGAGGCGCTGGAAGCAGGCAAGCCGATTGCCGAGTGCATGGGACTGGATATCCCGGAATCCGCCGCCTGCATCCGCTGGCATGCCGAAGTGACCGACAAGCGCTACGACGCGCTGTCGCCATCCGGCTCCGGCGTGGTGTCGATGATTACCCGCGAGGCTATTGGCGTGGTGGGCGCGGTACTGCCGTGGAACTTCCCGGCGCTGATGCTGGCGTGGAAAATCGGCCCGGCACTGTCGGTGGGCAATAGCGTGGTGGTCAAACCGGCTGAGCAAACCTCCTTGTCCACGCTGCGCATGGCCGAACTGGCGCTGGAAGCTGGTGTGCCTGCCGGGGTGCTCAGCGTGGTGACGGGCTTTGGCAGCGGTGCTGGCCAGGCGCTGGGCTGCCACCCGGATGTGGACCTGATTGCCTTTACCGGCTCCACCGAAACCGGAAAGCGCTTTTTGCGCTACTCCGCCGATACCAATCTCAAGCGCGTGGTGCTGGAGTGCGGTGGCAAGAACCCGCAACTGGTGCTGCCGGATGTCAGCAATCTGGATGCGGTGGCCGAGAGCTCCGTGGCTGCGGCGTTCTGGAATATGGGTGAAAACTGTAGTGCCGGGTCGCGGCTGCTGGTGCCATCTGGCCTCAAGCAAGCGCTGCTGGACAAGATCCAGTCAGTACTGGCCACCTGGAAAACCGGCAATCCGCTGGACCCCGAAGTCAAGCTGGGCGCGCTGATCGAACAGAAGCATTACCAGAAAGTGCTGGATCATATCGCCGTGGCCCAGGCCGAAGGCGCGCATCTGGTGTGCGGCGGCCATGCCATCCTGACCGAAAGCGGTGGCTGGTTTGTCGAACCCACCATTTTTGATGGGGTCAGTCCGGCCATGCGCATTGCCCGCGAAGAAGTATTCGGCCCGGTGCTCTGCGTGATCGAATATCAGGACGTGGAAGAAGCCATCCGCATTGCCAACGATACCTGCTACGGCCTGGCGGCATCGCTGTGGACTGACAATGTCAACAGCACACATAAAGTGGCCGCACGCATCCGCGCCGGTACGGTGACGGTTAACTGCTTTGGCGAGGGTGATCTGAGTACTCCGTTTGGCGGTTTCGGCCAAAGCGGATTTGGTGGCCGCGACAAATCCGTCTATGCTCACGACCAGTATTGTGAACTGAAAACAACCTGGCTCAAGCTGGATTGATTCCGCGCACTCGCAGACAGGGTCGGGCATGTTTGCCCGGCCTTGCCTGCTGTGTACCTGCGGCCTTCCGCTTGTCGGCAGCGGTCACCGACGGGTGATGCTGCTGCAAGAACGAGCCGGGCCGGGTATGAAAAGCAGGCAGAGGTTGCATCCATGCAGAAAAGGCAGTTGTTTACCGACCGTTTACTGGCGCAGATGCCCTCCTTGCGAGCCTTGCGTTGTTTTGTCACTGCTGCACGCTATGAAAGCTTCACCCAGGCAGCTGAAGTGCTGTGCGTCACTCAGGCGGCCATCAGCAAGCAGATCAAGGAACTGGAAGACTCGCTGGACGTGGCACTGTTCCAGCGCACCGGTCGGCATATCGCCCTGACCGATGCCGGACGCATTCTCTACAATGCCTCCTACCTGTCCATCATGAATATCGCCGAGGCGGCTGAAGCGGTACGGCGTACAGAAAAGCATGCCTTGACCCTCTGCGTATCGCACACCTTCTCGGCGCTGTGGTTATCACCACGGCTGGCAGCGTTTCGCCGCCTGCATCCGGGCATCCGGCTGCACGTGACGGTGACCGACCAGTTTATGGAGCTGGACGACCTGATGGAGCCGGATGTCATCATCACCAAGAACCCGCCGCGCGAACCGGAATACGAAGTGGAGCCGCTGTTCCACGATGTGGTGTACCCGGTATGCAGCCCGGCGTTTTTCGAGCAGCACTTTCATGGCAAGAAAATCAAGCCGCTGGATTTGCTGGCTCATCCTTCGCTGCATCTGTCGCCGCTGGGGCGTACGCAGGTATGCGAGCATGTGGACTGGCGCGTGTGGCGCAACTGGTTCCAGAAGGGCGACGATTCAGACCGGGTCAGCGAAGACAATTATCTGGAAAGCAATGACTACCGCCTGCTGGTGGCCCTGGCGGAAGCCGGGGAGGGGACCTTGCTGGGCTGGCACCATCTGGTGCACCGTCAGGTCAGCCAGGGGCAGCTGTTGCGCCCGGTAAATGAATCCATCGTGTTCAATGACCGGCATCATTACCTGATTACCCACCGCAATGCCCACCATCGTCAGGAATATCAGCAGCTGCGAGAGTGGCTGCTGGCCGAAGTGGGCCAGATGATGCAGGTTTTGGGCGGCCAGCCAGCCTGATACCCAGGGGGCAGCCATGAACAAAGGGTTACAGCCATCTGCGCTGTAACCCTTTTGTGTTGCTGGCTGTGTTGGTCCGGCACAAGCCGGCAGCGTCGGCTCAACCGATATCCAGGCGGCGGATCACCGTTTCCAGCAGCTGCGATTTGTCTGCACCCCATTGCGGGTGCAGCAGCTTTTCGGCACGTTCAATGGCCTGGCAGGCCGGGCAATCCTGCTGGCGGTCATCAGAGCCGTTTTCCGGGCAGTTGGCACGGCGGATATGCGGGGTTTCGCCGGTGGCGACACGCAGCAGGCCTTCCATGGCAGCCTTGATTGTCTTGTCCATAAGGTTATCTCCTGTTGGGGGATGTCTTGCAAAGATGGAATGACAGCATGCAGAACCAGATGCCCGGTGGGGCATCGCAGCTCAAAGCGGCAGATATTCGCTTGAGGCCATGTGCAGCATGGCCGGTTCTGCAGCTGCTGATGTCTGGATAATAGTGCATGGTTCCGGACATTCATTTTGCCTAGGTCAATAAAGCATCACTTTTCCTGATATCGGTATAAAAAAAGCCCGCACATGGCGGGCTTTCTGTCTGCAGCGATAGGCTATCAGGCGCTATCCGGCGTAGACGCTGCCGTTTTCTCTTGGCTGCGGTGTTCTGACGCCAGCGCCATATACATGGCAGGCACCACGAACAGGGTAAACAGCGTACCGATGGACAGACCGGTGAAAATTACCAGGCCCATGGCGTGACGACCGGCGGCACCGGCACCAGAGGCAATCACCAGCGGAATCACACCAAACACCATGGCAGCGGTGGTCATCAGGATGGGGCGCAGCCGGATTTCAGCCGCACCCACGATGGCATCCAGCTTGCTGGCACCTTTGTTGCGCAGGTCGTTGGCCACTTCCACAATCAGGATGCCGTGTTTGCTGATCAGCCCCATCAGGGTTACCAGTCCCACCTCGGTATAGATATTGATGGAGGAGAAGCCAAGGAAGATGAAGATCATCGCCCCAAACAACGCCAGCGGCACCGATACCAGAATCACCACCGGGTCGCGGAAGCTTTCAAACAGCGCGGCCAGCGTCAGGAACACGATGATGACGGCAAACAGCATGGTCAGCCCAAAGCCACCGGACTCCTGGCTGAACTGACGTGAAGGGCCGGCGTAATCCACGGTGTAACCGCTGGGTGCAATTTCCTTCAGGGTGTCTTCCAGGTACTGCAGCACCTCGCCCTGGGCCTGGCCGGACACGCCGGACAGGGTGGCCGAGTTTTGTTGCTGGAAGCGGGTAATCGATTCCGGCACCACTTCGGTTTTCAGTTTGGCGATGGTGGACAGGGCAATCACACCGGAATTCGGCGTGCGTACCTGGTAATCCAGCAGCTGCTCGGGGTTTTGTCTGTCCTTTTGCAGCAATTGCGGGATGACCTTGTAGGAGCGGCCATCAATCGAGAAGTAGTTGACATAACCGCCCCCCATCGCCGCACTCATGGCATTGGCCACGTCCTGTTGGGTCATGCCCATGGCGGTGGCTTTGTCCCGGTCGATCACCACGGTGGTTTGCGGTGCGTCGATTTTCAGGTCCACGTCGGCAAAGTAGAACTTACCGGCGCTGCGTGCCTTGTCCAGCAGCTGCTGGGCCACTTCATTCAGGTTTTCAAACGGCTCGGTGGTCTTGATGACAAACTGCACCGGCAAACCGGATGAGCCTGGCAGCGGTGGAAACTGGAAGGCCGCAACCCGTGCACCGGCAATCTTGTTCCAGCGCTCTTGCAGATCCTGCTGGATTTGCTTGGCACTGCGGGTCCGCTCTTCCCACGGTTTGAGCAGAATGCCGCCAATACCGGCATTGACGGTAGGCGTGCCGGTAATCTGGAACATCTGCGCGTATTCCGGTGTGGCCTTGCTGATGGCAAACATCTGCTGGGCATAGGTTTGCATCTGGTCGGCGGTGGCGGTGGGCGAACCGACGATCTGCCCCAGCACGATGCCCTGGTCTTCTTCCGGCGCCAGTTCGGACTGCGACATCTTGGTCATCACGCCCAGCAGCGCCAGCATGATGACGGCCATTACCACCAGTACCGGCCAGGTTTCCAGCAGGCTGTGCAGCAGGCGACGGTAGCCGTTTTGCACTCTGTCAAAGGTGTGGTCGATGGCTTTTACCAGTCGGCCTTCATCCTGTTCCGGACGGAAAAAGCGCGAGCACATCATGGGCGACAGGGTAAGCGCCACCACGCCGGACACCGTAACGGCAGAGGCCAGGGTAAAGGCAAACTCGGTGAACAGCGCGCCAGTTAACCCGCCCTGAAAACCGATGGGCACGTACACCGCCACCAGCACCACGGTCATGGCCAGGATGGGGCTGCCCAGCTCGCGTGCCGCGATGATGGACGCCTCAAAAGGCGTCTTGCCTTCCTTCATGTGGCGGTCGACGTTTTCCACCACAATGATGGCGTCGTCCACTACCAGGCCGATGGCCAGTACCAGCGCCAGCAGGGTAAGCAGATTGATGGAATAACCCAGCACCAGCATCATGAAGAAGGTGCCAATCAGCGACAGCGGCATGGCAATGACCGGTACCAGCACAGCGCGGAAGCTGCCCAGGAACAGGAAAATCACCACGGTGACGATGACCAGGGCTTCGAGCAGCGTCTTCACCACTTCGTGAATCGAGGTGTTGATGAAGTCGGTGGAGTCGTAGACGATCTGCCCGGTCAGGCCGGACGGCAGCTGTTTCTGGATGCCGGGGAAGGTTTCGCGCACGGCCTTGGCCACATCCAGGATGTTGGCCTCCGGTGCTACCTTGATACCGATGAATACCGAGCGCTCGCCACTGAAGGCAACGTTGAATTCGTAGTTTTCCGAACCCAGGGTGACATTGGCAATGTCTTCCAGTCGCACAATGGCGTCGCCGCTTTGTTTGACTGCCAGTTTCTTGAACTCTTCCACACTATGTAAATCGGTGGCTGCCGTCAGCGGAATGCTAACCATCTGCCCCTTGCTCTTGCCCACGGCCGCCAGTACGTTGTTGGCCGCCAGCGCATTGCTGACGTCGGTGGCGGTAACGCCGTGGGCGGCCATCTTGTCGGCATCCAGCCAGGCGCGCAGGGCAAACTGGCGCGCACCCAGCAATTCGGCAGTCTGCACGCCGGGAATGGCGTCCAGCTTGGGTTTGACCACCCGGTTCAGGAAGTCGGTGACCGAGTTGTTTGCCAGGGTCTTGCTGTAAAAGCCAAGATACATGGCGTCCGTAGTCTGGCCGGTTTGCACCGTCAGCACCGGCTGCTGCGCCTGGGCGGGCAGCTGGTTTTTCACCGAGTTGACCTGGGTGTTGATTTCGGTCAGCGCCCGGTTGGCATCGTAGTTCAGCCGCAGGTTGGCCGTAATGGTGGACACCCCGCTATTGCTGGAAGATGACATGTAGTCAATACCCTGTGCCTGGGCGATGGCACCTTCCAGTGGCTGGGTGATGAAGCCGGCAATGGTCTTGGCATCCGCCCCGTAATAGGTGGTGGAAATGGTGACCACGGCATTCTGGGTTTGCGGGTACTGGTTGACCGGCAAGCCAAACAGCGAGCGCAGGCCCAGCACCACCAGCAGCAGGCTGATGGTGGTAGCCAGCACCGGCCGCCGGATGAAGATATCGGTAAAGTTCATGGCGGGCCTTTACTGTTCCTGCGGAGTCGGATTGGGGTTGTTGGCCGGCTGTACGCTGTTGTTGATGGCAACTGCGGTTCCGTTTTTCAGCTTGACCTGACCCGAGCTGACAACCTGATCACCTTCTTTCACGCCACTGAGAATCGCCACCTGGTCGCCACGGGTGGCACCGGTCTGCACAAAGACTTGCTTGGCCACCTGGCTGCCTGCGGCTGCCGATGCATCCTTGCCTGCCGGAACCACCACAAACACGGTAGAGCCGTAAGCGTTATAGGTAATCGCAGTCTGCGGCAGGGTGAGGTAGGGCTGTTGCTTGCCGGTGTCCAGGCTGGCATTGGCAAACATGCCGGGCAGCAGTTTGCGGCCTGGATTGGCAATCAGGGCCTGCACCTGCACGTTACGGGTGCTGGTGTCTACCTTGGGGTTGATGGCGTTCACGCTGCCGACAAACTGCGTGTTGGCAGTGCCGTCGGTCTGGACCACCACTTTCTGGCCGGTACGAATGGCAGAGAGCTGGCTTTGCGGCAAGTTGAAGTCGATATGGATGGGGTCGATCTGCTGCAGGGTGACAATCTTGTCGCCGGCATTCAGGTACTGGCCCGGATTGACACTGGTGATGCCGACTCGTCCGGCAAACGGAGCGCGGATGGTTTTCTTGGCCACCAGCGCAGCCTGTTGAGCCACTTGTGCCTTCTTGCTTTTCAGGTCGGCAGCGTCGTTGTCCACCTGGGCCTGGGATACCCCTTGCACCGCCAGTTGAGCCTGATCGCGCTTCAGGGTGATGGCGGCCAGTTCTGCTGCCGCTTCCAGTGCATGCAGCTGGGCGATGTCGGAGTCGGCATTCAACTGGATCAGCAGATCACCGGATTTCACGTCCTGGCCAGACTGAAAATGCACGCTGCGTACCTGTCCTGCCACTTCGCTGCTGATATCGACCCCATGCTGGGCGCTGAGGGTGCCAACAGATTTGAGCTGTGGCTGCCATTGGCTGATGCGGGCTGTTACGGTGCTGACTATCTGCGGGGCAGGTTTGGGCGCGGCGGCCATCAGGCTGCGGATGTGCATGAAAAAGCCCAGCCCCAATACCACCACCAGCAACACTATGCCTCCCAGCATGATGAACATTCGCTTGGTCATATTGCCTTCCTTTTTATCTCTAGATTGCGTGTTGTTAGCGGGCCGTGCTCAGGGACGGGCCTGGGCAGACTGATCGGCGTTGCCGGGCGTGGTGTTGCGGTTCCACCAGCCACCGCCCAGTGCCAGGAATAGTGCGGCGGAGTCGGCATGGCGGCTGGCGCTGGCGCTGATCAGATTGATCCGAGCCTGCTGCCAGGTGCGCTGGGCATCCAGCAGGGCCAACTGGCTGACCGCACCCAGGCGGAAGCGCTTTTCCGTCAGCTGCAGGGTTTCACGCGCCTGGGCTTCCGCTTCGGTCTGTGCCTGCAGCGTGCTGGCATCGGCACTGACTGCCCGCAGGCTGTCGGCCACGTTCTGGAAGCCCTTGAGTACGGTTTCCCGGTACTGGGCCTGGGCTTGTTCGAATGCCGCCTCTGCGCCACGCTTCTTGGCGCGCAGAGAGCCGCCGTCAAACAGCGACTGGCTGACACTGGCACCCAGACTCCACAGGCTTAATCCGGTGGTGGCTGGTCCCAAAAACAGTCGCTCGCGGGTAAAGCTGCCGGTGAGGTTGATTTGCGGATACTGGTTGGCCGTTGCCACGCCCACGGCGGCACCGGCCTGTTGCAACAGTGCCTCGCTGGCGCGGATGTCCGGCCGCTGGCGTACCAGTTCGGAGGGCAGGGAAACCGGCAGTTCGGCAGGCAGTTGCAGGCTGTCCAGGGTGAATTCCGGCAGGCCGCCATCGGATGGCAACTTGCCAACATAGACCGCCAGCTGATGCCGGGTGAGATCCAGTGCCTTTTCCAGTGGCGACAGCTGGGCACGGGTTTGTGCCACCAGCGTGGCTTGTGACAGCACGCTGCTGCGGGATACTGCCCCCAGCTTGGCCTGCTGTTCCACGATGCGCAGCTGCTGCTCGCTGGCGGCCAGCATGTCCTGGGTCGCTTGCAACTGGGCGCGTTGCGATGCTTCCTGAATGGCCGTGGTGACCACATTGAAAATCAGGGTCTGGTAAGTGGCTTCCAGCTGATAGCGCTGATAGTCGGTAGCGGCGATCAGTCCCAGTAGCTGCTGACGGTTGGCACCAAACAGGTCCAGCGTGTAGGACACGTTCAGGCCGGCGCTCAACACGTTATAGCTGTCCGGCGTACTGCCCGATAACAGCTGGTGTTGTCGGCTGGCCCCCAGCTGGCCGCTGACCGATGGGTATTGCAGCGAGCCGGATGCGGCATTGTAGTTTTCCTCTGCCTGCTTCAGGGCGGCACGGGCTGCCCCCAGGGTGGGATTGTTCTGCAAGGCTTCGCGTACCAGCTTGTCCAGTGCATCCGAGCGGAACAACTGCCACCATTCGGCGGGTAATTGCTGCCCATAGGCCAAGTGTTGGGAAATGCCACTATTGCCAATGCCGGTGGCGCTGGCCACGGTGTGCTGCTCGGCCTGTTTGCTGTCGTAGCCGTGAACCTGCGTATCGACGATTTGCGGTGTACGGGTGGGCGGTGTCAGCGTGCAGCCAGCCAGGCCAAGGCTCAGCAGCAGGGGCAGCAAGGCCCGTTGCGCGGTCAGAACCCGCTGATGCGGTTGCCGGCCGGGGGAGTACGTGGGATGCATCATGATGCTCCTGTTTCATTTCATGCCATGCCCGGATGAAGGGTCTCGGCATTGTCCTGCCTTATAGGCGAGTTGATTCTTGAGATTCTTCTGATCTTTGTACCGGATGTGACGCAAGGATCAGTCGGTCAAAGGCGAGTAAAAAGCGATGGCGCGCTTCGGCGTGATCTTCCGGGGTGCAGCTGTTCAGATTGCGCAGCGCAATACCGGCAATGGTGCTGTGAAACAGTGCCAGTTCATCCGTACTGCAGGTGATGCCGTACTGCAGGAATGCTTCTTTCTTGTTGTTCAGCATGCGGCGGTCAAAATCGCTGATCCATTGTTTGAGCCGCGGGTCGGTTTCTGCTGCCACGGTAACC
This sequence comes from Aquitalea sp. FG25, assembly GCF_057809375.1. Lineage (NCBI taxonomy): Bacteria > Pseudomonadati > Pseudomonadota > Betaproteobacteria > Neisseriales > Chromobacteriaceae > Aquitalea > Aquitalea sp. FG25. Next base: position 19,539 of record NZ_JBMDJV010000028.1, read on the forward strand.
GCCACCATCAGGCGGGCAATGCGGCTGTCGCAGACGTTGTTGCACATCTGCAGGCGAAAGTTGCCAAGACTGAGTTCCGCTGCCTGCCCGGTACACCCCTGCGCATTGATGACCAACTGGCAGCCATGTTCCACCACCACGGTTAACAGATCGTTGCGGGTGGGAAAGTAATAGGTCAGATGGCTTTGCCGCAGGCCTGCCTGCCGGGCAACCTTGCTTTGGCTGAATCCCATGATGCCGTCACGCAGCAGCACTTCCAGTGCCGCCTCAATCAAGCGGCTGCGACTGTCTTTGTCAGCCGGGACCGGGCTGGCATCATCGAATGGTAGGGTTGCTGACATGGTATTTGGTTGGTTTACCAAAACCAGTAAAAGCTAACAATGTTTGATCATGAAAGCCAGCATCCGTGGTCGAAATTTCTGCTGTGACGGCAAAATATTGCTGCTTGATGCAAATTTGATACAAAACAAGAGGGAAGGATTGCTGCTGATGGCATTGCCGTAGCAGTTGGCGCTGGCGGAAGGCTGCGAGATGACGTATATGACAATGAATTTAATTTTACAGGCAAATAAATTCAAATGACATTTTTATGAGGCGAAAAACTAAGGGCTACCCTATATCACGCTGCGTCAAACAGGTTTTGATCTGGATCATGTTTTGTCTGATTTGTTTTCCGGTGCAGGGCGGAAACTGCTTTAGTAGCAGGCTTGGTCTGCTGACGTGAACGTAAATACAAAGTCGGCAACTACAGACAAGCCGGCCGAGCAAGACCGGCGCAACGCTCAATAAAACAACCGGCAAGCAAGCCGGCCATTGCAAGGGAACAACAAGTGGAACAACGCATTCACCATGCCGGACTGGCAGGGAAAATCATGTCAGCCGAGCAGGCTGCAACACACATCCAGCCGGGCATGACCGTGGGCATGAGCGGATTTACCGGCTCGGGCTACCCCAAGGCAGTACCGTTGGCGCTGGCAAGCCGCATGGAAGCGGCCCAAGGCCGGGGCGAAAAATTTGCCCTGCGCGTGCTGACCGGTGCTTCCACCGCGCCGGAACTGGATGGTGCCTTGGCCAAGGCTGGCGGTATCGACTTCCGCCTGCCGTATCAGTCCGACCCGGAGCTGCGCGCCCGTATCAACCATGGCGAAATCGACTATATGGATGTGCATCTGGGCCAGGTGGCGCAGTACACCTGGTTTGGCTTTCTGGGCAAGATCGACCTGGCGGTGGTGGAAGTAGCCGGTATTCTGCCGGATGGTCGGCTGATTCCGTCCACCTCCATCGGCAATAACAAAACCTGGCTGGACCTGGCCGACAAGGTGATTCTGGAAGTCAACAGCACCCAGCCCTTGGGGCTGGATGGCATGCATGACATCTATTACGGTACCGCGCTGCCGCCCAATCGCCAGCCTATTCCGTTGACCCAGGCAGGCGATCGCATTGGCGAGCCGTATTTGCGCGTGGACCCGGCCAAGGTGGTGGCGGTGGTGGAAACCCATGCGCCGGATCGGCTGGGGCGTTTTAGCGCGCCAGATGAAACCAGCCAGCGCATTGCCGGCCATCTGGTTGAATTTCTCAAGCACGAAATCAAGATGGGCCGTCTGCCGGAAAACCTGCTGCCCTTGCAGTCTGGCGTGGGCAATATTGCCAATGCGGTGCTGGGCGGCCTGCGTGATGGCGGCTTTACCAATCTGACCGCGTTTACCGAAGTGATTCAGGACGGCATGCTGGATTTGATCCGTACCGACACCATCTGCATGGCCTCGGCCACCGCCTTGTCGCTCAGCCCGGAAGGGGTAGAAGAGTTCGCGCGCAATATCGACCACTACCGTGAACGCATCGTGCTGCGGCCGCAGGAAATCTCCAATCATGCCGAACTGGTACGCCGCCTGGGCTGTATCGGCATCAACGGCATGGTGGAGGCCGACCTGTACGGCAACGTCAACTCCACTCATGTGGCAGGCACGTCCATCATCAACGGCATTGGCGGCTCCGGCGACTTTGCCCGTAACGGCTTCCTGTCCTGCTTTGTCACCCCCAGCACCGCCAAGAACGGCGCGATTTCCTGCATCGTGCCCATGGTCAGCCATGTCGACCACACCGAGCACGATGTCTGCATCGTCGTTACCGAGCAGGGCCTGGCCGACTTGCGCGGCCTGTCGCCCAAGCAGCGTGCGCGCAGCGTGATTGCCAATTGCGCCCACCCAGACTACCGCCCGCTGTTGCAGGATTACTTCGACCGCGCCTGCCGCGACAGCAAGGGCAAGCACACGCCGCATTTGCTGGGCGAGGCATTGTCCTGGCATCAGCGCCTGCTGGAACAGGGCAGCATGCAGCCCTGAGTTGGCCGGTACTTGCTATCTTCCGTACTTACTATCCGATGAAAGCAAAAAGCCCTTGCCATATGGCAAGGGCTTTTTATTGGCAGCGGAGTGTACGTTACAGTTCCACCACCTGTTTGCTACGCAAGGCCTGGGTGATGGCAAGCCCAATGCGGGTGGCCTCGGTGGCATCGGCCAGACTCAGTGCCAGCGGCTGATCGTGCAACACGGCATCGACAAAATGCTGGGCTTCGCTGACAAAGGCTTCGGCAAAGCGCTGGTAGAAATCCTGTACACATTCATTGCGCACGCCGTGGGCATCGCTGATGTCCACCCGGTTGGCGCGCGGGTTGGCACCCACCGTCAGCCGACCGGCGGTGGCAAAGATTTCGGTCAGGGTTTCATGGCCATGCGCCTGGGTGCGCGAGGCATAAAAGCAGGCCAGCTTGCCATCAGCAAACTCCAGCATGGCCACGCCATTGTCCACGTCACCGCAATCGGCCAGGGCCGGATGCAAGGCATTGGTGCCGGTGGCCCAGACACGCACCGGCTTGGGCGAACCCAATAGCCAGCGCGCCAGGTCAATATCGTGAATGCTGCAGTCCATGAAAATGCCGCCGCTGGTAGGGGCAAACTTCACAAAAAAGCCGTTTTCATCGTTAAGATCGCAGGTTTGCGAACGCAGCAGATAGGGCTGGCCCACCGCACCTTGCTGCAGCTTGTCCGCTGCGTCCTGGTAGCTGGCATCAAAGCGGCGCACAAAACCCACCATGGCCTTGAGCTGTGGATAGTCAGCGGCCACGGCTTCCACTTTCTGACAATCCTCCACATTCAAAGCCAGCGGCTTTTCGCAGAACACATGCTTGCCCGCGCGCAGGCAGGCGATGATCTGCTCGGCATGCAGTGCAGTGGGGGTGACCAAAAACACCGCTTGTACATCAGGCTCGGCCAGCATGGCATCCAGCGTGTGGTGGCGGTGTACGCCGGGCAGGTGTTCTGCCGCCCAGCCCAGTTCATCATCCAGCGGGGAGCAGGCCGCCACCAGTTTGGCACCACGAATGCGATCACGCAGATTGAGCGCATGACGACGGCCCAGCCTACCCAGGCCGACAATGCCGATATTCAGTACGGACATGACTTCTCCCTGCCCACCGGCAGCTTTGGCGGCGGGCATGTAATAGAGGGCGGGGCGGTTTACAGGCTGATCAGGCGGTTTTCCTGCCAGGAACGGGTGGCGGCATCGGCCAGTTCCAGCGCCTTGACGCCATCTTCCACCGTGGTGCGCGGGGTAGCGCCGCGCTGCACCACGTCAAAGAAATGGGCCATTTCCAGTGCGTAAGCGGCACGGTAGCGTTCCAGGAAAAAGTGTTCCGGCAGATCGGTGCTGACCTGCTGGCTACCATAGGCAGTGACTTCGGTAGGGCGGTGGTTGCCTGCCTGCAACATGCCCAGGCTGCCCAGCACTTCAAAGCGCTGGTCATAACCATAGGCAGCGCGGCGGCTGGTGTTGATCTGGCACAGGCGACCGGAGCGGGTGCGGATGGTGACGGCGGTGGTATCGGCGTCACCGGCCTCGCCAATGGCCGGGTCGGTAAGCACGCTGGCGGCGGCCTGCACACTGACGGCTTCGTCGGCCAGTATCCAGCGGCAAATGTCGAAGTCGTGAATCAGCATGTCCTTGAAAATGCCGCCGGAACGCTTGATGTAGTCCACCGGCGGCGCACCCGGGTCGCGGCTGGTCACCACCAGCACTTCCGGCTGGCCGATCTCTCCGGCCTCGATACGGGCTTTTACCGCAGCAAATGTCGGGTCGTAACGGCGCTGGAAACCGATCAGGCAGGCCACACCGGCTTCTTTTACCGCAGCGGCGCACTGGCGCGCACGTTCCAGCGTCAGGTCAACGGGTTTCTCGCAGAAGATGGCCTTGCCACGTGCAGCTGCGCGCAGGATGAGGTCGGCATGGGTATCGGTACTGGAGGCAATGACAACTGCGCCCACTTCCGGGTCGGCCAGCGCACTGTCGATGTCGCTGACGCTGGCACCGTACTGCGCGGCCAGTTCCTGCGCCGAAGGCTGGTGAGTATCGACGACATACTTCAGGCGTGCGCCGGGCTGAGCGGCCAGATTGGCGGCGTGAATCTTGCCGATACGGCCGGCACCGAACAGGGCTACTGCGGTCATTGCTGTCTCCTTATGCGTGTTGTTGGCCAACCGTACAGCAGGTTGGTGTGCTTGCAGAGCAGTATATGTTGGAAAATAATTTCTGAAAAATATTTATTTGGAAAATTTGTTTTCTGTGGTGTGCAATGAAAAAAACCACAGCAGCTGCTAAGCCGCTGTGGCAAGTCCGAGGAAGTGTGCTGCTGAGAACGCGGGGAAAATCAGTAGAAATCAGGACGGTCCGGCATGTTGATGTCCACCACTGCGCCATTTTGTTGTGCCAGCACGCAGGCATCTGCAGCCACGGCGGCGGCATAGCCATCCCAGGCTGAGGGGCCGGTGAGGACTCCGGCCTGCACACCGTCGATGAAGGCTTGCAGCTCCACGTCGTAGGCGGCGATAAAGCGTTGCTTCCAGTCGGTGAGGATGGCGGTGGAATAGTTGGCCGCGCTGCGCAGCGGTACGCTGGATGGCTCTGGCAGGCTGGCAATGCCGGTTTCGCCGACAATCTGACATTGGATGTCATAGCCGTACTGGCAGTTGACGAAGATTTCCACGTCGATGCGCACGCCGCTGCGGGTTTCCAGCAGCACGATCTGCGGGTCGGCCAGATGGGGCTGGGCGTGGCTGCTTTTGCGCGGGAATACCACCTGGGCCGACACATAGTCTTCCTCCAACAGCCAGCGCAGTACGTCCAGCTCGTGTATCAGCGTGTCGGTAATGGCCATCGGCGTGGTGTAGCTTTCTCCTACGGATGGGTTGCGGTGAGCGCAGTGCAGCATCAGCGGCGCACCGATACGGCCTTCCTGCAGTACTTGCTTGAGCGCGCGGTAACCGGCGTCGTAAGGACGCATGAAGCCCACTTGTACCAGCCGTTTGCCATGGGCGCGTTCGGCTTCGACGATGCGCATGCAGCCTGCGGCGCTGACCGCCAGTGGCTTTTCGCAGAATACCGGCTTGCCAGCGGCAATGGCCACCAGTACGAATTCTTCATGGCTGGGGCCCCAGGAGGTGACCAGCACGGCCTCCACCGCCGGGTCGTGGATCAGCGCCAGGGCGCTGTCGTGCACAGTGGCGGCCAGCAGGTATTGATCCACCGTGGCCTTGGCCTGCAGCGGGTTGATGTCGTTAACGGCTACCACGCGGGCGCCGGACAGGGTCTGGCTGATGCGGCGGATGTGGTCCTGCCCGATGGCTCCGGTGCCGATGACGCCAATGGCTAAACTCATGTTTGTCTCCTTGCTCTTGCTTGTTGTGTGATGTGCGGGTTTAGCTGGCGAGTTGCTGGCGGATGTAATCCATGCTGTTACGCAGCAGGGTTTCGCTGTCCGGCGCTTGCATGATGTCGTTGGCAAAGGGCTCAAACGACACCAGACCCTGATAGCCGCGTGCCAGCAGTTCTTTCAGTTGCGGGATATTGCCCAGCCGGTCGGCACTGCCCACCAGCACGCGGTGGCCGTCGCGCATGTCTGTGCTGGCCAGGGTGGTGGATTCCACCCCCGAGATATGCACCAGTCCGGTCAGCTCCGGAAAGAAAATGTCCTCGCCTGCCAAATGGTGGTGGAAGGTGTCGTGTACCAGGCGGAAATGGCGCTCACCAGCGGCGGCGTAAATGGCGGTGACCGCTTCGGACTTGCGGCGCAGTGCGCATTCCTCGAAACCCAGCGGTTCCACCAGGCCGGTAATGCCGTGGTCGTCCAGAATCGGCTTCAGCTGTTTGAGGGCATGAGTCAGATCCTGCTGGCGCTGGCTGGCGCTACGGGCATCGTCCCGGCTGTTGAGTGGACACATCACCAGCGCCTGAGCACCACAGTCGCGGGCATAGGCGGCCAGTTGCAGCGCGCGCTGTTGCAGGTCGGCATCGAACACATCAAACGGGTAGAGCGCATTGATGCTGCGGATGGTGATACCGGCTTCTGTCACGGCATTGCGCAGCTGGGTGGCCGGGGTGCCATTGCTGATTTCCACGCCATTCAGATCGTTGCGGATTTCGATATCGGTCACACCCAGTCGGCGGCACATGGCCAGATAGTCGGGAAAGGACAGGCGCGGTGCGCTGATGCGGTTGATGGCAAAACGGATGGGGTGGTTCATGACGGGCTTTCGGTGGGGGATAGGGGCTTACTTCGGTTGCCAGTGGCGGTAGTGCTGATCCAGATAGCGCTGCATCTTGCTCAGCATGAAGCGCGACGACTCATCGGCGCGTTCCTCCCAGGCAAACACACAGGAGGACAGCACACCGTCGAAACCGATGTCGGCCAGGGTGGCAAAAAACACATCCCAGTCGATTTCACCCTGGCCGATGTCCAGATGCTGATGCACCCGTACATTGGAGCCCGGCGGGTTAACGATATAGCGCAGGCCGGATGAGGCCTTGTGGTTGAAGGTGTCGGCCACGCGCACATGGGCCAGCACCGGCGCGGCGGCGCGCAGCATGGCGGCCATGTCGTCGCCGTAATAGAAGGTGTGCGGCGCGATATAGGACAGCTTGATATTGGGCGAGCCAATCACCTGCACAATGTCCAGTGCGGGCTGGAAGGTTTCCACCCAGTCTTCCGGATGCGGCTCGATGGACAGTTGCAGACCTTCACGCTCGATAATCGGCAGCAGTTCTTCCATGGAACGCCAGAATGCAGCTTCGCATTGCTCTGGCGTATTGATGCCAGCCCCCACTCCCACCGAGCGCTCTGGTGAGGCGCCACGGCCAAACTCGGAAATTAGGGTGTCGCATTCCAGCTCTACCGCAATCTCGATGGCGCGCTTCCAGTATTTCATCGCCGCCTGACGTTCATCTTCAAACGGGCTGGACCAGCGGTACATCGGTTGCAGCGTGGCCAGGCTGACGCCGTGTTGGCGCATGGCCTGCTTGAAACCGGCCAGCCGTTCTCCATTGGCCCGTGGCATGGCCCACCATTGCAGCAGGTCGGCGCGCGGGGAAAGTTCGAGGTGGCGGTAACCCAGCTCCGCCGTCTTGCGGCATAGCTCCGGCAGGCTGAGGTGCCGGTGCATGTACGGGTCCAGCGCAAGCTTCATATCGTCCTCCATTGTTTGTGGTGTTGGCTGCTACTCATGTTGCAGCGCACACCATGTCAAGTGACTAGGGCCCTGTGGTAAAAGGGCTGCAGCATGGTGGTGCTGGAGGCAATCTAGGGTAAGCAAGGCAGGGTTTCAGTTGCTGAATTGACGATAAATCGTCAATGTGGGCCGATTGCCACGGTGATGGAAGCCAGAGGAAATGCGCATGAGCCAGCCGCCACGCCGCAAGAAAACGGCCCGCTTTGTTGAAATTGCCGCTCAGGCCGGGGTCAGCGTGGCCACGGTGGATCGGGTACTAAACGAGCGTGGCAGCGTATCAGCCCAGTCGCGCGCCAAGGTGGTGGCCGCCGCGCGCGAGCTGGCGGTGCCACGGCTGTTGCCGGATACCCGCCACGGGCTGATCCATCTCGATATCCTGTTGCCAGATAACCCCTCGCCCTTTTTCCGCCGACTGCGCCAAGCTTTGCAACAGGCGCTGCCGCTGCTGGACCGCCGGGTGGTGGTGCATCAACAAACGCTGGGTGAAAAAGATGAAGCCGCCATGGTGCGCGCCTTGCGTCCCCGGCCATACCCACGGCAAGGCCTGATTGTGGCGGCACCGGATACCCCGGCTGTACGGGAGGCATTACAGCAAGCCATGCAGCGCGGCGAGCAGGTGGCCTTGGTGGTCAGCAATGTGGCTGGGCTGCCGCAGGCGCGCTATGTCGGCATCGACAATCATGCCGCCGGGCGCACGGCAGGCTGGCTGCTGGGCCGCCTGTGTCGTCAGCCGGGCAGGGTGCTGCTGCTGTCCAGCCGTCCGGACTACCGTGGCCATCTGGAGCGGGCCAGTGGTTGTGCCGAGGTGCTGGCACAGGGCTTTCCCCATTTGCAATGTGATCAGGTGGCCACCGCCACCCATGACGATGCCGACCGCTGCTATGCCGCTGTCAGCCATGCTTTCAAACAAGGCCAGCCGATTGCCGGTATCTACAACAGCGGGGCGGGCTCACCCGGCATTGAAGCCGCGCTGCGCCGCTATGCCATTCACGACAAGGTGTGCTGGGTAACGCACGAGCTGTCGGACGACCATCGCCATTATCTGCAGCAAGGGCTGCTGGACGTGGTAATCGACCAGGACCCGGATGGCCAGGCCATCAAGGCCCTGCAACATGTACTGGCGGCGTTGGAAGTGTTGCCGCAGGGCAGGGAAGTCGGACCGGCAGAATTCCGCCTGTATCTGGCAGAGAACATGTCAGCTTCGCCCTATCTGTCCCCCTAAGCAGGCGTGGCTTGTTTTGCGGAAATTGTTTTTCAAAATAAAATTAAAATGAAAAATAATTTGCAATAGTTCGGAAATCTTATATCGTAGTGGCAAGCTGTTCCTTATTCTCGATCACGCCCTGCTGGCACCGCCCGGTCAGCTGGCGTCATCGCCCCCTGGAGAATGGATGTGAAAACCGTACGTCTCACCGTGGCCCAGGCGCTGGTGCGCTATCTGGCTGCGCAGTTTGTCACCCTGCCGGACGGCAGCCGCGAGCGGCTGTTCGGTGGGGTATGGGCCATCTTCGGCCATGGCAATGTGGCCGGTCTGGGCGAAGCCTTACAGGCCGCGCAAGATGTGCTGCCCACCTTGCGCGCCCACAACGAGCAAGGCATGGCGCTGGCCGCCACGGCTTACGCCAAGGCGCATTTTCGCCGCCGCATGATGGCGGTCAGTACCTCCATCGGCCCCGGTTGTACCAATCTGGTGACAGCGGCGGCGGTGGCCCATGTCAATCGCCTGCCCATGCTGTTGCTGCCGGGTGATGTATTCATCTCGCGTGCGCCGGACCCGGTATTGCAGCAAGTGGAAGATTTTCAGGATGGCGGTGTGTCGGCGGTGGATTGCCTGCGGCCGGTATCGCGCTATTTCGACCGCATCGTGGTGCCGTCCCAGCTGCTGACCGCCTTGCCGCGCGCCATTGCCACCCTCACCGACCTGGCGCAGTGCGGCCCGGTGACGCTGGCCTTGCCGCAAGACGTGCAGGCGCAAGCCTTTGACTGGCCGGAAGCCTTTTTTGCCGAACGCGACATCCATTTCCGCCAGCCTCAGCCCGAACCTGTCGAACTGGCGGCGCTGGCCAGTCTGTTGCGCCAGGCCAAGCGCCCGCTCATCGTCTGCGGTGGCGGGGTGCTGTATAGCGCGGGCGGGGCAGCCGCATTGCAGCAGTTTGTCGAACGGCACGGCATTCCGGTGGGCGAAAGCCAGGCGGGCAAGGGCGCGCTGAGCTGGAATCACCCGCTGCAGGCCGGTTCCATCGGCGTCACCGGCTCTCCGGCCGCCAATGAACTGGCCGAGCAGGCAGATTTGGTGCTGGCCGTGGGCAGCCGCTTGCAGGACTTCACCACTGGCTCGCACACGCTGTATGCCCAAGCCACGCTGTTGTCCATCAATGTAAATGGTTTTGATGCCATCAAATGGGGTGGCCACAGCCTGCAATGCGATGCCGCCGTCGGGCTGACCGCGCTGAGTGCAGTGCTGGAAGGCTGGCAGGCGGATGCCGACTGGACTGCCCACAGCCAGCGCCTGTGCAATGGCTGGCGTCGGCAGGTGGACGAGATTGTGCGCAGCCCGCGTGCCAGCCTTCCCACCTATGCCGAGGCTATCGGTGCGGTGCAGGCCTCCGCAGCGGACTCCGCCGAACGCGACATCGTGGTGTGCGCTGCCGGTACGCTGCCAGCCGAGCTGCACAAGTTGTGGCGCACCAGTACGCCCGGTGGTTATCACATGGAGTACGGCTTTTCCTGCATGGGTTATGAAGTGGCCGGTGGCCTGGGCGTGAAAATGGCCCGGCCAGAGCGCGAAGTTATCGTGATGGTGGGCGATGGCAGCTATTTGATGCTGAACAATGAGCTGGCCACTTCGGTGATGCTGGGTCACAAGCTCATCGTGGTGCTGCTGGACAATGCTGGCTACGCCTGTATCAACCGCTTGCAGCAAGCCTGCGGCGGTGCGCCTTTCAACAATATGCTGGCCGACTGCCTGCACGGCGAACACGGCATCCCGCAAATCGACTTCGCCCAGAATGCCCGCTCGCTGGGGGCTGAGGCCGAAACCGTCGGTTCGGTGGCCGAGCTGCTGGCGGCCATGGTCCGTGCCCGCGCCGCCAGCCGCAGCTATCTGATCCAGCTGCGGATTGATGGCCCGCAATGCACCCCGGAAGGCGGCAGCTGGTGGGAAGTGGGCATTCCGGAGGTGTCCGAGCGTGAGGCCGTACGCAGCGCCCGTGCCGATTATGAGCAAGCCCGCTTGCGTCAGCGGCTGTAGCACAGCAATTACACATATATAAGGAGTGAGACAGTGCAGCAATTTGACGTGCGTATCGGCATCAACCCCATTTCCTGGAGCAACGACGACTTGCCGCAGCTGGGCGGGCATATTCCGCTGGAAACCTGCCTGCAAGAAGGCGCAGAAATCGGCTATGCCGGTTTCGAGCTGGGCAACAAGTTTCCCAAGGACCCGCAGGCGCTGCGGGACAAGATGGCTGAATACGATGTGGCAGTTGTATCCGGCTGGCACTCCGGCCATCTGGCCGAGGGCTCGGTGGAGGATGAAATCGCGGCAGCTACTGCCCATGTGGACAAGCTGGTGTTCAACGGTTGCCAGGTGCTGGTGTATGGCGAGGTGGCCGGTTCGGTGCAGGTCCAGCAGCAAACGCCCTTGTCAGCGCGCCCGCGCTTTACCAGTCAACAGCAATGGCAGGATTACGCCGCGCGGCTGGACGCGTTTGGCGCCTGGCTGAAGGGCAAGGGCATCACTCTCGCTTATCACCACCACATGGGGGCGTATTGCGAAACCAGTGCCGACCTGGACTTGCTGATGTCCCTCACCGGGCCGGATGTGGGCCTGCTGTTTGATACCGGCCACATCACCTTTGCCGGGGGCGATGCCTATGTCGAGCTGCTCAAGCATGTGGACCGGGTGGTGCATGTGCATTGCAAGGATGTGCGACGGGCGGTAATGCAACAGGCGAAGGCGGAAAACTGGAGTTTTCTGGATGCAGTGCTCAAGGGCGTGTTTACCGTACCGGGCGACGGCATGATCGACTTTGCCCCCATCCTGGCCACCTTGCAGCGCCATGGTTACCGTGGCTGGCTGGTGGTGGAAGCCGAACAGGACCCGGCGCTGGCGCCCAGCTATGAATATGCCAAGAAAGGTTACGACTACCTGGCGGCCCTGTGTACGGCCCTGCGCCAGCCGGTGCTGGCCTGAGCCGGATTGACATCACCACCACAGTTACTACTGCCAGCAGCCATGCCTTTGCGCATGGCTGTTTTCATTTCTCTGTGCTGTTTTTGCCAGAAATGCCTTTTTTATCATGATCTTGTTGCATGTTTTATCCGGTATGGCATGGTGGATTGGCAGTAGGTATCAAATCAAAATATAGAAATAAATTTCTACATGCATTGCAGCATGAAATTTTATTTGCAATATTGAACACGCTCACTTATCTTAGCTGCACGACAACACGATATGCGCTTCGCATTGCACTGCAACATAAGCGGGCGGCGGCATGTCGGGATCGAACCCACACCATAAGGACAGGAGACGCACCAATGAAACGCATCACCAAGCTTGCCGGTTCCGCAGTGTTCTTTTCCCTCACCATGCTGGCCATGCCGGCATCCGCCGCCAAACTGGGCGTGACCATGTCCGCCTTTGACGACAATTTCCTTACCGTGCTGCGCAATAACATGAAAACCTATGCCGGCAGCCAGAAGGGCGTGGACATCCAGTTTGAAGATGCGCAAAACGATGTAGGCCGTCAGCTTAGCCAGGTACAAAACTTCATTGCCCAGAAAGTGGACGCCATCATCGTCAACGTGGTGGATACCGATGCCACCCCGAAAATCACCAAGCTGGCCCAGAGCGCTGGCATCCCGCTGGTGTATGTAAACCGTATGCCGGCTGACAAGACCCTGCCCGCCAAGGTGGCCTTTGTCGGCTCCAACGAGGCCGAATCCGGCACCGTGCAGATGAAAGAGGTGTGCCGCCTGATGAAGGGCAAGGGCAATATCGTGGTGATGATGGGTGATCTGGCCAACCAGGCCGCACGCCAGCGCACCAAGGATGTGGAAGACGTGATTGCCAAGGCCCCGTGTAACGGCATCAAGATTGTGGAAAAACAAACCGCCAAATGGTCCCGCACCGATGGCCGCGACCTGATGATGAACTGGCTGAGCGCCGGCGTACAGTTTGATGCCGTGGTATCCAATAACGACGAAATGGCCCTGGGTGCCATTCAGGCACTCAAATCCGCCAAGCGTCTGGACAAAACCATTGTATCCGGCGTGGATGCCACCCAGGATGCCCTCACCGCAATGAAGAACGGTGAGCTGAAAGTGACCGTGTTCCAGAATGCCGCCGGTCAGGGCAAGGGTGCGGTGGATACCGCCCTCAAGCTGGCACGCGGTGAAAAGCTGCCGTCGATGATCTGGGTGCCGTTCGAACTGGTGACCCCGGCCAATCTGAAGAACTACCAGACACGCAACTGAAGCTGATGCTGACGGAGCAGGCCAGCCCTGCTCCGCACAAGACCAGGAGGAGAGCAAGCCATGTTGAGTCTGGCCCCGGAAAAACCGCTAGCCGTTCGCCCGCAGCCTGTGGAGGCGGAACAGCTGCTGATCGAAGTGGAAGGTGTACGCAAGGCCTTTCCCGGTGTGGTGGCGCTGGATGATGTGTCCTTTCGCCTGCGTGCCGGTACCGTGCATGCGCTGATGGGTGAAAACGGCGCGGGCAAGTCCACGCTGATGAAGATTCTGGCTGGGGTGTATACCCCGGACCAGGGCAGCTACCAGCTGCATGGCCGCGAAATCGCGCTGACTTCGCCGCTGGACGCGCTGGAAAACGGCATTGCCATGATTCATCAGGAACTCAACCTGATGCCCTTCATGAGCATTGCGGAAAACATCTGGATCCGCCGCGAACCGCTAAACCGCTTTGGCCTGATCGACCACGCCAAGATGTACCAGATGACCCGCGAGCTGTTTGCCCGGCTGTCCATCGAGCTGGACCCGGAAGCCAAGGTGGCCAGCCTGAGCATCTCCAGCCGCCAGATGGTGGAGATTGCCCGCGCGGTGTCGTACAACTCCGACGTGCTGATCATGGACGAACCCACCTCGGCGCTGACCGAGCACGAAGTCGCCCATCTGTTTCGCATCGTGCGCATGCTGCGCGAGCAGGGCAAGGGCATCATCTACATCACCCACAAGATGAACGAGCTGTTTGAAATTGCCGACGAGGTGTCGGTATTCCGTGACGGCCATTTCATCGGCTGCAAGCGGGTGGAACAGCTGACTCATGATGAAGTGATCCGCATGATGGTGGGGCGCGAAATCACCGAGATGTTCCCCAAAACCGTCGTCCCGATTGGCGAGGTGGCGCTGGAGGTGGAAAACCTCACCCTGGATGGCGTGTTCCACGATGTGTCCTTTTCCGTGCGCCAGGGGGAAATCCTCGGCGTGGCAGGCTTGATCGGCTCTGGCCGCAGCAATGTGGCGGAAACCCTGTTTGGCGTCAGCCCGGCCAGTAGCGGCCAGATCCGCATCAATGGCCAGGCGGTGACGGTGGATTCGCCGCGCACCGCCATGCAGCACGGCATGGCTTTTCTCACTGAAGACCGCAAGGACACCGGCTGTTTTCTTAATCTGAGCATTCAGGAAAACATGCAGATTTCGGTGCTGGGCGGCGACAACCTCAAAGCCGGCTTTGTGCGCCAGCAAGCGCTGGACGCCATGTGCAGCACCATGTCCGGCACCTTGCGGGTGAAAACCCCCAATCTGGACGAGCGCATTGAAAATCTGTCCGGCGGCAACCAGCAAAAAGTGCTGATTGGCCGCTGGCTGCTGACCAACCCGAAAATCCTCATCCTGGATGAACCCACCCGTGGTATCGACGTGGGCGCCAAGGCCGAAATCCACAAGCTGATCTGCAAACTGGCAGGGCAGGGCGTGGCGGTGATCATGATTTCGTCGGAGCTGCCCGAGGTACTGGGCATGAGCGACCGCATCATGGTGATGCACGAGGGCAGGGTAACCGGCATTGTCGACCGCGCCGATGCCACCCAGGTCAGCATCATGACACTGGCTGCCGGCTGACACTGCCGCCAACCAAGCAAAGCACAATAACAGCAGGAGAAGACAAGATGGCTATCAGCAATACGCAGCCGCTGGGCAAATCCACCAAGTCCGGTGCATTCAGGTTCAAGATCCCCGCCGAAGCACGCATCTTCATGGTGCTGCTGGGCGTGGCCCTGATATTCGAACTGTTGGGCTGGCTGTTTGTCGGCCAAAGCTTCATCGCCAACAAGGAAAGACTGATCGTGATGGTGCTGCAGGTGTCGGTGATCGGCATCATCGCGGTGGGTGTCACCCAGATCATCATCATGGGCGGCATTGATTTGTCCTCCGGCTCGGTGGTGGCGCTCACCGCCATGGTGTCGGCCAGCCTGGCGCAAACTTCGGACTTTGCCCGCGCGGTGTTCCCTTCGCTGACTGATCTGCCGGTGATTGCACCGCTGGCGGCCGGTTTGCTGGTGGGGCTGGTGTGCGGGCTGATCAACGGTGCCGTGATTGCCAAAACGGCCATTCCGCCCTTCATCGCCACGCTGGGGATGATGGTGACGGCGCGTGGTCTGGCCAAGTGGTACACCCAGGGTGAACCCATCAGCATGCTGTCGGACAACTATGCCGCCATCGGTGCCGGGATCAACCCCATCATCATCTTCCTGGTGACGGCACTGGTGTTCCACATCGTGCTGAGTTATACCCGTTACGGCAAATACACCTACGCCATTGGTGCCAACCGTGCCGCCGCCCGTGTGGCAGGTATCAATGTCAATCGTCATCTGATTCTGGTGTACACCGTGGCAGGCTTGTTGTCTGGCCTGGCCGGGGTGGTTACCTCGGCGCGGGCGGTGTCCGGTCAGGCTGGCATGGGCATGATGTACGAGCTGGATGCCATTGCCGCCGCCGTGATTGGCGGCACCTCGCTCAATGGCGGCCTGGGCAAGATTACCGGCACGGTGATTGGCGCGCTGATTCTGGGCACCATGACGTCCGGCTTCACCTTCCTGCGTATCGACGCCTATTACCAGGAAATCGTCAAAGGCATCATCATTGTGGTGGCCGTGGTGGCGGACCAATACCGCCAGCGTAATCGCCGCAGCTAATCGCCCGGCATCACACAGCGGGTGTGGCAACAGTTAAACTGTCGCTGGAGTCACACCCGGCTGTCCGCATGCGGCATGGCAATGCAGCAAGAATCTCTCAGCAGGGTGTTGATCGGGAAGGCTAGCCTTCCCGTTTTTTGTTCTTGTGAGAGGTGTCGTGCTTTTGAATCGTGCTGTACGTCCTGGTCTGGCGGAAGCCTCCCTGCTACTGGTTACCCTGATTGCCGGCTTTGGCTGGCTGTGTTCCAAGGAAGTGTTGCGCGGCATGCCGCCGCTGCTGTTTCTGGGGGTGCGCTTTACCAGCGCCGGAGTGGTGCTGGCGGTACTGGCACGCTTGCGTGCTCAGCCCTTGCCGTGGCGCTTGCACTCCACCAGTTGGTGGAGCGCGGCCATGTTGGCGCTGGCCATGGTGCTGTGGATGCTGGCCCTGCAATTGAGTAACAACCTGGGGGTTGGCGCTTTCATCGGTAGTCTGGGAGTGGTGCTGGCACCGGTATTGGCCCGGTTGATGTTTGGCACCGTGCTGCTGGCGCAGACGCTGTGGGCCATGCCGCTGGCGGCGCTGGGCGTGGCGGCCATGGCACTGCATGGTGGCTGGCAGCTGGAGGCGGCGGATTGCCTGTTTCTGGCCTCGGCCCTGGCCATGTCGGTGTTTCTCAATCTGAATGGCCGGGCGGGTGCCAAGGCCCCGGCACTATCGCTGACTGCCTTGCAACTGCTGCTGGCGGGGCTGGCCGGTTTTGCTGGCAGCCTGTTTTATGAACACTGGCCAACCCGGTTAAGCGCCGGGGTGGTGGCCTGGCTGCTGGTGAGCATCCTGCTGGCCACCTGTGGGCGTTTCTTTCTGCAGGGCTGGGCGCAGGCACGGGTGCCGATGCAGCGTTCGGCTTTCATCCTGCTGCTGGAGCCGGTATGGACAGCCCTGATGGCCTGGTGGTGGTTTGGCAGCGGCATGAGCGCCAGCCAGTTGGCGGGTGCCATGCTGATTATGTCGTCCTTGCTGGTCAGTCGTCGTAAGCCCCGGCGTCGCGGGTCTCTTCAATCACCAGCTCCAGGCGGTAAGACAGGGCAATGAACAGCGCCTGGCACAGGCTGATGGTGCTGGTGAGCGAGCGGAAGGAAAACGCGGTGCCTTCCTTCACCGTCAGCACTGCGTCGGCATTGCGCGATAGCGGGCTGAGCTGGCTGTCGGTAATCACCAACTGGCTGGCCTTGTTTTGCGCCGCCACCCGGGCACAGTAGCGGGTTTCCTTGCCGTAAGGCTGAAAGCTGATGGCAATCAGCAGGTCGTTTTCGCGAATGCTGCGGATCTGGTCGTGGTACATGCCGCCCAGGCCAGAGACCAGATGCACCCGTTTGGCAGTATGTTGCAGCGCATAGCTGATATAGCTGGCAATCGGAAACATGCGCCGCACGGCAACAACATAGATGTTGTCGGCTTTCACCAGTAGCTCCACTGCCTTGTCGATGGCCACCGGGTCCAGCGCTTGCGACAACTCATCCAGCCCCTGCTGACAGGCGGTGATGAAGTTCTGCGTTACCTGGGTATTGCTCAGCGGCGTGTCCTGCGTGGCAATTACGCTGCGGATACGCTTTTGGTAATTGTTGACATTGCCACCTGCCGGGGCAAAAGAATCGCGAAACACCGTCTGCATGTCGGAAAAACCGCTGAAGCCAAAGCGCTGGGCAAAGCGCACGATGGCGGAGGGCTGTACCTCGCAGGCTTGGGCGATGTCGGTAATGCGTTCCAGTACCAGGGTCTGGCGGTGCTCTTCTATATATTTGGCAATCACCTTCAGCTGCTTGCTGAGGTCTTCGTATTCCTCGGCAATGCGCTGCATGAGCTGATCGGCGCTCATTTCCTTGGTCATGGTAAGAATTTCCGGCAGTCTGAATGGCGTCATTTTAGAGTGAAACAGCGGCACAACAAAAACATTTTTCGGAAAATAATTTCTAATAGAAAATAAATACGAAAAAAAAGTTGCATTCGTAATGCCACCGTTTTATGCTGGACTTCACCGATAAGGCTGACGGCACACTTCCCCGGGCGGGTGGAGGCGGGCCGCAGCGGCGGACAGCCACTCAACGAGACATAGAATGCACACCATGCAAAACACCACACATTTTGCTGCCGACCGACCGCTGGACCTGATCTGCCTTGGCAGGCTGGCCATCGACCTGTATGCCCGCCAACTGGGAGCCCGGCTGGAAGACGCCAGCAGCTTTGCCCGCTATCTGGGCGGCTCCTCTGCCAATATTGCTTTCGGCACCGCCCGGCTGGGGGTGAAGTCCGCCATGCTGTCCCGCGTGGGCGACGAACACATGGGCCGCTTCCTGCTGGAAACCCTGTCTGCCGAGGGCTGCGATGTCAGCCAGGTGAAGGTGGACCCGGAACGCCTCACCGCGCTGGTGCTGTTGGGCATCAAGGACCGCGATACCTTCCCGCTGCTGTTCTACCGCGAAAACTGTGCCGATATGGCGCTGGAAGAAGCCGATATCAATGAAGATTTCATTGCCTCCAGCAAGGCGCTGCTGATTACCGGCACCCACTTTTCCACCGCCAAGGTGAATGCTGCCAGCCGCAAGGCCTTGGCGCTGGCGCGGCAGCATGATGTGCGCACCGTGCTGGATATCGACTATCGCCCGGTGCTGTGGGGCATTACCGGCAAGGGCAATGGTGAAGAGCGCTATATCGCCAGCGACGGGGTGACCGCGCATTTGCAGTCGGTATTGCCGCTATTTGACCTGATTGTCGGCACGGAAGAAGAAATCAATATCGCCGGTGGCTCGGATGATTTGCTCACCAGCCTGGCCTCCGTGCGCCAGTTGGCCCCGCAGGCCACCCTGGTGGTGAAGCGTGGCCCGCTGGGCTGCGCGGTTATTCCGGCGGCCATTCCGGCGCGCATCGAGGATGCGTTCTCGGTCAAGGGTGCGCAGGTTGAGGTGATGAATGTGCTGGGGGCGGGCGATGCCTTCCTGTCCGGCTTCTTGTCCGGCTGGCTACAGGGCCGCGATTACGGCTGGTGCTGCACCCGCGCCAATGCCTGCGGCGCGCTGGTGGTGTCGCGCCACGGTTGCTCGCCAGCCATGCCCACCACGGCGGAACTGGATTATTTCCTCGGCCTGGAAAAAACATCGCTGCGTCCGGGTGACGATGCCACCCTCAGCCGCTTGCATCGGGTCAGCATCAAGCGCAAGCAGTGGGATGACCTGTGCGTGTTTGCCTTCGATCACCGCAACCAGTTTTTCGAGCTGGCGCGACAAAGCGGGGCGGACGAGGCGCGCATTTCCACCCTGAAAAGCTTGCTGGTTAAGGCCGTTGCCGAAACCGAAAGCGCACTGCAATTGCAAGGTCATATCGGCATCCTGGTGGACGACCGCTACGGCGAGGACGCCATGTATGCGGCCACCGGGCGTGGCTGGTGGATAGGCCGCCCGGTGGAGCTGCCGGGCTCCAATCCGCTGGAGTTCGATCGTGGCCGCACTGCCACCGCGCGGCTGGAAAGCTGGCCGCAGGAACACATCATCAAATGTCTGGTGCAGTACCACCCGGACGACACCCTGGAAAACCGGCTGGAGCAGGAAGCCCAGGTGCGTGCCATTTACGAGGCGGCGCAACTGAGCGGCCACGAACTGCTGCTGGAAGTCATTCCATCGAAAAAGCTGCCGCAACAGCCAGATACCGTGCTGCGCGCGCTCAAGCGCTTTTACAACCTGGGCATCTACCCGGAGTGGTGGAAACTGGAATCCATGTCGGCCACGCAATGGCTGGCGGTAGATGCACTGCTGGCCGAACGCGACCCCTACTGCCGTGGCGTGGTGTTGCTGGGCCTGCATGCCGCTGTCGACGTATTGCGTCAGGGCTTTGCCGATGCCGCCGCCAGCCGCAGCTGCCGTGGTTTCATGGTGGGACGTACGCTGTTCCACGAACCGTCGCAGCGTTGGCTGGCCGGTGAACTGGACGATGCCGGGCTGATTGCCGCCGCCCGCAGCAACTTCGAAACCCTGATCGACATCTGGCGTAGCCGCCGCCAACCGCGCTAAGCCGCCGGGAGAACAGCATGAACAAGCCATTTCAGGTAAAAATCGGCATCAACCCCATTTCCTGGTGCAATGACGATTTGCCCTCGCTGGGCGGTGAGGTGACGCTGGACACCATTCTGCGCGAAGGCGCGCGCATCGGTTATCAAGGCTTCGAGCTGGGCAACA
Source organism: Aquitalea sp. FG25 (assembly GCF_057809375.1). Lineage (NCBI taxonomy): Bacteria > Pseudomonadati > Pseudomonadota > Betaproteobacteria > Neisseriales > Chromobacteriaceae > Aquitalea > Aquitalea sp. FG25. The sequence goes on from NZ_JBMDJV010000028.1 coordinate 39,457, forward strand.
AGTTTCCACGCGATCCGCAGGCACTGGCCGCCGTGTTGCAGCCCTATGGCGTGGAGTGCGTATCCGGCTGGCATTCCGGCTTGCTGGCCGAGGGCAGCGTGGAAGACGAGATCCGCCGCGTGGAGCCACACCTGCAACTGCTGGTGCACAACGGCTGCAAGGTGATGGTGTATGGCGAGGTGGCCAGCGCCATCCAGGGCCAGCCGCAGCCCTTGTACAAGCGCCCGCGCTTTAACAGCCAGCAGCAATGGCTGGCTTATGGCGCGCGGCTGAACGAGTTTGCCCGCCATTTGCAGTCGCGTGGTATCACGCTGGCCTACCACCACCACATGGGAGCCTATGTCGAAACCGCACAGGACATCGACCAATTGATGGCCGTCACCGGCCCGGAAGTCGGCCTGCTGTTTGATACCGGCCACATTACCTTCGCCGGTGGCGATGCACTGGCCGTACTGAACAAGCACATCCGCCGCGTGGTGCATGTGCATTGCAAGGATGTGCGCCCGCAAGTGGTGAAGCAGGCCTGGAACGGCAACTGGAGCTTTTTGCAGGCAGTGATCAACGGTGCGTTTACCGTGCCGGGCGATGGCTGCATCGATTTTGCCGCCATCCTGCACACGCTGGCCGCGCACGATTACCGTGGCTGGCTGGTGGTGGAGGCCGAGCAGGACCCGGTGGTGGCACCCAGCTACGAATATGCCGACAAGGGCTATCGCACCCTGTCCGGCCTGGTGGCGGCCATCAATCAGCAAGAAAGGAATGTGGCATGAGCTTGTTGGTCAAGGCAGGCAAGGGGCGCGAAATTGCCGACATCACCCCGGCCAGTGCCGGGTGGGAGCATGTCGGTTTCCGCGCCGTGCGGCTGGAGGTAGGCGAACAGGAAAGCTGGCAGGACGCCGGGCGCGAATGCTGCCTGGTGGTGCTGACTGGCAAAGTCGCCGTCCAAGCGGGTGCCCAATACTGGGACAGCCTGGGCGAGCGCAGCAGCGTGTTTGACGATCTGGCCCCGTGGGCGGTGTATGTCCCGGCGGGAGAACCCCTTACCATCACCGCACTGACCCCGGCAGAAGTGGCCTTGTGCTCGGCACCCGGCCAGCCGGGGCGCGAAGTGCGGCTGATTGCGCCTGCCAGCATGCAGCGCAGTGTCCGTGGCAAGGGTGCCAACACCCGTTACGTCACCGACATCCTGCCGCAAACCGAGCCAGCCGACGGCCTGTTGGTGGTGGAAGTGATCACCCCGTCCGGCCATTCTTCCAGCTACCCGCCGCACAAGCACGACATGGACAGCCTGCCGACAGAAAGCGTGCTGGAAGAAACCTACTACCACCGTATCGACCCGCCGCAGGGCTTTGCCTTTCAGCGCGTGTATACCGATGACCGCAGCCTGGATGAATCCCACGCGGTGGAAAACCACGACGTGATGATGGTGCCGCGTGGCTATCATCCGGTATGTGTGCCCTATGGCTACCAATCCTATTACCTGAACGTGATGGCCGGGCCCAAGCGCCAATGGTGTTTCCGCAACGACCCACAGCACGAATGGCTGTTGCAACTGCCTGACTGACGCATAGCGGCCCGGCCTGCCTGTGCAAGCGGGCCGCAGCAAATCCATCCACCACCTGATTCCATTTTGATGCCGACCGACGACAGGCAGGCCCCCGGCTTGCCCGCGCAAGGAGAAACCATGTTGCAGATTCCGCATTTCATTAATGGCCAGCGTAGCGCTGGTGCCGCCCAGCGCCGTAGCGTCGTGTTCAATCCGGCCTTGGGCCGACCGCAGGCCGAAGTGATCCTGGCTGAAACCACCGACGTTGAGGCTGCGGTAGCTGCGGCTCATGCCGCCTTCCCGGCCTGGGCTGCGCTGTCGCCACTCAAGCGCTCGCGCATTCTGTTCCGCTTCAAAAGCATTCTGGAAGAGCGTCAGCGCGAGCTGGCGGCGGTGATTTCCAGCGAGCATGGCAAGGTGGAATCCGATGCCCAGGGCGAAGTACAGCGCGGGCTGGAAGTGGTGGAATTTGCCTGCGGCATTCCGCAGCTGCTCAAGGGCGAATACACCGAGCAGGTAGCCACCGGCGTGGATGCCTGGACCATGCGCCAGCCGCTGGGTGTGGTGGCGGGCATCACGCCGTTCAACTTCCCGGCCATGGTGCCGATGTGGATGTTTCCGGTGGCGCTGGCTTGTGGCAATACCTTCATCCTCAAGCCTTCCGAGCGCGACCCGTCCGCTGCGCTGCTGCTGGCCGAATGGCTGAAAGAGGCGGGCTTGCCTGATGGTGTGTTCAATGTCTTACAAGGCGACAAGCTGGCAGTGGACGGCCTGCTCACCCATCCTGATGTGGCCGCAGTCAGCTTTGTCGGCTCCACCCCGATTGCCCGTTACATCTATGAAACCGGTGCCGCGCATGGCAAGCGCGTGCAGGCACTGGGCGGTGCCAAGAACCACATGGTGGTGATGCCGGATGCCGATCTGGACATGACCATCGAAGCGCTGATGGGTGCAGCCTACGGCTCGGCGGGCGAACGCTGCATGGCTATTTCCGTGGCGGTGGCGGTGGGTGACATCGCCGACGCTCTGGTGGCACGGCTGGCCGAACGCACCCGCCAGCTGCGTATCAATATCGGCACCGACCCCAAGGCTGAAATGGGCCCGCTGGTGACGCGCCAGCATCTGGACAAGGTAAGCGGCTATATTGCCCAGGGCGAGGCCGAAGGGGCCACGCTGGTGGTGGATGGCCGTGGCTTGGTAGTGCCGGGCTGCGAGGAAGGTTTCTTCATCGGCGGCACGCTGTTCGATCACGTCACGCCGGGCATGACCATTTATCAGGAAGAAATCTTCGGCCCGGTGCTGGCCGTGGTGCGGGTGGATAGTTTTGATGCTGCGGTGCGGCTGATCAATCAGCATGCCTATGGTAACGGCACTGCCATCTTCACCCGTAACGGTGGTGCCGCCCGCGAATTTAGCCAGCGCATCCAGGTGGGCATGGTGGGCATCAATATCCCGATTCCGGTGCCGATGGCCTTCCACAGCTTTGGTGGCTGGAAAGCCTCCTTGTTTGGCGACCATCACATGCATGGCCCGGAAGGGGTACGTTTTTATACCCGCATGAAGGCCATTACCAGTCGCTGGCCGGCGGGTGGTGTGCAGGCGGCGGAGTTTGCCATGCCGACACTAGGCTAGTTGCTCGCCCGGCTGTGCCAGTCCTAGTCAAGTAGTGGTTTCTCGCATCCGCTGAGCGACGCTCCCGGGCAGCCTTGGCTGCCCATTTTTCTTGCTGGCAGACAAGTAAAAGCCCGCCATCTTGCGATGGCGGGCCTGTATTGTGCTGAAGAAAGACCTATTGCCCGGCGGGTGCCAGCAGCGGGGTGTAGCCAAGGTTGCGCAGCTTGACCATGGCTTCGTCGGCTTCGGCGCGGTTCTTGAACGGGCCAAGCTGTACGCGGGTTTCGGTATGTGCCTCAATGCCCTTGGCTTTCAGCTCTTTCACTAGTTTTTCCGCATTGCTGGTGCTGGAGAACAGCCCCAGCTGCAGCTTGTAGCCCAGCGAACTGCCTTCTGGCTTGGCCTTGACCGGCGACACGCTCTGGGCCAGCGGTGTGGTTTCGGCAGTGGCTACCGTGGTGGCAGCGGGTTGTGGTGCGGCAACTGCCGGAGCCGACTTGCTGGCAGCACCATGGGGCGCAGCTGCCAGAGGGGCGGCGGCTGGGCTGGTAGTGCCCGTACCGGTGGCCGTTTTGCTTGCAGGCTTGCTGGCGGGCAGGTGGGAAACCGGCGGTGATACCGGCTTGGCACTGGCCACTGCCGGTGTTTTGCTGACATCCGGGGTTTGCGGGGGGGCGGCAAGGGGCGCGGCCGGCGATGGTGATATCCCGGCATCCGTCAGCGGTGCACTGGCCTCCACCACCGGGGCGCTGGCTGGGGCCGCTTCCGCGACGGGAGCCTCTGCCGCTGGTGCAGAACTTGGATTGACAATCTTGCCCGAGCTGCCTGCCGGTGTGCTGGCAGTCATTTCAACCTTGGGCTTTTTCATGCCATCCAGTACCGGAATGGCTGCCAGTGCCACGGCAACCAGACCGCCGGCAATCGCCAGGCGCTTTTTCAGCTTGCTGTTGAGGTCTTTTTCATCCGGCCCGGTGCCGGGGTCCTGCCCTTGATTTTGTTCTGTCATGGCCTTGAATTTTTATGCAGCAGAGGCTTGAAAAGGCTGGTAAAATATCGGGTTCCTCAGAATTGCGTAACCCGAGTGGATAAACTAAAGCCTAGTTTAGCCACTTGTTCTGTTATTTGGGAGTATTTGGGAGATTTTTATGGCAATTGAACGTACCCTGTCCATCGTTAAGCCGGATGCCGTCGCCAAGAACGTGATTGGCAAGATCTACGACCGTTTCGAATCCGCCGGTCTGAAAGTGGTTGCAGCCAAGCTGAAGCAACTGTCCCGCGCTGAAGCCGAAGGCTTCTACGCTGTGCACAAAGAACGTCCTTTCTTCAAGGACCTGGTTGATTTCATGGTTTCCGGCCCGGTGATGATCCAGGCTCTGGAAGGCGAAAACGCCGTCGCCAAAAACCGCGAACTGATGGGCGCTACCGATCCGAAAAAAGCTGACGCCGGCACCATCCGCGCCGACTTCGCCGAATCGATCGACGCTAACGCCGTACACGGCTCCGACAGCGCAGAAAACGCTGCCATCGAAGTGGCTTACTTCTTTGCCGCTTCCGAGATTTACTCCCGTTAATCTCGATTTGCCGTAATGGATGTATCTGGCGGCAGCCCTGTGGCTGCCGCTGTTTTACCGAGGACTGCATGAAAACCAACCTGCTCGACTTCAATCTGGACCAGCTGACCGAACACTTTGCCGCCATGGGTGAAAAACCCTTCCGCGCCAAGCAGGTGATGCGCTGGATGCACCAGATGGGCGAAGACGATTTCGACGCGATGACCGACCTGGCCAAGAGCCTGCGTGCCAAGCTGCACGAGCGGGCCGAGGTACGCGTGCCATCGCTGATGACCGGGCAGGCGTCCAGTGATGGTACCCGCAAGTGGCTGCTCGACGTCGGCACCGGCAACGGTGTGGAAACCGTGTTCATTCCGGAAGACGACCGTGGCACCTTGTGCGTGTCATCTCAGGTGGGCTGTGCGCTGGAGTGTACCTTCTGCTCCACCGGCCGCCAGGGTTTCAACCGCAACCTCAGCACCGCCGAAATCATCGGCCAGCTGTGGTGGGCCAACAAGGCCATGGGGATTACCCCGAAAAACGAACGCGTAGTGTCCAATGTGGTGATGATGGGCATGGGCGAGCCATTGGCCAACTTCGACAATGTGGTCAGTGCGCTGCAAATCATGCTGGACGACCACGGCTACGGCCTCAGCCGCCGCCGCGTGACGCTGTCCACCTCCGGCCTGGTGCCGCAAATGGACCGTCTGCGTGAAGCCTGTCCGGTGGCGCTGGCCGTCAGCCTGCACGCTCCCAACGATGCCATTCGGGATGAAATCGTCCCCATCAACAAAAAATATCCGCTCAAGGAGTTGATGGCCGCCTGCCAGCGTTATCTGGAAAAGGCTCCGCGCGATTTCATTACCTTTGAATACGTGATGCTGGACGGCATCAACGACCGCCCCGAGCACGCCCGCCAGCTGCTGGAGCTGGTGCGGGATGTGCCGTGCAAGTTCAACCTGATTCCGTTTAACCCTTTCCCGAATTCGGGGTACGATCGCTCCAGCAATAATGCAATCCGGATTTTCCGGGAAATGTTGCAGGAGCAGGGCTACGTGGTTACCGTAAGAAAGACCCGTGGTGACGATATTGATGCCGCTTGCGGGCAACTGGCAGGGCAGGTGATGGACAAGACCCGCCGTCAGGTCAAATGGATGCAGATCGCTCAGGAGAATGACGAATGATCACGTGGCGAATGTGGATGGCAGTGAGCCTGTTGGCGTATTCCTGTGTCTCATTCGCCGCGCCGGCCAACCGGAAACTGGCGGAAATCCGCAGCCAGCTGGCCGTTGAATATGCTTCACTCGGCAATTTGCCGGTTGCGCTGGAATCGGCTAACGAAGCCGTCGAAGCGGATGGCAGCTTTGTCGGCGCTTACCTGACGCGTGGCTATATCTTCAGTCTGATGCATCTGGATCCCGATGCGGAGCAGAACTTTCTGAAGGCATTGCAGGTCGATCCCTCCAGTCCGGAAGCCAATAACAACTATGGCCAGTTTCTGTGCGAGCATGATCGCCCGCGACAGGCAATGGACTATCTGGCCAAGGCAATCAGCAATCCGCTGTATCAGACACCACAAACGGCCTATCTGAACATGGGCCGTTGCAGCGTAAAGCTGGGTGAAACGACCCAGGCCAATGACTATCTGCTGACGGCTTTACGGCTTGTTCCCAATTATTTGCCTGCACTGCGTGAGCTGGCAGCCTTGCATCTGGAGCTGGGCAATGCCAAGCTGGCGTCCTTTTATTTCTCTCGCCTGCAGCAGGCGGCAGGCAACGCGCCATTGGAGGCCGATGTATTGTGGCTGGGCGTGCAGATTGCCAGAAAAGGGGGAGACCGGGCGCATGAGGCGGAGTATTCCGCCGTGCTGAAAAACCGATACCCGGACTCCAGAGAAACACAACTGTTGTTAAGCGGAAGCTGAAGATGGAACAGGACGCAAATGGCCAGCCTGCCGGCCTGGGTGTCGGCACTGCGTTGAAAGCAGCGCGCGAGCGTGCTGGCATGAGTCTGGGTGAAGTGGCAGACCGGCTGAAGCTCTCTATCCGGCAACTGGAAGCCATTGAACACGATGACTTCCAGCAATTGCCCGGTGCAACGTTTGTCCGTGGTTTTGTCAGGAATTATGCGCGGTTTCTCCGGCTGGATCCGGAGCCGTTGATGGCCAGGCTGGAGCAGCATTTTCCGTCGGCAGTCAATGACGTGGTCAACCTGGTCAAGCATGAACAACAGGCCGACCCTTCTGGCACGGCATCGCCCCTGTCGCGGGTTCCACCTCCGGCAGCCGCTGGTGGCAAGGCGGGGAAATGGCTGGGATTGTTGGCGGTGGCCGTGGTGGTTATCGCCGTGGCAGCCTGGTTTGCTGGCAGGCCGGACAAGCCGGTAGCTGCAAGCAGCCCGACGCTGCAACCCATGCTGACAGAACAAGCCGCATCGGCAGTTTCGGCATCAGCCGCCTCCAGCGCAGCCTTGCCGCAGAATGAGGCGGCTTCTGCGCCGCAAGCTGCGCCAACGGCCACGGTGCAGCCGGTCGCATCGGCCCCGGCGGTGGTGACGCAGCCAGCCCCGGCTATCAGCAAGCCACAGGCCAGTACGGCAAGTGCTGCGGATGCCGTATCGGCAGCCGCCTCGGGCAAGATCAGCCTCAGTGCCAAGCAGGCCGCGTGGATCTCGGTGATTGACGCCACCGGCAAGAAACTGCAATTTGGCACGCTGGAAGCAGGCGCCAGCAAGGAAATCAGTGGTACGCCGCCGTTCCAGCTGAAAATCGGCAATGCGGCGCAGGTGCAGTTGAGCTTTAACGGACAGGCCGTCGATCTGACGGACAAGATTCGCGGTACTACCGCCAAAATTGAACTCAAGTAAATGCGGATTGTTGCATGAATAGCGTGAATATCGCGCGACGCCCCACCCGTCAGGTACGTGTGGGGCATGTCTTGGTAGGCTCGGATGCGCCGGTTGTGGTGCAGTCCATGACCAATACCGACACGGCAGATGCCATCGCCACCGTAGAACAGGTTTATCAGTTGTCCCAGGCCGGCTCCGAGCTGGTACGCATCACGGTTAATTCACCGGAAGCGGCTGCGCGCGTGGCGGAAATCCGTCAGCGGCTGGATGACATGGGCTGCGATGTCCCACTGGTGGGTGACTTCCATTTCAATGGTGAGCGCCTGCTCAAGGAATATCCGGACTGCGCGCGTGCACTGGCCAAATACCGCATCAACCCCGGTAATGTCGGCAAGGGTGCCAAGGGGGATGACAAGTTTGCCTATATGATCCGCACAGCGGCGGAGCTGGATAAGCCGGTGCGCATCGGGGTCAACTGGGGCAGCCTGGATCAGGTGCTGCTGGCCCGCATGCTGGACGCAAACAATCGCAAACCCCAGCCTTTGCCGCTGGAACTGGTGATGCGCGAAGCGCTGATCGTGTCGGCGCTGGAATCGGCCGACAAGGCGATGGAGCTTGGCCTGCCGGCAGATAACATCCTGCTGTCGTGCAAGGTCAGCAATGTGCAGGACCTGATCACCGTTTATCGTGATCTGGGTAGTCGCTGTGACTTCCCCTTGCACCTGGGCCTGACTGAAGCCGGTATGGGCAGCAAGGGCATTGTGGCTTCATCGGCAGCGCTGGCCATTTTGTTGCAAGAAGGCATTGGCGACACCATTCGTATTTCGCTGACCCCGCAGCCGGGCGAAGCCCGTACCCGCGAAGTGGTGGTCGCGCAGGAATTGCTGCAAACCATGGGTTTGCGCAGCTTCACCCCGCTGGTGACGGCCTGTCCTGGCTGTGGTCGCACCACCAGCACCTTCTTCCAGGAGCTGGCCGACCAGATCCAAAGCTACCTGCGCGAGCAGATGCCTATCTGGCGCTTGCAGTATCCGGGTGTGGAAGACATGAAGGTGGCGGTGATGGGCTGTGTGGTGAATGGCCCGGGCGAAAGCAAGCTCGCCGACATCGGCATTTCCCTGCCCGGCACCGGAGAGGTGCCCGTGGCACCGGTGTATGTGGATGGCCAGAAGGATGTCACCCTGAAGGGCGACAGTATCGCGGCGGAATTCAAGGCTTTGGTGGACAACTATGTTCACAGCCGTTTTGGCGAGGGTGGCAGCAAGCGCCGTGAAGTAACGGCCAGCCGCACCATTCCGATCGTCGCGCAACGCTAAGGCCGCAAGCGGCCACGTAGCGACAAGATCAACCGAATAGCAAGAAAACGTAATCAAATGGCGCAAAAATTGCAGGCAATCAAGGGCATGAATGATGTGCTGCCCGCCGAGTCGTACCAGTGGGAATTTTTTGAAGGTGTATTGCGCAAGCTGCTGGCCGATTACGGCTATCAGAATATCCGTACGCCGATTGTAGAAACCACACCGTTGTTTGTCCGGGCCATTGGCGAAGTGACCGATGTGGTCGAAAAGGAAATGTATACCTTTGTCGACAGCCTCAACGGCGACAGCCTGACGCTGCGTCCTGAAGGGACGGCAGGCACCTTGCGTGCCGTGGTGGAACACACCCTGCTGTACAACACCACGCAGAAGCTGTGGTACATGGGCCCGATGTTCCGCCACGAAAAGCCGCAAAAAGGCCGCTACCGCCAGTTCCACCAGATGGGTATCGAAGCGCTGGGCTTTGCCGGCCCGGATATCGACGCCGAAATCATCGCCATGACGGCAGACCTGTGGCAGCGCCTTGGCCTGAGCCAGTATGTCCGTCTGGAAATCAACTCGCTGGGCAATGCCGAAGAACGCGCGGCCCATCGTCAGGCACTGATTGCCTATCTGGAAGGCTTTGTCGACATTCTGGATGAAGACGGCAAGCGCCGCCTGTATACCAACCCGCTGCGCGTGCTGGATACCAAAAATCCGGCATTGCAGGACATGGCCGACAATGCGCCGCGCCTGTCGGATTATCTGGGCGAGCAATCACGCGCCCATTACGAGGGCTGGAAGGCGATGATTGCCGCGCTGGGCATCGCCTATGTCGAGAATCCTCGCCTGGTACGTGGCCTGGATTATTACAACCAGTCCGTGTTCGAGTGGGTGACTACCGAGCTGGGCGCACAGGGTACGGTCTGTGCCGGTGGCCGTTACGATGGCCTGATTGAACAGCTGGGTGGCAAACCCGCCCCTGGCATTGGTTTTGGCATGGGCCTGGAGCGCGTACTGCTGCTGTTGCAGGACAAGGGTCTACTGCCGGCGGCACGCAGCGTGGATGTTTACATCGTGCAGCAGGGCGATGGTGCCGCTGTGTATGCCATGAAACTGGCACAGCAGCTACGGGGTGCCGGTTTGTCAGTCATCCAGCATTTGGGTGAAGGCAGTTTCAAATCGCAAATGAAAAAGGCCGATGGCAGCGGTGCAGAATTTGCCGTCATCATCGGTGAAAACGAAATGGCGGCAGGTCAGGCCGTGGTCAAGCCCATGCGTGCAGAAGCGGCACAGCAGACCGTGGCGCTGGATCAGATTGTTCCGACCATTACCGCGATCAAGGCTTGACATAAGGGGGGGTGCGCAATGGCGTACGACTTGCAGGAACAGGAACAGATCGACTCCATGAAAGCCTTCTGGCAACAATGGGGCAAACTGATTGGTGGTGCGGTACTGGCCGTCAGCGTGGCTTACCTGGGCTATAAGGGCTATGGCTACTATCAGGCAGCACAGGCCAGCAAGGCTGCCGTGGTATTTGCCGATGTGGAGCAAGCAGCCCAGACGCAGGATGTTGGCAAGGTGAAATCGGCGGCAGCACTGTTGCAGTCCGACTATGCCGGTACGGCTTATGCCGCAGATGCCGCCTTGCTGGCCGCCAAGCTTGCGTTTGAAAAGAACGATCTGGCCACAGCCCAGGCCCAGCTTGGCTGGGTAGTGCAGAATGTGAAGGATGAATCCATGGTGGCGGTGGCGCATCTGCGTCTGGCCACCATCCAGCTGGATCAGAAGCATTACGATGCCGCCATTGCAGAACTTGGTCAGGCCCACCCTAGCGCATTTGATGCATTGTTCCTTGATTTGAAGGGCGATGTGCAAGCTAGCAAGGGCGACAAGGCCGCTGCGCGTGATGCATACAAGGCCGCCTTGGCCAAGCTGGTGGGAGAATCGCCCAACCGCCAGTTCATTCAGACCAAACTCGACGCACTGGGAGGTTAATTGATGCGCCGCCAATTGCTGGTTACTGCTGTTCTTTCCTCGTTCCTGCTGGCCGGCTGCGCCAGCTGGTTTGAAAGTTCTTCCGCTGCAAAACCCACACCACTGGCGGCCATCAAGCCCATCCAGGCCCTGAATGTGAAGTGGAGCCTGTCGCAGGCCGCATCTGGTAATGCCTTCTCCCCGGTGTATGCCAACGGGAATGTGGTATCTGCCGATGCTTCCGGTCGCATCCGCACCGTGGATGCGCTGTCCGGCCGGGTCAGCGCCGAGGTTTCCCTCAAGCGTGATCTGTCCACTGGCGTCGCTGTTGCTGGCGACACCGTGATTGTTGGAACCCAGGATGGCAAGCTGCTGGCCGTTGAGCGCAGCAGCGGCAAGCAGCTGTGGGAGCAAACCCTCACCAGCGTGGCACTGGAAGCCCCGCAAGTGGCTGCCGGCATGGTGGTGGTCCGCAGCAATGATGGTCGCCTGACTGGCTTTAGCCTGGCCGATGGCAAGCAACAATGGTCGGTAGCCCACACGCAGCCGCAACTGCTGGTGCGTAATACCGGCTCCATGCAGGCCGTGGGTAATGAAGCAGTCATGGTGGGCCTGCCTGGCGGCAAGCTCGACATCATCAGCCCGGCCAATGGCAATACCCTGTGGGAAGGTGTGGTTGCCAACCCGCGCGGTGCCACCGAGCTGGAACGCATCACCGACATTACCAGCCGCCCGGTCTACGATGCCGGCCAGGTATGCAGCGTGGCCTACCAGGGCCGTGTCGCCTGCTTCGATGCCAAGAGCGGCAGCCTGATGTGGGCAAGAGAGCTGTCATCCAGCCGTGGTGTGGCACTGGATGCCGGCAAGCTGTATGTCACTGCAGAGGACGGTTCGGTGTGGGCTTATGATCGCACCACCGGTCGCAATCTGTGGAAAACCGACGCACTGAAATTCCGTAATGTATCTGGCCCCGCCATGCTCGGACGTTTTGTTCTGGTGATCGATGGCGAAGGCTATGGCCACCTGCTGTCCAACGAGAACGGCAGTCTGGTGGGCCGTGTGAAACTAGGCAGCGAAGGTACCGTCGCCCAGCCCGTCTCCCTGGGCTCTTCTGCCCTGGTGCAGGGGCAGAATGGTCGCCTGTCGCTGCTGTCGATTGAGTAAAAGCTGTAACCATGAAACCAACCGTAGCGCTGGTCGGCCGCCCCAATGTGGGCAAGTCGACCCTTTTCAACCGGCTCACCCGCAGCCGTGACGCCCTGGTCGCCGACCAGCCCGGCCTGACCCGCGATCGCCATTACGGCCATGGTCGTGTGGGGGAGAAACCGTATCTGGTGGTGGACACCGGTGGTTTTGAACCCGTGGTCGATGAAGGCATCCTGTTTGAAATGGCCAAGCAAACCCTGCAGGCTGTGGATGAAGCCGATGCCGTGGTGTTTCTGGTGGATGGTCGCACCGGGATCACCCCGCAGGACAAGATCATTGCCAACCGCCTGCGTCAGATCGACCGACCGGTCTTTCTGGTCGTCAACAAGGCCGAAGGCATCAGTCATGCCATTGCTGGCGCCGAATTCCACGAACTGGCACTGGGCCAGCCGCTGGTCATTTCCGCCGCACATGGTGATGGCGTCCGCGAGCTGATGGAGATGGTGCTGGAGGACTTCCCGGAGGAAGTGGAAGAAGAAGACCGCTATCATCCGAAATTCGCCGTCATCGGTCGCCCCAATGTGGGCAAGTCCACGCTGGTAAACGCCATTCTGGGCGAAGAGCGCGTCATTGCCTTCGACCAGGCCGGCACCACGCGTGACAGTATCTATATTGATTTCGAGCGCGAAGGCCATACCTACACCATTATCGATACCGCCGGTGTGCGGCGTCGTGGCAAGGTGAACGAGGCTATCGAAAAGTTTTCCGTCATCAAGACCATGAAGGCGATTGAAGACGCCAACGTCGCGGTACTGGTGCTGGATGCGCAGCTGGATATTTCCGAGCAGGATGCCACCATTGCCGGTTTTGCCCTTGAGGCAGGCCGGGCGCTGGTGGTGGCGGTTAACAAGTGGGACAACCTGGATTTCGAACAAAAGGAAACCATCAAGCGGGATATCGCCCGCAAGATCAGCTTCCTGGATTTCGCCAAGTTCCACTACATCTCCGCCATTGAAGGCCGTGGTGTGGCTGATCTGTTCAAGTCCATCGACGAAGCCTATCAGGCTGCCATGGTAAAACTGGCTACGCCTAAGCTGACTCGTGTGCTGAATGTTGCAGTTGAGCGTCAGGCTCCGCCGCGTTCGGGCCTGATGCGCCCCAAGATGCGTTATGCTCACCAGGGCGGGATGAATCCGCCTATTATCGTCATTCACGGCAATGCGCTGGATGCGATTCCGGCAAGTTATACACGATATCTGGAACATACCTTCCGTAAAGTGTTCAAACTGCAGGGCACACCATTGCGTGTACAGTACAAAACCTCGGAAAACCCCTTCGATACTGAAGATTCCAAGGAAAAGTCCAGAGCCAAGCCCAAACCGATGTCCAAGCTGCGTGGACGCGAGAAGGAAGTGCGCTGGGGCAAGAGTGGTAAAAAATAGTAGGCTGGGTTTTTTTCTGCTAAAAATAAGCATGCCAGCCGGGTTTAAAAGATTACTTAATACAACAATCAACGATTCGGAGAAAACGAATGAGCTCTAAAGGGCAAATGTTACAAGACCCGTTCCTGAATATTCTGCGCAAGGAACATGTGCCGGTTTCCATCTACCTGGTAAACGGCATCAAGCTGCAGGGTCAGGTCGAGTCTTTTGACCAATACGTCGTGCTGTTGAAAAACACGGTGACCCAGATGGTATACAAGCACGCCATCTCCACCGTGGTACCGGCCCGCCCGGTAAACATCCCGCACGAACATCCGGGTCAGAAGCCGGATCAGCAAGAAGCCTGATCAGGCTGAGCGCTGTATCCTCCACGGGCCGCCAGGCTGTGTCATTCTGACACGGTTTGTCGGCCTTTTTTCATGCCAGGTCCGGCTGCAACAGTGCTGATTTGCTGCAGCAGAACCTTCTTCTACGGTTTCGAATACTGTGTTTGATCGTCCCGATATTGGAGACCAGGCTGTACTGGTCTGTCTGGATTTTGGTGATCCGGATCATCAGGAAAATGTTGCCGAATGTGCCGAGCTGGTCCGCTCTGCTAATGTCACCGTCACCGGCATCATCCAGGGCAAGCGCCAACGGCCGGATGCCGCCTTGTTTGCTGGCAAGGGCAAGGTGGAAGAAGTCGGTGTGATGGTACGGGCAACCGGTGCCAATGTGGTGATTTTCAACCACCAGCTGTCACCGGCACAGGAACGTAATTTGGAGCGTGCCTTGCAATGTCGGGTCATCGACCGGACTAGCTTGATTCTGGACATCTTTGCCCAGCGCGCCCGCAGTCATGAAGGCAAGCTGCAGGTGGAACTGGCACAGCTCTCGCACATCGCCACCAGGCTGGTGCGCGGCTGGACTCACCTTGAACGTCAGAAAGGCGGTATCGGCCTGCGTGGTCCTGGTGAAAGCCAGCTGGAAACCGACCGCCGTTTGCTGGGTAACCGGGTCAAGGCACTGAAAGAACGTCTGGCCCAGGTACAAAAACAGCGCAACACCCAGCGTAGAGGACGGCAGCGTACCGGTATTGCTTCGGTATCCATTGTTGGTTACACCAACGCGGGTAAGTCCACCTTGTTCAATGCCTTGACCAAGGCACGTGCCTATGCAGCTGACCAGCTGTTTGCCACCCTGGATACTACTAGCCGCAAACTGTTCCTCAATACGGAAACCTCCATCATTGTTTCCGATACTGTCGGTTTTATCCGGGATTTGCCGCATACCCTGGTTGCTGCTTTCCGCGCCACACTAGAAGAAACCATTCAGGCCGATTTGCTGCTGCATGTGGTGGACTCATCCAATCCACTGCGTGATGTGCAAATCGAAGAGGTCAACAAGGTATTGGCAGAAATTGGTGCCGAGTCCGTGCCGCAGCTGATTGTGTGGAACAAGACCGATTTGCGCCAGTTGCCTGCAGCCATCGAGCGCGATGAACTGAATGAAATCCAGAGCGTTCGGTTGTCCGCGCTCACCGGAGAAGGGTTGGAACTCTTGCGTGAAGCCCTTGCCGAACGTCTGCAGTCACCTGATAACCAACACGAAGAACAAGACGAATATGTCGCAGAATGATCCAAACCGGGGGCGTCAGGGCAGTGATGGCCCGCCGGATCTAGACGAAGTTTTCCGCAACTTGAATCAGCGTCTGGCGCGATTGCTGGGCGCGCGACCTCCTGCTGGCGGCCAGCCAGGCCCAGAGCCAAAGGCCGCCTTCAAGGGAGGGGCTATTGCCGTTGTCGGTGTGCTGGCAGCCCTATGGCTGGGCAGCGGTTTTTATGTTGTGGATGCCAAAGAGCAGGGCGTGGTGTTGCGCATGGGCAGTTTTAGCCGCGTAACCGATCCTGGCTTGCAGTGGCATGCCCCTTATCCTTTTGAGAAGGTGGAAATCGTCAACCTGACCGAGCTGCGCAGCGTGGAAGTGGGTTATCGCAGCAATGCCAAGAACAAGGTGCCGGAAGAGTCGTTGATGCTGACGGCAGACCAGAACATCATTGATGTGCAATTGTCCGTGCAATACGACGTTAAAGACCCCAAGGCCTTCCTATTCAATAATGCAGCGGCAGACCGCAATGCCAACGATATCGTCAAGCAGGCAACCGAAACCGCAATTCGTGAAGTGGTCGGGCGCAACAAGGTGGATTTCGTGCTCAATGAAGGCCGGGCCCAGATTGCTGCTGACGCACAAAAAGTAATTCAGGACATTCTGGATCGCTACGGCCTGGGCGTACGCATTGCCAAGGTCAACATCAACGCGGTACAACCGCCAGAGCAAGTGCTGGCTGCTTTTGACGATGCGGTCAAGGCCGGTCAGGACAAGGACAAGCTACGCAACGAAGGTCTGGCTTACGCCAACGACGTGGTACCCAAGGCCAAGGGGATGGCTGCCCGGCTGGAGCAGGAAGCCGAAGCCTACCAGCAGAAAGTTGTCGCACAGGCTGAAGGCGATGCCTCACGTTTCAAGCAAGTGTTGTCGGAATACAACAAGGCACCCAAGGTCATGCGTGACCGCCTTTATCTGGACATGATGCAGCAAGTGATGAGTTCCACCAGCAAGGTAATTGTCGATCAGAAGGGCGGTAACAGTCTGCTTTATCTGCCGTTGGACAAATTGACTCAGGCCGCCACTTCTGCGGCATCCAATGGTGCTTCCGTTGCGGCTTCGACACCAAGTACTGCACCGGCTACCACCCCGCCGGCTCCGGCTGCACGCAACAACAAGAGTGGCCGTGACTTTGGTCGCAGCCGTGACATTCTCGGTGGGGAGCGCTGACATGCAAAAACTCATGCCAACCTTACTTGCCGTACTTGCCATCCTGTTTCTCGCCAGCCTGTCGCTGTTCACCGTCGATCAACGCCAGTACGCCATGGTGTTTCAATTTGGTGAGGTAGAACGTGTTATCAAGCAGCCAGGTATTCAGTTCAAGATCCCCCTGCTGCAGAATGTGCGCTATTTCGATAGTCGCGTACTGACCATCGATGCCGAAGCACCGGAGCTGTTCAACACCCGCGAGAAGAAAAACGTGCTGGTGGATAGCTATGTAAAATGGCGCATTGTCGATGTCGAACAGTTCTACAAGAGTGTGGGTTCGGAAGCCGCTGCGGTTGCCCGCCTGAAGCAAACCATCAATGACGGACTGCGCGCCGAGTTCGGCCAGAAGACGGTTGCTGATGTGATTTCCGGCAAGCGCGACGAGGTAATGGAGACAGTTCGCAAGCGCGCTGACGCAGATGCGCGTAAAATAGGCGTGGAAATTCTCGATGTGCGCTTAAAACGTGTCGATTTTCCGGATAAAATAAGCAGCTCTGTCTATGACCGCATGCAGTCTGAGCGCCGTACCGTCGCCAGCCAGTTGCGCAGCGAAGGTGCAGCAGACGCCGAACGCATCCGGGCTGAAGCAGAGAAGCAACGCGACGTCATCCTTGCCGAGGCCTACAACAAGGCACAGCAGCTGAAAGGCGCGGGCGATGCCAAGGCGGCGGCAATTTATGCTGAAGCGTATGGTCGCAGTCCGGAGTTCTATGCCTTCTGGCGCAGCATGGATGCCTACAAGGAATCGTTCAAGAACAAGAGCGATGTCATGGTGCTGGACCCGAACAGCGAGTTCTTCAAGTACTTCAAGAACCCGCAGGCTGCCAGCAAGGGCAAGTAAGCGTTGTCTTGATTCCACAATCAGTTTTCATGACTGGCCGGACACCCCGGCCAGTTTGCCGTAAACAGGGCGGGGTGATGAATCCCGCCTTTTATTTGTCGAAAACGGAATATGCGTAACTGGCTGTTACCCGAATACATTGCGGACATTCTGCCCGCCACTGCCCGCCAGGTAGAGTCTGCCAAGGCGGCAATGCTGGAACAATTCCGCTGTGCAGGCTATGAATTGGTCCTCCCGCCGCTGATCGAATACGTCGATTCGCTGATCGCTGAAGGCGATACCGCGCTGGATCTGAAAACCTTCAAGCTGGACGATCAACTCTCCGGTCATCAGCTTGGATTGCGTGCGGATATTACGCCGCAGGTGGCACGTATCGACGCCCATCTGCTGGGCCATCGCACTGGCGTGACCCGCCTGTGCTATGCCGGCAGCGTGGTGCATACCCGTCCAAATGGCTTGATGAGCTCGCGCCAGCCCATGCAGGTTGGTGCCGAACTGTACGGCTATGCCGGTATCGAGGCGGACATCGAAATCATCGAACTGATGCTGTCGACACTGGATCAGGTCAAGGTGCCGCAGCTGCGTTTGGATGTGGGCCATACCGCCATCTTCCGTGGCCTTGCCAATGCGGCTGGCCTGTCGCCACAGGCCACGCGTGAATTGTTTGCCGTGCTGCAAAATAAGGATGCCGCCAGCATTGCCGAACAAGTTGCCAGCCTGGCTGAGCCATATCGCTCAGCCTTCCTGGCCCTGCCAGAGCTATATGGCCCGGCAGCCGTGCTGGAAAAAGCCCGTACCCGTCTGCCGTCTCTGCCGGAAGTCGAGCTGGCACTCATGCAACTGACCGCCATTGCCCGTGCATTTGAAGGCCGTGTTGCCATCAGCTTTGATCTGTCCGAGCTGCGCGGTACGCACTACCATACCGGTTTGATTTTTGCTGCCTATGCCCCTGGCTGGGCGGTAGAGCTGGCCCGTGGTGGCCGCTATGATAATGTCGGTCGCCGTTTTGGCCGCGCCCGTCCTGCTACTGGTTTCAGTCTGGATCTGCGCGACCTGATCCAGATTCTGCCGGAGCGCGGTAGTGCCATGGGCATTCGCGTTTCCAATCGCCACCTTCCCGCAGCGCAGGCAGAAGTCGAGCGCCTGCGTACCAGTGGTGAAGTGGTGATCATTGATTACCTGGGGGAATCAGCCGAAGCCATCGGCTGCAACCGTGAACTGATTCCGGCCGCTGATGGCTGGCAGATCGTCCCGTTTAACTGATTTTTAGTTTGACTGAAGAAGAGGTTTTTCCAATGTCCAAGAATGTTGTCGTGATCGGTACCCAATGGGGTGATGAAGGCAAGGGCAAGATCGTTGACTGGCTGACCGACCACGCACGTGCTGTGGTACGTTTCCAGGGTGGTCACAATGCTGGCCATACTCTGGTGGTAGGTGGCAAGAAAACCGTGCTACGCCTGATTCCGTCCGGCATCCTGCGTGAAGGCGTGGAATGTTTCATCGGTAACGGTGTGGTGCTGTCGCCTGAAGCACTGCTCAAAGAAATCGACGAGCTGGAAGCTGCTGGCGTTAACGCCTCGGCCCGCCTGAAGATTGCCGAAGGCTGCCCGCTGATCCTGCCCTACCACGTTGCCCTGGATCAGGCGCGTGAAGCTTCGTTGGGCGCTGGCAAGATCGGCACCACTGGCCGTGGCATTGGCCCTTGTTATGAAGACAAGGTAGCCCGTCGCGCGCTGAAGGTGATCGACCTGTTCAACCCGGAACGCTTTGCCAGCAAGCTGAAGGAAAACGTTGATTACTACAACTTCCTGCTGACCAATCTGCTGAAGGCCGAACCGGTAAGTTACGAAGAAATCCTGGCCAATACCATGAAGCTGGCCGAGCGCATCAAGCCGATGGTCGCCGATGTATCCCGCACCCTGTATGACATGGACAAGGCTGGTATCCCCATCTTGTTTGAAGGGGCACAAGGCACGCTGCTGGATATCGACCACGGTACCTACCCGTTTGTCACCTCGTCCAACTGTGTGGCCGGTGCCGCCGCTCCGGGTGCTGGCGTACCGCCGCAGATGCTGAGCTATGTGCTGGGCATCGTGAAGGGCTACTGCACCCGCGTGGGTTCTGGTCCCTTCCCGAGCGAGCAGGAAAACGAAATCGGTACCTTCCTGGCCAAGCGCGGTAATGAGTTTGGTTCGGTGACCGGTCGTCCGCGTCGCTGTGGCTGGTTTGATGCAGCTGCACTGAAGCGCTCCATCCAGATCAACGGTGTATCCGGTCTGTGCGTGATGAAGCTGGACGTGATGGATGGCCTGGAAGAAATCCAGCTGTGTACTGGCTATATGCTGGATGGCAAGAAAATCGACATCCTGCCCTTCGGTTCCGACGCGGTGACCAAGTGCGAACCGGTATACGAAACCATGCCGGGCTGGACCGACTCCACCGTTGGTGCCAAGCGCTGGGAAGATCTGCCGGCCAATGCCCAAGCTTATCTGAAGCGTATTGAAGAAGTCTGTGGTGCGCCAATCGATATCGTTTCCACCGGTCCTGACCGTGAAGAAACCATCGTGCTGCGCCACCCCTACGGGCTGTAATTGCGCTCCACTCCACAAAACCCACCCATGGCGGTGGGTTTTTTTATGCGCCAACACCGGTAAGATAGCGCTAACATTGATGGCGCAGTCTCTTGTCACCCAGCCATACCCCAGTATGAGCTCTTCCCGGAAAAGACATGTCCACACCTCTGAACGCTGTACTGCTCGGCTATGGATATGCCGGCAAAACCTTCCATGCCCCATTGATTGCTGCCTGCCGGGATTTACGCTTGTATGGCATTGTCAGCAGCAAGCCTGAACAGCTGGCCACTGACTGGCCTCTGGCACGTGGCTGGCCAACGCTGGAGCAGGCTTTGCAGGATACCGCAGTCGATCTGGTCGTCATTGCAACGCCGAATGATTTGCACTTCCAGCAGGCGCAGGCAGCCTTGCTGGCAGGTAAGCATGTGGTGGTGGACAAGCCCTTTACCGTCACGGTAAGCGAGGCAAGGCAGCTGGATGCCCTGGCTAGCAAGCAGGGCCGGTTGTTGTCGGTATTTCATAACCGGCGCTGGGATGCGGATTTTCTTTCCTTGCAGCAAGTATTGCAGAGTGGTCGGCTTGGGCAGATCAGCCAGTTTGCGTCACATTTTGATCGTTACCGGCCAGAAGTGCGCCAGCGCTGGCGCGAGCAGGGCGGAGCTGGCAGCGGCTTGTGGTATGACCTGGGACCGCACGTTCTGGATCAGGCCTTGCAGTTGTTCGGGCAACCGCTAGGCGTCAGTGCGTATCTGGCCGCACAGCGCCAGAGTGCCAAGGCAACTGACTACTTCCATGTGCAGCTGCGTTACCCGTCTACCCACGTCGTGCTGCATGGTTCATGCCTGGTGAGTGGTGGCATCCCGCGTTTTGCCGTGCATGGTGAACTGGCCAGCTATATCAAGTACGGATTGGATACCCAGGAAGCGGACTTGAAGCAGGGCAAGCCGGCAGGCGGGGCAGACTGGGGTGTCGATCCTCTGCCAGGTCAGTTGATCGTGGCTGAAGGCGATGTCTCCCGAACCGAGCCGCTGGTTAATTTGGCTGGCGACTATCGTTGTTACTATCAGCAGATTGCAGCTGCCATCCGGGGCGCTGCCGGTAATCCGGTAACCGCGACTGAGGCCGCTCATGTGATGGACTGGCTGGAAAGAGCGGTACACAGTGCAGAGCAGGGCAGGGAAGTGCTGGCCGAGGAGATATTGGCATGAGTCTCGAACAGGATTTGCAAATCATTGCCGCGCAGGAAGCGTGCCTGCAGTTTGAGCAGTTTGATGCCGATATGGCATGGCAACTGGGTTGTCTGCTACGTGAGGAGGCGGTGCGGCGTGGTGCTACGCTGGCCATTGTGGTGATGGTCAATCAGATCCGGCGTTTCCACTGTTTGATGGCAGGTGCTACCGCCAATAATGAAGACTGGGCGCGTCGCAAGCATAATGTGGTGCAGAAGTTCGAACGCAGTTCTTTGGCTGTAGGGTTGGATTTGCAACGGCAACAATCCAGCCTGCAGGAGAAAAACGGTCTGTCACTGGCCGATCATGCCACACATGGCGGTGGCTTCCCGCTACGGCTGCGTGGCAGTGGCTGCATCGGCTCCGTTGTGGTGTCTGGCTTGCCGCAGCGGGAGGACCACCAACTGGTGGTTGAGGTTCTCTCCACCATGCTGGGCAAGTCGGATGTGCCCGCCCTGACGGTATAAGTAGTCAAATAACTAGCGTGCTGTCTTCGCTGGCCGAGCATCTGCATCGCTAAGCGTACTCAGGAAAGCTAGCATATCGCTGATTTCACTTTCACTCAGCGCAGGCTTGCCGCCCTTCTTTCCGCCAAAGGGTGCTTCTCGGTTAATGTTGGCGTGATAGCTGACCGGCAGGTCATCAAATACGGATGGCTTGCCATTGGCTTGGACCGAATACCACTTTTCCGGCTGGGTATCGCGGCTGGCATAAAACTCCAATACCTGGCGTAAATCATGGAGCACGCCGTTATGGAAAAAGACCTTGCGAGTAGCGACATTACGTAATGAGGGGGTGCGGAATAGCCCGCAATACTCTGCTTTCTGCATATCCTGACGCAGTGGTCCGCATAAGCCCAGATCGTAATATTCCGGATCTTGGTTGACCGTCAGCTGGCGGTTACGCGGTACGCCCAGTGCGATCAGGCCAAAATCACTGAATGCAGGAAATGCCCCATCGGCCTGACGTTCGCTCAGATGGCAGGCCGCGCAGTTACCCTTGTCAGGGGCGTTGAACAGTTGTAGTCCGCGTAATTCCTGGCTGCTGAGTGCGGCTTTGCCTCTGAGCCAGTCATCGTATTTGCTGCTGTAGGGGTAAAAGTCGGCTGGACTTTGCTGGAACACCTCCAGCGCCAGTACCAGTTTGTCGAATGCCTGCTGTCGCTTCTGGAAAATATCCTTGCCAAAGACAGCCGCAAAGGCAGCGGCACTCGGGCTCTCCTGTAATTGCCTTATCACCTGATCACTACTGCTATTGGCCATTTCATTGGCCGCCAGTAGCGGAATGCGTGCCTGCTCGTGTGTGCTGGCCGCACGACCATCCCAGGTAAAACCGCCGGTTGGACCTGCATCCTCACTGTCATTGCCATCGTTATCGCGAAAGTGCTCACTAAACGGTGGAACCGTCTGTAAATAGCGCAATGACGGTACCGCGCGACTGCCCATCTGTTTGCCATCGATACCGCCAAACTGAACTGACCGGCCATCCGCAGGACCATAAGCATGTTCCGGGCTGTGGCAGCTGGCACACGATTGCTTGCCACTTGCCGATAGTGCGGGTTCAAAGAATAGCTGGCGTCCAAGCTGGCTGAGCTGTTGGCTCTCTTGTTGCGAGCTGACCGCATAAATGCCTGAGCGCATACTGGCCTGTTGCTGCCCTCCGGTCTGCTGGCATGCACCAAGGCTGCAGATAAGCAGAAAACCAAGCAACAAAGGTAAATGGAGTCGTTCAGAGCGTTGATACATGGTGATTGATCATCAAAGATAGTGTTGCAACATAGCGCAGTTTCATCACGGCGTGATGACACAGTCACCCTTACTCCGGTCAGTGGCTTGTCCCTTGCCTGGCGCAATACTCTGGGTTTTTAATCCATCATCATCGTGCAACAAGGTGAAGGCACAATCGGCAGTCTCAGCATAAGGAAATGGACATGACATACTGCAAGCCCCTGTTGGCCCCGATCGCACTGGCAATTGCGGTTGCTGGTTGTAACAGCATGCCCGCAACAGCGCCGGTGACCACCGGCTCCCTTGATGCCATTCAGAATGTGGTGGTGATTTTTGCGGAAAACCGTGCGTTCGATAATCTGTATGGCCTGTTCCCCGGTGCCAATGGTATTCCTGGTGTAAATCCATCTTCCCGTGGCAGCTATGTGCCGCAGAAGGATTTTGATGGTTCAGTACTGCCGGTACTGCCACCGACATGGGGTGGGCTGACCGCTGCCGGACAGGCCGTCACCTTGCCGCAGTCGCAAACCATGGGTTGGCCAAACCGTCCTTTCCCGCTGGATGATCCCAAGGGGGTGCAAGGCAGCACCACCGTCGTGTCGCAGGAGGTGACGACGCGAGATCTGGTGCATCGCTTCTATAACAACCAGATGCAGATCAATGGCGGTACCAATGACAAATTTGCGGCTTATTCCGATGCCGGCGGTCTGAGCATGGCTTATTACGACGGCAGCAAAATGGCCTTGTGGAAGCTGGCGCGTCAGTACACTTTGGCCGACAACTTCTTCATGGGTGCATTTGGTGGTTCCTTTCTTAATCACCAATACCTGATCTGTGCCTGTGCACCACAGTATCCCCATGCCGATGCGGTGGACTCTCCCGCTCGTGATTCCATTTCTGCCATCGACACGGATGAGCAGGGCCGCTTCTTGCGCCTGACTCCCGCCCCCGGTGCCAAGGCATCTGTTCTGGATGGCAAGGCAACTTACAAGAACGACGGTAACCTGACGCCAAAAGACAAGCAGGGCATGTTCTACGCGGTCAATACCATGCAACCGCTATACCAGCCCAGCGGTAATGCGCCTGCGGCCAATGGTAGCAGTCAGTATGCAGATACGGCCAAGGCAACAACATTGCCGGCACAAACCGGCCCAACCATCGGCGACAGGCTCAGTGCCAGAGGTGTCAGCTGGGCATGGTATGCCGGTGGCTGGAATGCGGCACTGGCTGCGCGCAGCAATATTTACAACGGAAGTACGCCAAACTTCCAGCCGCACCACCAGCCTTTTAACTATTACGCTGATTTCGATCCGCAGACCCGGCAGGCAAATCGTCAGGCGCATCTGAAGGATTTTGATGCAGAATTCTTGCAGGCTGCACAAACCGGCAAGCTGCCAGCGGTTTCATTCTATAAACCGCAAGGTAATGTCAACCAGCATGCAGGCTATGCCAGCGTGGCGGATGGTGACGAACACATTGCTCAGGTGATTGCCCGCCTGCAGCAGAGCCCGCAGTGGAAAAACATGCTGATCGTGGTCACTTACGACGAAAACGGCGGTATCTACGACCATGCACCCGTTCCGCAAGGCGACCGCTGGGGGCCTGGTAGCCGTATTCCTGCCATCATCATCTCTCCGTATGCCCGTAAAGGCTTTGTCGATCACACGCAGTATGATACCGGCTCCATCCTGCGCTTCCTGACTCGCCGTTTCGATCTGCAACCCTTGCCTGGCGTTTTGGAGCGTGATGCCGGCTTGCGTGCCAATGGTTCGGTACCAATGGGGGATCTCAGTAATGCACTGAACCTGCCACAGCACTGATACTCGCAGGCCGGATAAACAGGGCAGCCGTGAGCTGCCCTGTTGCATTCAGCTTGTACGCAACATTTGTTTGTAACATCCTTGCTGCTGGATTTGGTCAAGCTGTTAGACTGAAATTCGATTCACGCATCAGTACACATGACACCATGCAGTTTCTTGTTGCCAGCGGCATGCTGACGCCGCTTATCATTGCCACCGCGCTATTCATGGAAAACATGGATGCCACGGTGATTTCCACCTCCTTGCCCGCCATTGCACAGGATTTGCTGGTTGACCCGGTAGCACTCAAGCTGGCGCTGACCTCTTATCTGGTGAGCCTTGCCGTATTCATTCCGATCAGTGGCTGGATGGCAGACCGTTTTGGTGCCAGACGTATTTTTCGTTCAGCCATTTTGGTTTTCATGGCGGGCTCCGTCCTGTGTGGGCTCAGTGCTTCGCTTGAGTCTTTTGTGCTGGCACGCTTCGTGCAGGGGATAGGCGGGGCCATGATGGTGCCGGTCGGGCGCTTGGTCATCCTGCGCACCACGCGCAAGGATGAACTAGTCAGAGCGCTAAGCTATCTGACTATTCCAGCCCTGCTGGGGCCGGTAATCGGCCCGCCGCTTGGGGGCTTCATCACTACTTATTTCCACTGGCGCTGGATTTTCTTTATCAATATACCGATTGGCATTCTTGGCATGCTGTTGGCTGGGCGTTATATCGAAAATCTGCGTGATGAGAATGTGCCGGCATTGGACAAGACCGGCTTTGTATTGACGGGTGTTGGTCTGTCTCTATTGATGCTGGGATTGGCGACCGAAGGCAAGCATATGTTGTCAGCGACGCTGTCTCTGGGCGTTAGTGTGCTGGGGCTCATCATGCTACTGGGGTATCTGCTGCACTACCGGCGCGTGAAAGAACCGCTGCTTGATTTGTCTTTGCTACGGCTACCCACCTTTCATGCCAGTGTCTTGGGTGGTTTTCTCATTCGTATGGGAATTGGTGCCACCCCGTTTTTACTGCCTTTGATGTTGCAGCTGGGTTTTGGCTACTCCCCCTTCGAGTCTGGCTTGCTGACTTGCTCCACGGCGGTGGGGGCCATCTTTATGAAAACCATCGTCTCCAGGGTGCTGGAGCGATTTGGTTTCAAGAGCGTGCTGAGCTGGAATGCGGTGTTTGTTGCCCTGTCGATGGCTGCGTATGGTTTATTTCGCCCTGATACACCCCATTGGGTGATGTTGCTGGTGTTCGTGCTGGGTGGGTTTCTGCGCTCGCTGCAATTTACCAGTCTGAATGCAATTGCATTTGCCGATGTCGGGCAGGTGAAAATGAGCCACGCAACCAGCTTGTCCAGCGTAGCCCAGCAATTGGCCGCTGGTTTTGGTGTTACATTTGCGGCCATGAGCTTGCAGGTGGTCGCCGGTATCCAGGAGCACATTGTCTTGCAGAGCAGCGATTTCGCATGGTCTTTTGTGGTGATGGGAGTACTGACCCTGCTTTCGGTCTTCTTCTTCTGGCGCCTGGATCGCAATGCAGGTGCTTCATTGGCTGTGCGTGCTGAGGAAGGCTAGGCACAAGAAAATTGAACGAGACACGCAGCAATGGAAAAAGCCGTTGATCAGAGATCAACGGCTTTTTATTGGTGCCCAAGAGAAGACTCGAACTTCCACACCCTTGCGGGCGCTAGGACCTGA
>NZ_JBMDJV010000029.1:0-59446 GCF_057809375.1 Aquitalea sp. FG25
TGGGGCCTAGTGTGAGGCTCTCGAAGTGTCTAGGAAAGAAGGGGCGATTCAGTGCGTTAACAGACAGACAGCTAAGCAGACTATTGGTGATGATGGGTGATCCGACCAAAAGGAGTAGTAATCATGATCAAGACAGACACCCAGCTACAGAAAGATGTGACCGCTGAATTGCAGTGGGACCCTCAGATCAATAGCAGTCAAATCGGCGTGCAAGTCAACGATGGTGTCGTTACCCTGAGCGGCGTCGTTACCGACGCCCCCCAGAAATGGTCAGCCGAACGTGCTGCCTTGCGGGTCGAAGGTGTCCAGGCACTGGCGGTTGACCTGACAGTTGTCGTTCCTGATGCCGAGCAACGCAGTGATAGCGATATTTCACATGCAGCTGCCAGCGCGCTGCAACTGATGGGAACACTCAAGGGGCATGCGATCAAGGTCATAGTTGAAAATGGCTGGATCACGCTAACTGGAGATGTCGAATGGGACTTCCAGCGAAAAGCAGCAAGCAATGTGTTGCGCCATCTCTCTGGTGTGACCGGCATAAGCAATGGCATCAATCTACGCAGCAAACCCATCAGCCACGCTGTTCAGCAAGAAGTGCAAGCAGCCCTCAAACGCCGTGCGATCCGAGATATTGACAGCATTACCGTAAGCATTGATGGCCCAGATGTCATTCTTGGTGGCAGTGTACATAGCTGGTCAGAGCAAGCCTTAGCTAGGCACGCCGCCGCAGGGATGCCTGGAGTACGAAATGTTATCGACAACATCCGCATTGTCATTTGAACACATAGTGCACTGCGGTAGCCACCGCAGTGAATTCACTTCACCTCATGACCAATCACCCCGCCGATGGCAGCGCTACCCAGGGTGCCTGCCGCACTGCCACCGGTAAGGAGGCCCCCACCCCGGCGCCAACACCGGCACCAATGGCGGTATCCTTACCGCGCTCGGACATGGAAGAACAGCCGGCCAGCCCAGCCAGCAACATGGCGGTGAAGAAACTGCTTCGTATTGCATTCATGAATGTCACCTTGCGCCCTTGCCGGCAGCAACACCGGGTTGGCTGCCGACGGCCGGGTTTGAAAAACGCCGGCGTCTGCTGCCGGAAGCACGCTGCCGACATGGCTAGAGACGACGCCCCTGCAGCACACGCACCAGCACCACGATCAGCATCAAGACCAGTAGCAGGTGGATCATGCCCCCCATCGTGTAGGACGAGACCATGCCCAAGGCCCATAGCAAAAACAGAATCACTGCAATTGATTCCAACATGATTAAACTCCTGCAAACAGGCTGGCGATAGCTGGCTGATGACCATCTTCACACCAGACACATGGCCGACCGTATTTACTCGCTGTACATGTCGGTACCGTAAAAATCATGGACAGTAGTGGCCCAGGTGGGGTCAGCCATGTCCGGCCATTGCTCCTTGTCAAAACCCGGGGCATGGGAAAAGCGGTCCTTGCTGACATTCAGCATGAAGCGCTTGTTGATGGCATCCAGCACCAGTGCGCGCCAGGGCACGGCAAACAGCTTGCCGCCTATACCCATGAAACCACCAAAGGCCAGCACGACATATTCCACGCGTCCGTTGCTGACATTCAGCATGATTTCCTTGATGTCACCCAGTACTTCACCCTGTCGATTCAACACGGCATTACCGGTCAGCGTACTGGCACCCATCAGGTAGGGGCCGGGACCGCCGGTGCTGCTGCGGGTGCGATTACTGCCATCCGTATTGAGATTCATCTGGTTCATTACCGTCTCCTTTGCCTGAAGCGCCGCTCGCCTCTGCCGTAACCAAGAGGTATTGATGGTTACCGTCCGGTTTTACTCCCGGCAGCGACGGCGTTCTGTTCGGCAACACACCGAAGTCGGGCAAATCAATTTGTGCGAGATGTTTTCAAGGTGTGCGCTGGCGTACAGACCGCCCCCATGGCCCCTCCTAAGCTGCGAGCAGGCCAAGGCTCGCCATTTAGCGCAGCACGCCATCCGCAAAGGAGTAGTCCATGGACAATTCAGCAGAGCAAGACAAGGCCACTGCAAGCAAACCGGCTCCCGACGAAGTCAGTCACCGCGGCAGTGGGCTTCACCTGCCCAGCACCGAAGAACTCAAAGGCAAATGGAAGGAGCATCTGGGCGCAGCCAAAATTGTCTGGGGCAAGCTGACGGACGACGAATTGCTGTGCGCCGAGGGCGAGGCACAGAAACTGGCCGGGCTGATCCAGCAGCGCTACGCCGTTTCGCGTGAAGAAGCCGAGCGCCAGGTAAAGCAATTCCTGGACACACACAAGTAATGGCGTGATGCCTACCCGTGGCCGGCCTTGGTCCGGCCTTGGTCATATGGTTCGAATAGCGGAAATCCACATCATGAAAAACCTGCCCAGCCAATTGCCAGCAGCCACCCTGGCCCTCTGTCTTGCCCTGTGCCACGCCCCTCTTGTGCTGGCTGCCGCCAGTAATCAGGAACTGAACGATGCGCGCCAGGAAAGCCAGATCTCAACCACTTACGCCTTGAACCCTTCCCTTCGCGACCAGGACATCAGGGTGATGGTGCATGACAGCAAGGCAACCCTGACCGGCACGGTGGAAGATGGCATAAAAAAGGAGCTGGCCAAGGAAATTGCCCTGGGTGCCCCTGGCGTCAAAAGTGTGGACAACCAACTGCAAGTCAACAGCAATTTTGTGCCGGGCAAAACCGGCAGCACCAGCGCTTATGGCGAATTGACCGACGATGCCAACATTACCGCAGCCGTCAAATCCAAATTGCTGTGGAGCAAGTACGCCGATGGGCTTGCTGTGACGGTGCATACCAAGCAAGGCAGGGTCAGCTTGCAGGGAACAGCCAGTAGCACCATGGCCAGCCAGGCTGCCACACGCATGGCCAGCAGCACCCGCGGCGTGATGTCGGTGGACAACCAGCTGCAGGTTGGCAGCGCCAAACCCACGCTGGCCGAGTCCGTCAAGCATTCGAGCAATCAGGCCGAACAGAACATCTCCGACAGCTGGATCACCACCAAGGTGAAGTCCAGCCTGCTGTATTCCAGTCATGTGGAAAGCTCCAGCATCAAGGTCAAGACACGCAATGGCGTGGTTGCGCTCAGTGGCAGGCTGGCCAGCAAAAGCGAACGCGCACTGGCCATTGAACTGAGCAAGAACGTGCGGGGCGTCCGGCAGGTAGATGCCTCGGCCCTGTCCGTGGCCAGCCAGTAGCCACCATCACCGATCGCCAGGACGGTATCAGGAGCAAACACCATGCGTCACGCACTGATTGGTATTTCCCTGTCGCTGATGCTTGGGCCCGTTGCCACCTTGCAGGCCCAAATAAGTCTGGACATCAACATCAGCAGCTACCCGGCCCTGATCCCGATTCCGGGCTACCCCGTGTATTACGACCCCTCGCAGCAGCTGAACTACTTCTTTTACGGTGGGCGTTACTGGATTTTCCATGAAGACAACTGGTATTACAGCAGCTGGTATAACGGGCCATGGACACGGATGGAGGCAAACCTGGTTCCCGTCTTCATCTGGCGGATTCCATTACGTTACTACCAGCGCCGACCTGCCTATTTTCAAGGCTGGAACGCCGATGAAGCACCGCGCTGGGACCAGCACTGGGGTGCCGACTGGAAGCGCCACCACCCCGACTGGCAACAGTGGGACAGGCAGTCGGTTCCTGCTGCCAGCCCGCCGCCCGGACATCAGAAAAACGATGCCCCCCGCCACTACCCGCGCCCGACCAGGCAACAGCCCGCCGTTGAGCAGCCGCCAGCTGCACGCCCCCCTCACGGCTTGACCCCACCGGAGGCCAGACCTCCTTCATCGGCCCAACCGGCAACAGGGCCGGCGCACCATGCACGCCCACCGGCGCAGGACATCCGGCTCCCGGCAGGTGCCACGCCGCCCGGACCAGCCAACCCGGCAAACCCGCAAGCGCCACACACCGGCGGGGCCGGCATGCAGCACGCTGCCCCCTTGCACAAGGCGGAGCACAACACCGGCACAGACATGGCACCCGGCAGCCGGGATGCCACGCACCCGCCACCGCCTGCCACACCGGATGACATCAGGAAACGGCCAGGGACAGAGCCCTGAGCACATGAGCAGACTGTCCGGCTTCACCCCGGGGAAACGCCGCCGTGCCATGCGCGCCAGCGGCTTCGACGAGGAATGACAAACATGATCTGGCAACAACGCATGCAACGGCTGGCCAGCCACTTGCGGCAACACAGCCCATTACCTGCCCGTCTGGTCTGGGATGGCCAGGCCATTGATTTCGGCCTGTTCGAGCAACCGCTGGTCACCATGCACATCCGCAAGCCCGCCGGCTTGCGCTATTTGCTTTCCCCACGGCTGGACCATCTGGGCGAGGCATATGTCAGGGGCCTGGTGGATATCGAGGGCAAGCTCGATGACATCATCGACATGGCGCATGCCCTGGCCCGCCGTGGCAAACGCTACCCGCTGCAAAGACTGGCCGGTTTGCTGTTTTCACACAATCGCCGGGCCGATCGCCAGGCCATCCAGTACCACTACGATGTGTCCAACCATTTTTACGCGCAGTGGCTGGACCCGGAAATGGTGTACTCCTGCGCCTATTTCCCGCAGGGGGATGAAACACTGGCAGCGGCGCAAATCAAGAAAATCGACCATATCCTCACCAAGGTGAAACTGCAAAACGGTCATACCTTGCTGGACATCGGCTGCGGCTGGGGTGCGCTTCTCATCCGCGCGGCGCGACAATTCGATGTCAAATGCCTGGGCATCACCCTGTCACAACAGCAGTATGCCGAAGCCACACGGCGGGTAAGCCTGGCAGGCCTGCAGGACCGGGTGGAAATCCGCCTGATGGATTATCGCGACCTCACCGGCCGCTTCGACCGGATCACCAGTGTCGGCATGTTTGAACATGTTGGCGTCAAAGGGCTGCCGGGCTATTTCAGACAGATACTGAATCTGCTCACCCCGGATGGCCTGGCCCTGAATCATGGCATCACCTCGGTAAGCACCAACCAGCGTGACGCACCATTCGGCGCCGGTAATTTCATCGACAAATTTGTTTTCCCCGGCGGCCAGTTGCCCCATATCGGCACCACCCTGAGCACCATGCAGCAAGGCGGGCTGGAAGTGCTGGACGTGGAAAACCTGCGTCGACACTACGCCTTGACGCTCAGCCTGTGGTCACAGAATTACGAAACCAACAGCATGCGGATCCGGCAGGAAATCGGCGAGGAACGCTACCGTATCTGGCGCATTTATCTGGCTGGGTGTGCTCATGCCTTTCGCAACGATGTAATCAGCGTTTACCAGATCCTGTGCCAACCGGCAGGACGCTATGCCGATACGCTGGCATGGTCACGGCAATACATGTACGGCTAATGCCACTGAAAGGAGAACCCCATGTCTGAAGATGAAATCCTGCACCAGATTCAGGGCTTGAAAGGCAGTCCGCAGGGCGTAATGCTGGCAGCTTATTGGCTGATGATGGGTTCACGCTACGCCCCGATGAAATTTACAATTGATAATATCCGTGCGCTCGATGGCAATGGCCGGGCCATTTTTCACCGCATCAGTACCGGTATTGCATCTCGCAATATGGGAAAACTGAATGAGGCGACAATTCATCAGCTGCTGCAAATCATGGTATCCCACGAAAGCGGCGCAACCTGTGGGGTGTGCAAACTGTTTGACCAACTGCACCGCCAGTCCAACAGCGCGGCCAATCAACACGACATGACCAGCCCGCTTCTACGTAGCGGTTGAAGCATTTCCGTGTCGTATCAATATAAGAGTCCGCCAAATGCGAACTTTTATATTGATACGACACGGTACAATCAATCCAGTAGGCTGCGCATTTCTTCCGCATGCTCCTCTTCCGTTGACAGAATGGTGGTCAGCAGCAAGCTGGTGCTAGGGTCGCTATTGCCCAACTCCTGAATCATTTTCCGATACGATTCGATGGCAATACGCTCGGCCAGCATGTTGGCATGTTGCATTTCCTCCTGTGCATGCTGCATGAACTCGGCTTTCAATGCGGCATTGGACAGGCCGCTAACCATGTAATAGTGCCGGGTATAGCGGAGAAAACAAACCAGTTCAGATGCCAGGGCAGTATTGAGCAGGCCGATCAATCTGTGGCGCTCTCCTCGATAGCCCTGCGTGACGGCACCATCTTCCATCTTTTTGGAAGCATTGCAGCTCAATTTCTTTTCAGCATTCACAAGATCATCTTCTTTTTCATCTTTCATCATCAACACTCCTTGGGTATCTGGCGTGAGAAAAATACAAAACCCGTTTCTGAATACCGGTAGCAGGCAGCATATGACCACCACCATCAGTCATATGGCAGTGGTCATATACCGGCTAATTACAACTTGGGTTTGTTGGCAGGCGAATTACCTTGCCTTGCATCATGCATGCTTCCAGTGTCTTTCGGCGCAGGCTGCTTGCCCAGTTCGGTCTTCGGGGAGGCTTGGCCAACCTTTTCACCAAAAACAGGGGCAGGCTGTTTGGTCGTCGATGACGACTTGTTCTGGTCAATATTGGCAGATTTGTCAGTCTGCGATTTATCATTGAAATTGCTCATTTTCATATCCTCTAAAATATTGCCCCGTGTGAAAACACAAGGTCAACAGTCACATCATCCCATTTAAAACCTGAATAATCGGTGTGCCACACCACATAGAGTGGAGATAATGAGCAATCCGGACAATATGATAAAAAGCCCGCCAGAGCGGGCTTTTGCAAAGTGAATGAAACAAGGCATGACAGCCTCAATCATTGCCCTGAGCTGTCGCAGGCAGCTTTTGATTGCTGGTGCGCTGTCTCACTGCTTTGCAAGGCATTGGCCGAATTGGCCTTGGCTTCATCAGTTTTTTTGTTTTCATGACAATCAGCTGCTTTCATGTGCAAATCTGCACATGCTTTGTGTTCGGTAGCAGCTGCTTTGTGGGCATCACTCGGGTTGGTATTATCCAGGGACATGATATTTCCTTTGTAAAAGAATAATGTTCATGCCAGATGCGGCATCAGAAAATGCATCACACCCGGCATGAAAACAGTATGGGTTCTTATCAAATACAGCGCTGTACAGCAAGCCACATAATAATGATCAATACCAGACATCCTCCCCAAACCGTTAGGGGTCAAGCCGGGAAACTTTTGTTCCCTGCAAGGAAATGTTGAACATCAGCCCGCCATTCGTCATGACAAAGCCAATGACCGGTGCCTTGGCAGTTTCCGTATCAACCGATCCATCGGCCCCTATCGTCAGCACGGCAACATTGGCATCAACACCAGCCGTCCAGCCATTGCCCTGGCGGAAGTGATCCAGCGCTTCCTGGGTCATGAACAGGAAAATGATGGCCTTGGATTGCGCCCCGGCCTGAAAACCAAACGAGCCGGTCATGGTTTTGTAATAACCATCAGGCTGGTTTCCGATTCGCAACTCCCCTTCACCATATGACCCACCTACCATGAAGCCTGCCGTCAGTACCGATGGAAATACCAGCACACCTTTGGCTTTTGTCACCAGTTCGCGCGACCCTTTGGCCTGACGATAAAGACTGTTCAGTGTTGCGGCGGAGTCGGCATCAATTGCCTGCCGGGTTGTCATGTTACTAGCCTGTTGCGAAGGCATGGTGGTGGTACAGGCACTCAGCAGGACACCCAGCAGCAGGGCCATGCAGAAACGTTTGTTCATGAGAATTCTCCAGGAGATATCACGATGCATGTTTATGGCAAAAGGCCGTATAAGCATGAAAGTGATGTTTGGCAGCGGACAGATCAGTGACCGCGATAATTTTCGGGATATGCGGAAATCACTTTTCCGGCATATTCATCTGCTGCTGCACGCTGCGCATCAGTCATGGGCTCTGGAGCAGGCTGATCCACGGGGGACTCGGGGCGTTGGACAATGGCAGAAGTCATCGGCACCGTCGTGCTTGCCGTATCCGCTTCCGCCAGCACGATTTGGGCGGGATGCCCGCTCAGCACCATCGACAACAAGAATATATTGAGCATGTAAAGACTCCAGTGATTGAAAATCAATACACAGGCAGCCTGCAAAAAAATGCTGATCTTGCATGTGTCACCTTACGGGCTGATAGCTCGCCATAAAATCAGCCAGCAAGCATGACAGTGCCAGACATGGCACTAGGCATCTGTGCGCAAGTACACACAATGCACGACGAAATACACAGGGAAATAGCTGAAAATTCACCGCAAATGCCGTGCACGGTGCAACAAGGTCAATATACGTGTGACAGCGAACAGAATATCCGCTTGGCAGGGGTCAGAATCAAAGCGTGTAGTCATGACTACATGTCGGCATGTAGTTGATCAGGGTTTACAGGAAAACCTCAGCATCACTTCAATGTTCACCAAGGATGCAATATAGGCACCAGACGGCGCCATCATCACAGCTCGATGGCAAATACCTAAAGTGAAGTTATTTTCCAGACAGGCTGAAGATGGAAGCAAAACCGCTGCCAAGGTGACTGTTTGAAATTTGCTTGTCTGCTGGAAGTACCTGAACTGCCGTGGAATATGGAAATGCCGACCACTTGATCCATGGAGATATCATGAAAAACCAATTCACCACAATCATGTTTCTGGCGGGTGCAGTGCTGGGCAGCATGCCGCTGCATGCCGAAGAAACCATGCCCTACAGCGTGCAGCAGTATCAGGATGATGCACTCACCACCCAGAAGGTTCGCACGGCATTCGCGCGGGACAAATGGGTTAAAGGACTGGCCATTAATGTACGTACCGAGCGGGGTATTGTGGATCTGAATGGTACGGTCAATCGTCAGAAACAATCTGACCGTGCGGCGCAACTGGCCTCGACGGTTGAGTCCGTCATCGGCGTTAACAACAAGCTGACCGTGATGACCCGCTAGCGCAGCATGCTTGGGCGCATCCTGCACCATTGGCAGGATGCGCCCGGTACTAGGCATGAAGCATCAGCCGTTATCCTCGCGCACGACACCCCGCCGGCCATGTACAGCGGCAACATTCCGGCTTGCAGGTGCTTCAGGGGTCATTCGCATCGAAGCCCGGCAGCTCCGCCTGACGGCTTGGCTGGCCTTCCCAGCTCATCACCCAACCATAGAGTGCAATCAACAACAGCACCTCGACCATCAGGCTGCCCAGGATGAAAAGCAATGGCATGAACAACAGCGAGCCAAAATGCAGCAGCAATGCAGCGGCGAAATAATGCAGCGGTGCCTCCAAGTAAATGTAAGTCAGCGACAGCAGTGTCAGCAGCACTTTGTGCCAATTGGGCTTGTCGAGAATGTAAAAGGTCAGCGCATGTATCCATGGCACCAGAAAGAGCAGCAGCAGGACAAACTTGAGACAAGTGTGAAAATAATCGGGCAGTGAGTGACTGAACGCAGCAGGCATCAAGACAAAATACAGGCAGGAACAGGCCTGGATGATGCCGACCAGGCGCAGTGCATACCGTGCCGGCATGCGCTCCGGGCTGATGACAAAAGAAAGTAGCAGTAACAACAAGGCCGCAAGTGCATTCGCCCAGCTCTGCCAGAACGATGGCGTTGTGGCGGACAATTCCAGCCAGGGCAATACCAGCGGGGGCATCCAGCCTGCCTGCACGCGTAGCGCGGATACGTCCGCCATGCTACCGGTCACCGCGATGCTCCAGCGCGTGAGCACGAACCATCCGCCGGTAATCTCGGGTAGTAGCTTGAGTGTCAAAAGATTGCACAACAGGGGAAAACCGATAATCCAGGCCCAGCGCATAGGGCTGAAGTACTCGGTGCGCATGGCGCGATGCATCTGGATGATCCCGCCGCCATGTCCGGTGCTGCGCAGTGGTGTCAGCCCGTCCAGGCCTTGCTGTGTTTTCATGGCAGATCCCAGAATACGCCGGTGGTGAGGCCGCTGCGCTTGTAATAGGGGCTGTGGTAAAACTCGGCTCGGGCATGAACGCCCCAGTGCTTGCCTACCCACTCGCGCCAGCTCAGTTGATATAGCTGGCTATTGAATAACTGGCGGGGTTGGTTGTTACCGATCGGCATATACCCCTCCCCGCCGGCGTTAATCGCCAGCGTCACCAGCCTCCAGGCATTCCGCCCGTAAGTCATCGCAGCAAAGCCTTGTACCGACTCCACCGCCCCAGGATTGCTGATCGTATAGTGTACGCCGGCTTCTGCCACCCATGGCGCACTGAAGTAATAAGCCATGCTCAGGGTGAGGATGCGGTCGCTATAGCCTTGCCGGTTGTCGTTGTAGGCCAGGCCCAGGCCGGTCACCAGGTTGCGTTCCGGCAGCCATTTGCGATTGAGTGCCACGCCATAATGGGTGCCGGGCCAGAACGTGCCGCTGCTGCTGCGTCCCAGCTCCAGCCGGCCGAACCAGTCGGGACTGAAGTCGTGATTCCAGCCGCCATTCAGCGCGACACCATGTTCATCAAAGCGGCTGGCCTGCTCGGCAATCAGGTCAAACACATTGCTGGGGCTGCTTTGCCATACCCCGGACACGTACACGCCGCTCCAACCGGGATTGTTGGCACTCAAATGGGAGTGCGTGAAACCCAACTCTATGCTGCGCGCCTGGGTGTAGGCGGTGTCGGGCGCTGCTTCTACCGGTGCCGCCATTTCTTCAACCATCCCCGCCTCGGCCTCAGGCTCCTCTTCTGCGGCCCACGCCAGGCCCGCATGTGATGCCATGCAAACTGCTAACCATGTTGCGCGTTGTCGATCAATCATGCCCTGCTCCTTGTGCTGTGCTGGTCGGCTGCAAATATTCGAAGCGCAGTTCCTTGCCTGAGCGGGCGGTAATGCGCCAGGCATCAGGCAGGTCCTCTATGCTGGCAACGCCACTGAGCAGCACTGGCCGTGCCTTCGTCTTGGGCAACAGCCAGCTTTGATGTTGTAGCGATGCCGGATTGTGGGCGTTGACCGTGATCCACGGCT
The DNA here is from genome assembly GCF_057809375.1 of Aquitalea sp. FG25. Lineage (NCBI taxonomy): Bacteria > Pseudomonadati > Pseudomonadota > Betaproteobacteria > Neisseriales > Chromobacteriaceae > Aquitalea > Aquitalea sp. FG25. The sequence goes on from NZ_JBMDJV010000029.1 coordinate 10,935, forward strand.
GTCTGGCACCCGCCACGGGCATGACCTGCCAGACGGTCTGTTCGCGTTGGGTCAGAAAGCGCGCCAGCTGTGTCATCGTGTACCAGCGAAACACGCCTTGCTCCCGCAGCTGCTGGGTCTGCTCCAGCCATTGCCGGGCGGTGTTCTGATAAAAGTAGACCCCGGGAGGGTGGAAATAGACCAGTCGTACCTCGCGCTGCCGGACGGTGAAACCGGTCATAGCTTCCAGCCAGGCGCTCATTTGTGACTCGGAGAATTTGTTGCGGACGGCTTCTTCGAACGATGCGACATCGCCATTGGCGGAGACGGGAAAGGCCCAGGGGCGGCCATGCATGTCGTCGGGGTCAATATAGGCGCGGGTCGGCCCCATCGACGAATCCCCGACAAAGTAATACGCCAGCACGCCGTTACGACGCAGCCAGTTGGTCACCCACTGCGGGTGATGGCCATTGGGGGCGGAATATTCGGTCATTTGCTGATGAGTGACATTTTCCAGGTCCTTCTTGTTGTTGACGAGGTAGGAGGTCCACTTCGAGCCGTCATGCTCATTGATGTTGAAAGCAAAATAATTGTGTGCCCAGCCACCATGCGCCCCGACCTCGTAGCCCAGCTGATGCAGGCGGCGGATCCAGCCTTGGGCGGTGATGTTATGCGCCACATCCATCCCCAGACGGTCACCCGGACTGTTGTTGTCCGGGCCGGACGTGAAATGGACCGAATAAGGCCCCTGTTTCAGGAAACCCAGGCCTTCCAGCATCGACATGTAAGGCAGCGCATTATTGGCATCCACATGCCAGTTCATGACCAGGCCACCGATCCCATCCGGCACCGAGGCCAGCTGTGGCAGCTGCAGCATGTGGCCATTGAAAAACCGGAGATAAGACTGCAGCCACAGGCCATCGGTACGCACGCGTAAAAAGGTGACCGGCAAATTGACAAACAGCACCTGGCCCTGCCCGTAACGACGCAGACCGGCAATCAGCGAGCCATCCTTGCTGGTGGCCAGTACTTGTCCGGGGAAAGACCCCCGGGTCAGCAAGTGGCTGAACTCCTCCTTGTCGTAGCCATAGGTGGCGGCCTGCAACATTGCCTCCGGGTCGGAGCCGGTGGCTTGAAAGCGCCCCGGCGCAATACCCAGCGCCTGTACGGCTTGTGCAGACATCAGCATTTGGTCGCCATGCACCATGGCCTTGCCCATTTCCTGGTACAGCAGGTAGTCCACTCCCACCAGCCTGGCCAGGGAAGGCTTGTCCAGAAAACGGCCGCCGGCATCTTCGGTGGCCGCGTCGTAGTTGATCCACAAGGCGCCGCCATTGCGTACGTACTCTTCCAGCACCCCGGCCAAGGCGGCACTGATGCTGCGATGAATGCTGTCAGGCAGCACAATCCCGCGAATGCGGGCACGCTGGGCGGCATCCATCGCCACCAGCTCGCTGGCGGTGATCTGGGCCATGGACACACCGGCTTCGCTGGCTGCGTCCTGCCAGGCCAATATGTATTTGTGACTGTCCAGTTGATCCGGCAGCAGCAGTGCGATGAAGGCACCAGGTGGCGGCGCCACTTTTTGCTGTCGCAGATGCCAGCCGGCAATGGCGACCAGAACCAGACCCATCAGCAATGACCACCATATCCAATGCGGCCAGAATCGAAATCTGCTCATGTTCAGCCTCCCAGGAACTTCTGCAGTTCCACATCTTGTTGCAAACCCAGCAGGACGGTTTCTTCCAGGATGTTCCAGTGATGCGTGTCACGTGCGGCAAGCGCACCTTGCAACCAGGTATTCGCCACATCCAGGCGTTTTTCCTTGAGTGCCGCCAGCACCAGCACACCCCATGGAAAATCCAGTTTGAGCGTGTCTTGCTGCAGCCAGGGCAGGCCTTCCTGCTTCACCCAGTCATCAAAGGAAGGCTGACCGGCCGGGGCCGGCAGGCCCGCCAGGCGCGGAAACAGCTGTGCGGCCACGTCCGGGTAAAAGGCCGCTGGCGACTGATTACGTGTTGCCACGCGCCAGTGCCGCTGGTCTTTATCCCAGAAGGTGAGCGGCAGCGCTTTTTCCAGCTGCCGCATGCGTTGGCAGCTGTATCTGGCGTGCAGGCAGTCATCGCGCAGGGCGGTGTAGACTTCGGTGTTGTCCATGAGATAAGCCAGATGCGAGCCCGTGGCGTATTCGTACACCCCATCATCCAGCCAGCGTAATTGCCAGAGGGCTTTGCGGGCACGCAGCAGCGAGGCGCGCAAGACGGCGGGCATGGCCTGCCGGTCGTAACGGCGGGATAGCAATGAAATCCACAAGGCCAGCGTTGAGTCGTCGGCATCGGCATCGGCCGAGCGTCGCCAGATGCCGTTGGCCTGCTGCGCGAAACGGGGAAAGCTGCCATTGCTCTCCTGCCTTGGCGCCAGCCAGGCAACCCAGGCATCCGTGACAACATGCGTGTGCAAACCCAGCTCTTCTGCCGTCAGCAATGCCTTCATGGCAAAGTAGGGGTCGACCACCCCGCCCCCCTTTTGCAACAGGAGGGCGCCATCTTCCAGCTGATAGCCCGGCAGCTGCAGCTCGCCTCCGGCCTGGCAGGTGGTGACCGACATCGCCCACATGGCCAATAGCAAACACAAGCGTTTCATAGTCCGAGCACCTTTCCGCGCTTGCGTGCCCAGACGGTTCCATGAATCACCATCGGCAGCTTGAGCAAGACAAAGCGGGAAGACAGGCTGATGGCGGCATCCAGCCGGCCCAGCACGGCGCCTGCGCCAATCGACACCTGCCGTGCTGCCACGACATGGCCGGTGATATGGCAAGCCGCCAGGCAGTCCACCGAGTGATCGGAAACCACCGAGCCGTTGATGACGACATTGTTGCCGATATACACCTTGCCACCGGCCTTGATGCTGCCGTCTATGCAGCAGCCATCGCCAATGAGCAATTGCCCGCGCACCACCAGATTGCCCCGCAACAAGCTGTGCGCCGGCAAGGTGACGTCTCCGGCGACAACGGCACGTCGCATGGCTGCGTTATAAAACAGGGTGTCGGGCAAATGGCTGATGTCCACCTCCATGGCAGGAGGGGGCGACGGTTTCCGGTCCCATCCGCAGCCAAGCAAAATCAGCGGTGCCTGAATGCGCTGAAAACTGACAGCGCCGTCGATGAACAGCGACTTGTCTGCCACCAGGCGGCCAAACAGGCTGCAACCGGATGCCACCCGGATACGCTGCGCGCCAGCCCAGCGCAATATCGTGTTGTTCACCCCGAGGTTCAGATTGCCTTCGGCCAGGGCACTGCGCAGGATGACGCCCATTCCGGTTGAAATATCGCCGTTGCAATACATTTCGGTCAGGCAATGGAAACCGGCAGGAATGCGCAAATAGCCCTGCGCGCGCACTTCCTCCGTGATGACGGGCCTTTGCTGGGCTTGCAGTCTGGCAAAGCGCGCCACCCAGTCCGTACCCTGCCCCTTCTGCTCCAGCGCACTCAGGTGACGGCGATAATTGACGGCAAAAATATTGGCGTTGCCGGTGTGCAAGCGGTTGATGCCCAGGGCCGCGATATCGGTTTTCTGATACAACTCCAGGAATCCGGGCAGCAAGGGAATCAGCAGCAGCAGCAGCACACCCAGAACATAAAATAGTGAGCTCATGCCTTTATCCCGCGGTAGCGCCTGGTTTTGTCCCAGTGCAAGGCCCTGTTTTTCTGAAAGGGCTCAACCAGCGATTGCTGCAGCGTTGCCCTGGCAATGGTGACCAGGCTGACCAGAAAACCAAAGATGGAAAACGGCAGAATCCGCAAGCGCTTGCCACTGCCATCCAGATAACAGGCCACGCCGATTTCGAAAAAGGCCGCAAAATTGCCCATGGCGCTGTAGCACACCAGGGCCATGACCAGCAGGATACCTGGAGAGGGCAACATGCTGTCGAAGAAGAACAGCACCAGCGTCATGGCCCAGGCCAGCAACAGCAAGGGCGACATGGCATACGTCCCCAGCAACAGCAAGCCATCCACCTTTTCACGCTGCTGCACACCCTTGGTGGTCAGCAACCGTCCCACATGGCGGACCAGCGCCTGGTTATGACCGCGCGTCCAGCGCATCAACTGCCTGACCCGAACCGGCCAGCTTTCCGGAACTTCTTCGTAACATTCCGCGCGATTGGTATAGGCCGTCAGCCAGCCGCCAATCAGCAAGCGGTAGGTCAGGTCGGTATCCTCAGCCAGCACATCGTCATGCCAGCCGCCGACACTCTCCAGTGCAAGCACGCGGATACCACCCACCGTACCGCCGTATTGCGGCACCAGTCTCATGTTCATCCGGGCTTGCTGGTCTACCTGGTAGCCCCCTGCCCGCTCCATGTCCAGCATGCGGGTCAGCAGGTTGGTTCCCGGGTTCAAGGGCACCACGCGGCCCATGACGGCACCGACTTCGGGATCGAAAAATGGCGCAACCAGTTGCTTGATCAGGCCGCGCCCCGGTATATAGTCGGCATCGAACACGATGAAGATTCTGGTATCGATCAGTGCGGTTGCATCTTTCAGTGCGGCAGCCTTGCCGGGCTTGCCTTCCGTGCGGTGGAAAGGGCGAATCACATCGGGCCGCCTTGCCGCAATGCGGTCGATGATGTCGCGGGTACCATCGGTGGAGCGGTCGTTGACCGGCATGATGATCAGGCGACCAGCCGGATAATCCGTCTCCAGCAGCGCCTCGATCGCGTCGCCAATCACGGTTTCCTCGTTATGTGCGGCAATGAACACCGTCACACGCGGCCATTCTGCCGTTTCGATATCCAGATACGGATGTCGCTGCTGACCGAACAGGCGGTTCAGCGTGAATACCATATGCCGCACCGCATAAATGACGATCAGCAACACGATGCTGTACAGCAGCAGCGTGAGCGTGCGTATCACCCAGATGCCAGACCCGGGCCCCCGACGCAGCAGCAAGGGGTCATCCTCCTTGCCCACCGTGCGCAGGCGGGCTTCTTCGATCTGATCCTTGATCAACTGCTGGGTGCGGCGTAGCTCGTTGTTCTCTTCAGCACCGCGGACATACACCGCAGGCGAGCTGGCATCGATGTCCGGTGCCTCCGCCGCCGGCATGGCCTGCAACGCGGCCTTGTTGCCCATATCAACCAGCGGGGCCGGAGCCGGCCCGGTCATTGCATTCAGGCCTGCCATGGCCAGACCAGGCAGCGCGCAACAAATACCCAACAACAGACCAGCACATATCAGGAGGCATCGGCTCATGTTCATCCCCTCATCACATTCGCGGTGCTTACTTCCGGTGCCGACGTCCCCACCAGCAAGGACGGCAAGGACGACAGGATGGCAGCAATGCGCTGGCTGGCATGCCCGTCGCCATAGGGGTTGTGGGCTTGAGACATATGCAGGTAGGCCGCTTCGTCATCCAGCAACTCACTGGCAGACTGCACGATGCTGTCGGTTTCGGTTCCCACCAGCCGCGCAGTACCTGCGGCCAGGGCTTCCGGCCGCTCCGTGGTATCGCGGGTGACCAGCACCGGCTTGCCCAGGGCCGGGGCTTCTTCCTGAATGCCGCCCGAATCGGTAATGATCAGGTAAGAGCGCACCATCAGATAGACAAAGGGCAGATACTCCTGGGGGTCGATCAGGTGAATGTTGGCCACACTGGACAGCAAGGCGTATACCGGCTCGCGCACATTGGGATTCAGATGGACCGGGTAGACGAGTTCCACTTCCGGATAACGTTCGGCCAGCAGGATCAGCGCACGGCAAAAGTTTTTGAACTTCTCGCCAAAGCTCTCGCGCCGGTGGCCGGTGATCAGGATCATCCTCGACCCGGAACGCAAAAACGCAAAACTGTCGTTCATCCTGGCTTGCAACTGTGGCTGACGCTGCAGCTTGTCCACCGTCAGCAGCAAGGTGTCCACCACGCTGTTGCCTGTGATGAAAATGCGGTCCGAATCAACCCCTTCCTGACGCAAATTGCTGCAAGACTCCTCGGTCGGAGCGAAATACCAGGAGGCCAGGGTATCTACCACGCGGCGGTTCATCTCCTCCGGCCATGGCGAAGTCAGGTCACCGGTACGCAAGCCGGCCTCGACATGGCCCACTGGAATCTTGCGATAAAAGGCGGCCAGGCTCGCGCCCAGCGTGGTGGCCGTATCGCCATGCACCAGGACGACATCCGGCCGGACCAGATCCAGCACTTTATCTATTTCCTGGATGAGCAAGGCCGTCAGCGGGGCCAGGCCCTGTGCCTTGTGCATCACTTGCAAATCATGATCCGGCTTGATGTCGAACAAGTTCAGCACTTGATCAAGCATCTCCCTATGCTGACCGGTCACGCATACCTGAGAGACCACACCAGGGCAGTTTTGCAGCGCCTGCACCACCGGAACCATCTTGATTGCTTCAGGCCGGGTACCAAATATCGTCAACACTGTAATCACGCCAATCTCCTTCGCTGAATACCTTTACCGCACATCAGACATGCACCTTGATCAGGTGCGAGGGATGTACCGCCGACTTGTACTGCCTCCAACCCTCTTTTTATTAACTTTTTATTATTTTATTTAAAATAATTTGCTTAAAATAAGCGCGTAATTGTTCCAGCCCGGTAAGGTCTCCTCCTCTACCTACAGTTCTGACGACTGCATTTAACTGTGACCGGGACCGTGTCATGACCACCTAGCCCCGGCCTGGCGCCAGCATGGTGCAACGGATGGCCATATGCGGTGCGCCATCTGCGCGCACCGCAGCTGCGGGGCTGGACACATCCCGGCAAAGCCCGTCCCGTCAAGGCTTGCACTTGCGCGGCCCTGCCTGCTTGCCTACCGACCGACATGGCACCGCCTGCCTTGTCAGCCACTGCATGCGCCTGACCGCAGGCAGGATTCTCGCTGTGATCTGCAGCCGGATGCTCAAGCACCGGGTACACAGCGTCTGTCTGTTGGCGCACATAACCTTTTCCTTAACGTCATGCCGGCATGCCTTCGCTGTGTTCGCTGGCATACATACATCATTCAATTAATTGATTATGTTAATAAAGATTGAATTAATTAATTTAATATATGAAGATGGTAAATGCTAGAGACATGCCCAGCCAATGGTCTACTCACCGCCTTGCCAAAGGCGGAATGGTTGCATCTGAGCCCCTTTCTCGAACAGGTGGAACTGCCACTTGGCAAAACGCTGTACGAGTCGGGACACAAGCTCAGCCATGTGTATTTCCCGGTGACCGCCATCGTCTCACTGCTGCAGGGGATGGAAAACGGCGATAGCGCTGAAATTGCCGTGGTCGGCAACGAGGGCATTGTCGGCATTGCCCTGTTCATGGGGGCGAGTCGACCCCAAGCCGGGGTGTGGTCCTGAGTAAGGGATATGGCTTCCGCCTGCCTGCAAAAAACATCAAGGAAGCATTCGAGCATTCGCTATCGGTCACGCATCTGTTGCTGCGCTACACCCAGGCACTGATTACCCAGATGTCGCAGACTGCGGTTTGCAACAGACATCATTCGCTGGACCAGCAGCTATGTCGCTGGTTACTGCTCAGCCTAGACAGACTGGATGGCAACGAACTTCACATGACGCAAGAGTTGATTGCCAACATGCTGGGTGTACGCCGGGAAGGCGTGACCAATGCCGCATTGAACCTGCAGCGCGAGGGAATCATCAGCTACAACCGCGGACATATCCGGGTACTCGACCGACCGATGTTGGAATCCCGCACCTGCGAGTGCTATGCGGTGGTGCAAAAGGAATACCAGCGGCTGTTGCCACATCTCTGGCCACAATGAGCTTTTGCTACAGAGACCTTCTCAGCAGGCCACAGTCCGAGCTGACACACAATCAATTTTCGTCAAATACTGACTTTAGCGTTTACTGTAAAGTGCGACTGCAATTCAAAAGTTAGCCGTCGTTGCAACAATCCGGCTGAAAAACGCTGGCTTTTCGCTGCTGAACATTTGTGCATTCCTCAACATATTGGTACGGCAGATACGTAAGCTTGGCAGACTCCATTGAGAACAAAACTTCAGGGTGCTTTGGTAAGCTAAACTTTTTTCTGATCAAAGGGATAGACCAGTTGCAACGGCAATACTACCCATGACATCTGGCAGATATTGCAGCGGTAGTGGCAGCTTCCACTTTGCTCGTGCGCCAATCTTCTCACCACATCACAACAACTATCCATGTCAGCGTGCTGTAAAGCGTGGGCATACCCTGTAGGGTCATGACAGCGCTGATTAGCAATGGTGATACTCATGCTGGATGACCTGTTTTAGTGTGCTGCCTCGCGGGCAGCCCAGACCGGTGAGCAGTCTCGTCGCCAGCCATCAAGGCCATGCCAGTACTGGCAGCGGGGAATGAACGGGAAGGCCGCAGGGACTACTCAGTCCGCGACCCGGCATTGCCAATAGAAAAGGAGGCATCGGCAAACGGGCTTTCGACCGAGTGTTCGTGCTCATAATCGACCAGAATGGTCATCAGCCTGCTGGTCATTGTCGGGCTCAATGCGGTAAACCGCTGGCTGCTGTAGGCCTGATTAATAGCATGAAACAAGGTACGGCTCTCCCCGGACAGGCCGCGCAGGTCGCCAAGGGTAAACAGACGGATGTCATGACGTGACCCCATCAGCAGCCAGAAACCGGCCAGCATGGCGCCATCGCGGCTACCGTTCATGCTGATGATCCGTCCCAGGATTTCCTGTTCCGTCATGGTGATTCCCTTCTTTCTGTCGACAAGACTGTTACGCAGTCATTCCTGAGCAGGGACTGCGTGTGCGTTGTGGCAAGGGCAACGGCCGGGGATCTGCCCATCCGGTGCAGACAATGCAAGGGAAGTGGCAGGAAAAATAGCTTGCCCGGGCCATGCACGGTCATAACGCATCATCCGGCAGGCAGAAGCCTGCATCCGTGCAGCAGCGTACATAGCCATGCGCAAGATGCCGGGCCGGATAATCAGAATGTGGCGACCAGCTCAGGAAGATGTTCCCATATGCGCTCCTGTTCCCAGCGTTGCATCCAGCCGATGACAGAGACGGCCGGCATGGGACGAGCAATGGCATAGCCCTGGCAGTAATGGCAGCCCAGCTGCAATAGCATGGCGCCATGAGCAAGGCTTTCCACGCCTTCGGCGATCACTTCACGGTTGAAAGCACGAGCCAGACGGATGATGCTGTCGACGATATTGCGGTCTTCCAGGCTGTTCAGCATGTTGCTGACAAAACTCTGGTCTATCTTCAGCATGTCGACCGGTAGGTCACGAAAATAGGCCAGCGAGGAGTAGCCGGTACCAAAGTCGTCCAGGGCGAAACTGATACCCTGCGCGCGGCAGGTCAGCAGTGTCTGGATGGACTGGACAATGTTTTCCAGAGCGGCCGTCTCCAGCAGTTCCAGCCCGAGCTGGGCCGGTGAGAGCAGCGGAAACCGTGCCAGCTGCTGCAACAGGTTGTCGGCAAAGTCCTGCTGCTGCAATTGGCAGGCACTGATGTTGATGCTGACATCCAGTACCCAGCCCAGCTGGCGCCAGCTCTCCATCTGCTGCAATACTTGGTTGGTCACCCAGTCGCCCAGCCCCAGTTCGGTGACGCTGCCTTCCAGCACTTTCAGGAATTTCTCCGGCATCAGCAAACCCAGCTCCGGGTGCTGCCACCTTAGCAGGGCTTCCAGCCCGATCACCCTGCCGTCACGCAGATCGACCTTGGGCTGATACACCAGAAGCAGTTCACCTTGCTCCAGCGCAGTGGTCAGGCGTGACAGCTGGTCGTGATACTCACGCATCAGCTTGTCCTGGGCCATATCGTAATATTGGTAGCGGCTTTTTCCGGACTGCTTAGCCAGATACATGGCTTGGTCGGCATGGCGCAGCAGGGTGTCAGTGTCGGCACCATCATGCGGGTAAACCGTGACGCCGATGCTGGCTGAAATCTGGACGTAGCTGCCTGCAAGCAACAGTGGTGTCGCCACGGTCTCCAGAACGCGCTCCAGCACCAGCCGATACTCCTCGTCATCAGCCAGATCGGTCAGCAGTAGCACGAACTCATCGCCGCCAAGCCGGGCAATGATATCGTTCACGCGTAGCGCTAGTCTCAATCGGTCAGCGATCTCTACCAGCAATTGGTCTCCGGCCTCGTGCCCGAGGCTGTCGTTGACCGCCTTGAAGCCATCCAGATCCAGATAGCACACGGCCAGCCGCTTGCCAGTGCGTTGCGCCCGATGAATGGCCAGATTGAGGCACTCGGTCAACAGTCGCCGGTTTGGCAGGCTGGTGAGCAAATCGTAGTTGGCCATGCGATTGAGCTCGTCTTCGTGCAGCCGTATCTGGCTGATATCGGAAAAAAAGCCGATATAGTGCCGTTCTGTCCGCCCTGCGCCAGCCGGCTCGCGCAACAAGGTCAGGAACAGGCGCACAGGATAAGACGCTCCATCGCTCCTCAGACAGTTCAACTCCCCGCACCAGCTGCCATAGCGGTACAGTGCGCGCAGCACGGTCCGGGGGTGCAGGCCATTCTCGTCTTTGCACAACAGGATGGCAGGCATCTGGCCAATGCTGTCCTGGGCTGAAAACCCGGTAATTGCGGTAAATGCAGGATTGATCTCGACAATGCGCATGGCACCATCGGTAATGACAATGCCTTCGTGGCTGTGACTGAACACGCAGGAAGCCAGCCGCATTGCTTCATTGGAAAGCTTCAGTTCTTCATTCTGCATTTCCAGTTCGATCTGATGCACTTGCAGCTCATGGAGCATGCGGTGAGGGTCAGGTGTCCCTGGCAGTTGCGCCGGCATGGCTTTGAGCCTTTGCTCGGCACGCTGGCGCAGGCTACCAGCATTTCGTTTTGCATGGGACTTGACCATCAGCCTTACTCCATGTGCTGTTGCAGCCGAGCTTCCAGGCTGGCAATCTCCGTCGTGTCGATGAAAGTGATCACGATACCGTCAATCACGTTGTCCAGCCGCCTGTAAGGCATGATGCGCACGCGGTACCACCTTCCGTTGTTGCTGTGTACGCGTTTTTCTTCAAAAACAAGCGTTTGCAACACTTTTGCCGCATCATCCAGCAACTGGGGATATTCCAGTTCGCTGCGGATATCTGACAAAGGCCGGCCGATATCGCCGGGAATGAACTTGAACAGGGTGGTAGCGTGGCGGGTAAAGCGCCGCAAACGCATGTCCAGGTCCAGGAAAACCGTGGCAATTTCCGTGCTATTCAGCAGGTTGTTCATGTCATTGCGTTCCCAGGTCAGGTCGTCCAGCTTGGCGTGCAGTTCGGCATTGATGGTTTGCAGCTCTTCGTTCAACGATTGCAGCTCTTCGCGCGAAGTAGTCAGTTCCTCGTTAGTGGCCTGCAGCTCTTCATTGCCGGAATTCATTTCTTCCAGTGCAATCTGCATGTCCTCCTGCATCGAGCGCAGCAGCTTGCGGCTTTGTTCCAGCTCCTGCTCCAGCATCAGCTCGCGCTCGCTTGCAGACGTGCGCCGCCGTGACCTGGCCTTGGGTGGCGGTGCTTTGGTAAACACCACCAGCAGACGGCCCTGCAGTTCTTCCGGTTGCCGGATGTGCTGTACCGTCAGATGAAAGCTGTGCGGCGTTCCAAAGACATCAACTTGCAAATCATTCAGCTGCACCTTGTCGGCACCGGACAGCACTTGCTGGATCGCCGTATGCAGCGCATTGGCCAAGCCTTCGCGCGCCATGGCATGAATGTTCACATTCACCTTGCCAGCTGCCGGCTCCAGATATTTCCCCACCCGGCCGCTGATATAGAGAATATCGCCGTCGTGATTGATCAGTACCCCGGCAGGTGCGTAGTTTTGCTGAATCAGTTGATCCGTCTGGTATTCAAGGCTTTTTCGATAATCTGGCATTGTTTCTTCAATCTGCGGCAACAAGCGCGATTCTGTTAGCAGTGGTATTTCCAGTGTGCGGCTGCTGCCCGCTTCGTTTCCACGGGAAAAAATACGGTTTTTCTTGTCTAGCGGTACAAACAGGGTTGAAAACCGGCCGATGGTTTCCGCGCTGCCCAGCACCAGAATGCCCCCGTTACACAGTGCGTAATGAAACAGGGGCAGCAGTTTTTCCTGTAATACCGAGTCCAGGTAAATCATCAGATTCCGGCATGACAGGATGTCCAGTCGGGTAAATGGCGGATCAGAGATGATGTTCTGCGAGGCAAAAACCACCATGTCGCGGATATCCTTGCTCACCCGAAACTGGCCTTCCTCGGCCACAAAATACTGAGCCAGTCGTGCCGCCCCCACTTCGCTTGCAATACTGCTTGCGTACACGCCACGCCGCGCATGCTGGATGGCATCGCCATCCAGGTCCGTGGCATAGATTTTCAGGCTGAATTGTCCGGCGGGCTGATGCAACAGCAGCGACTCGCGAAACAGGATGGCCAGCGAATAGGCCTCTTCGCCGCTGGAACAGGCCGGCACCCAGGCACGCATTACCTTGCCTGCCGGATACTGCGCAAACAGCGCTGGCAGGCCAATGTCCCGCAAGTAGTCCCACATCGCGGTGTCACGGAAAAAGCGCGTGACACCGATCAGTAATTCCTTGAGCAACAAGTCGCGTTCTTGCAGATTGCAGCGGAAGTACTCGGCATAGGCTGGCATGCTGTCCAGCCGCAGCAGTGCCATGCGCCGTTCGATACGGCGATTCAGGGTATTGGGCTTGTAATGGGAAAAGTCATTACCCGTGTGTTGTTGCAGCAAGGCAATGATTTCCCGCATGGCCTCTTGCCGGGCAGGCTCGGCCAACGGTGCTGGCTGGCGGTCTTCCTCCAGCTGTGTACATTGTTCAAGCACCAGTCTGGCCAAGCGTTCCGGGCTGGCAACGAAGTCAATCACGCCACGTTCGATGGCGCTGCGCGGCATGCTGTCCGCACGCGCGGTCAGCGGGTCCTGCGCATAGGTTCGTCCTCCGCAGGCCTTTATTTCCTGCACCCCCAGCATGCCATCCTCACCCATGCCGGACAGGATGACACCGATGCTGCGCTTTCCCAGTCCATGCGCCAGCGTGTGAAACAGGTGATCGACCGGCAGGCGCAACCCGGCCGGAGGCGTGGAAAGATAAAGACAGCCCCGGTCAAAGCTCAGGGTCTTGTTGGGTGGAATCACATAAATGCAATCGGACAGTATCGGCGTACCGTGCCGGGCCTCATGCACGGCCAGCCGGGTATGGCTGGCCAGCAACTCCGGCAGGATGCTGGCGAAGTCGGGTGCCAGATGCTGGACAATCACCAGCGACACGCCAAGGCCTGGCGCGATCCCGGCCACAAAGGCCTCCAGCGCTTCCAGCCCGCCGGCAGAGCAGCCAATGCCAACAATGGCTGACGGCAAACCGGCATGGTCCGAGCGTGCTGGTTGCGCATGCTTGTGGGTTTCAGGAGGAATATTTTTCATCTCGTTTTTCTGTACAGTGCTCTGCACGCCAGACAGTCCGGGACAAAATGATGCCAGACTGTGACTTGTACCCTACATGTACTGCGCTGACTACAAGAATTTACCGCAACGCACAATCAGGATGATCCCTCAGTCGGCCCGTGCGGTTTGGCCGCAGGCGGCCGTTACGCCACCGCATGCAGCCTGGCAGGCCGGTTCAGGGGTGGCAAACCAGAGGTGCATGATTGCGCGCAAACAATACATAACAGCTGCATGCCATCTGTTGTAAACCTGGCCGATCCAGGATTCTGATCGCGCCGCGGTGATAGCCGATCAGCCCCTGGCCTTGCAGCCAGCCTGCCGCCCGTGTGATGCCGACGCGTCGTACCCCAAGAATGCCGGCCATATCCTGCTGGGTGAAATGCATTTCATCAAGTTGCAGGCGGTCGTGAGCCATCAGCAACCAGCACGCCAGCCGCGGAATGATGTCGTGAAAATGGGCACAGGCGGCAGACAGGGCGAGTTGCTCATGGGTGGAATAAAAATAATGCCGGCTCAGCCGGGTCAGGGATTTGCTGTGTTGCAGCGCATGCCAGAAGCCAAGGCAGTCAACGCGCATGGCCTGTCCGGCTTCCAGCACCGTAGCCTGCAAGGGCGTCCGGGCCAGCCCCAGCACAGTGCCCGCCCCAAGCATACCCTCATTGCCAAGCATGCCGGCCGAAACAACATGATTGCCGCTGCCGGACTGCAGTACCACCAGCCCGGACATGGGAAAGTAAACCTGATGGCCGCCTGGTCCGGAGCCGTCCAAGCGGGCAGCCAGCGGCAATGCCGTCTGCTCGCATCGCGCCAGCAGTTGATGGCGATCGGCTGATGGCAAACGCTGCAGAATGCAATTGTGCGGCTGCTCCATACATTCACTCCCCACACCGGCAGTTGCGTAGACCGGTCATCATCAGGCAACCCCGTATTGAGTGCCATTGCCAGCCTGCACCATCTGGGCAGGTCCTGACTGTGTGTTAACGCGCTTAACGCACCTGGCAGGGCAAGCATGGCCGGTGACCGGCAGTGGCTATGTTTGCCAACGCACATACGGGGGATGGCTGCTATCGGAAGATGCCGCAGGCGGAAGCGTATTTCCGTCTGGCCAGCCGGCTTTGGCGGTTGCAGTTGATGCATCTGGACAGAAGTACGGCCCGGTTTGAACGGTCCGGCAGGAGATGAGTCTTCCTTTCCGGCCCTTACACATGACTTGTCGCGGAGAGCAAACATGAATACTGCACATCAGGAGTTGTCAGCACAGAGCCAGCCGATGTTGGGACTGGGCATCAAACTCATGGCACTGTCGCTGGATTGCGCGGAAAAGATTGTCCATTTCAACCTGGCATTGAGTCAGGCAGGACTGGATACCTACGCCTTGTCGGTAAAAGAACTGCTGGCTGCCAGATCACCGGAGGAGACAATCAGCAAGATCAACCATATTGCCAGTCATGCATCCAGCAAGCTGATGCACTGCTCCACCGAACTGTGCAACGACTTGTCAAAAAACCATGAAAACCTCCGCTCGCTGACCGAGCAGCACTTTGTCAATGTACGTGCTGAACTGGACGACCAGCTTGTGACTGAGGGGAGCAAGAAGAAAGCCGCCAGCAAGACGTCGTAATCGCTGCAGCATGTGAAGCCCGGCTCATCCTGCGCTAGGCTTCACAACGGGCCTGTTTAATTCGCCCGGAAAGGCGGCAACAGCCGCTGATATTCCTTTTTCACCACGGCATAGCACTCACAGGTGCGCGACTCCAGTGCCGGTCTGTCCAGTACCCGGATGTGCCCGCGCGAATAACTGATGATTCCCTCACGCTGCAAATTCAATGCTGCATTGGTCACCCCTTCGCGCCGCACGCCCAGCATGTTGGCAATCAGCTCCTGCGTCATGCACAGCTCGCTGCCTTGCAGCCGGTCCAGGCTGAGCAACAGCCAGCGGCATAATTGCTGATCCAGCGAGTGGTGCCGGTTGCAAACAGCGGTCTGCGACATTTGGGTGATCAGCGCCTGGGTGTAACGCAGCAACAGATGCATGAACGGCAGCGAATGCTCGAACGCCTGCTTGATCACGTGCGCCGGCAAACGGTAACCGTAGCCACCACTTTGGACCACGCCCCGGCTCGGGGTGGACTCTCCTCCCATGAACAAGGCGATGCCGACAATGCCTTCATTGCCAACCACGGCAATCTCGGCGGAGTCACCGTTCTCCATCACGTACAGCAAGGAAACAATGGCTGTCACGGGAAAATAGACGTGGCTGAGTTTGTGTCCTGACTCGTACAGCGTCTTGCCCAGCGGCAATTCCACCTGTTCGAGAAAAGGCCTGATTTGCAACCAGTCAGCCTCTGGCAAGGCTGAGAGCAGACCATTGGCCGGGCATTGCTCCATCATGTGTCACCTCCTCATATTAAATCGATTGATTAAATCTCTATTAACATAAACCATAAATTTACCGGTGTATGTACGTAGACAGCAAAAGAGGTGTACCTGGCTGCATCGCGTTTGACATATCGCTGTGTGTCCCAACAGACAGACTGCCTGATGGGGGTGACGGATCATGGCGATCCAAACCATCAGGAGTCGCCATCATGATCAAGACCGATACCACACTGCTGTCAGATGTCATGGCAGAACTGGCCTGGGATCCGCAGATCCATGCCAGCCATATTGGCGTGCAGGCCAAGGACGGAGTCATCACCCTCAGCGGGCAGGTGGCCGACTTCACGCAAAAGTGGGCGGCAGAACGGGCTGCCTTGCGCGTGGGTGGAGTGCAGGCCCTTGCTGTCGAAATGACAGTGGCCCTGCCCTGGCAGGAACAACGGGGTGATGGCGAGATTTCGGCCGCCGCGGCCAATGCCCTGCAGATGATCCCCGTACTCAAAGACCACAATATCAAGGTGATGGTCGAGCACGGCTGGATCACCCTGTCCGGTGATGTCGAGTGGGACTTCCAGCGCAAGACGGCCATTAGTCTGCTATGCCATCTTGCCGGTGTGACCGGTATCAGCAACCAGATCACACTGCGCAGCAAGCTGGTCAGCCAAGCCATCAAAGAGGAGGTGGAAGCTGCGCTCAAGCGCCGGGCCATACGTGACATCAGCAGCATTACCGTCAGCATTGATGGCCCGGATGTGATTCTTTCCGGCAGTGTCCATAGCTGGTCCGAACGCGCGCTGGCCAACCATGCTGCAGCCGGTATGCCCGGTGTGCGCGATGTCATCGACAAGATTTCCGTCATCATCTGAACGGGCCGGCCACCAGCCCTCCGGCCATCGACGGCACTATGCCGGTTAACGCACAGACGCGGGGTGAAGCGGCGCCCATTGTGTGATTGATGTCGAGTGAATCCACCCGACGCAATCAGCAAGACCAGAGGTAGACACAATGACTGCAATCACTGAAAAGCATGACACCGCAAAACCGGAAGACAGCAACAACAAGGCAAATGCCGGCATCACCAAGACAGATCCGGTCTTCAGCCAGAAGGGCAATAACGTTGGAGCGGGCAAGGACGCCGTCAAGGACCCGGCAGACAAGACACCCGGAAACATGCAGGACAAGACCACAAACCAAGCCAAGTCCTGAATAGCCGCAGCGTAACAGCGGGCCGGCCCTCCTTCACGGCAGGGCTTTCCCCCCGAAACACCCTGGACTGCCTTGCGGCAGCAGCCTAGCGTTGATGTATTGCCTGTCAATTCGCTTCGAGTTGATGGGCATTTTGCATGATGAACCGGCATGGCGTGCGCACCTGCCGTCAACCCACCCGGATGGAGCCCGCTTGATGATCACGTCCCAACGCATGGAAAGCGACAGTTTTGGCAGTATTGCCGTAGCAAACGATGCACTGTGGGGTGCCGAGACCCAGCGCGCACTCCAGCACTTTGCCATTTCGAACGAGCAGATGCCGCCGGCCCTGATCCACGCACTGGCCAGCGTCAAGCGGGCGGCGGCCCAGGCGAATGTGGAACTGGGCTTGCTGGATGCCACCAAGGGCGAGGCCATTCTCAAGGCCTGTGATGAAATAAGCGCAGGCCAGCATGAACGGCAATTTCCACTCTCTGTCTGGCAAACCGGCTCGGGCACCCAAAGCCACATGAACATGAACGAAGTGCTGGCCAACCGGGCAAGCCTGTTCCTTGGCGGCCACCCCGGCCAGCAAGCGCTGCTGCAACCGCATGATGAAATCAATATGGGGCAGTCCACCAACGATGTCTTTCCCACCGCCATGCATCTGGCCGCCGCACAAGGCATCCGCCACCAACTGTTGCCTGCGCTTGGCAGGCTGCAAAAACTGCTGTATGCCAAATCACAGGCGTTTGCCTGGGTAATCAAAATTGGCCGCACCCACCTGCAAGATGCCACCCCGCTGACACTGGGCCAGGAAATATCAGGTTGGGGCGCGCAACTGCATCATGCGGAACAAGCCTTGCAGGCCAGTTTTCCTGCATTGTGCCGCCTGGCGATCGGTGGCACAGCCGTGGGAACCGGCCTCAATACGCATCCCCGCTTTGGCGAACGGGTGGCTGCCATCCTGTCGGTGCAAACCGGCCTGCCACTGTTTTGCGCTGACAACAGGTTTGCCGCACTGGCCGGGCATGACGCCATGGTGCTTGCGCATGGCGCAATGAAATTGCTGGCCACGGCCCTGATGAAAATCGCCAACGATATTCGCTGGCTGGCTTCCGGCCCGCGCTGCGGGCTGGGGGAGCTGATTCTGCCTGCCAACGAACCCGGAAGTTCCATCATGCCGGGCAAGGTCAATCCCACCCAGTGTGAAGCCATCACCATGCTGTGCTGCCAGGTGATGGGCAACGATGTGGCGCTGTCCATCGGTGCCGCTTCAGGCAACTTCGAACTCAATGTCTTCAAGCCGCTGATTGCCTACAACTTTCTGCAAAGCCTGCGCCTGTTGAGTGATGGTATGAACAGTCTGGCCACGCACTGCATTGCCGGGCTGGAGCCCGACCGCAAACGCATCGCCCAGTTGCTGGACCAATCCCTGATGCTGGTTACCGCCCTCAGTCCGCACATTGGCTATGAACAGGCGGCCCGCATTGCCCACCACGCGCAACGGACCGGCTGTACGCTGAAACAGGCCGCGCTGGAGCTGGCCAGCATCAGTGAGGCCCAGTTCGATAGCTGGGTGCAGCCCGGCAATATGGTGTGAGTGCCAGCCTGTCGAATGTGCGCTTGCGCACAGCACTGCCGCGCTGCCCTTGCCAGGATTGTCCTCCATGCCCGTAACGGCAAAGCCCATTAGCAGGAGGCCACACCATGCGCAGCGCCAGTTATTTACGAGAATTCTCCTTTGGCAACGGGCAGATCGGTTTGTATTACGCGCTGCCCTTGCTGGAACAGCAGGGTTTCGGTGCCATCTCCCGGCTGCCAGTTTCCTTGCGCATCATGCTTGAATCCCAGTTGCGGCATGTGGATGGCCAATATGTCAGCGAGGCCCATTTACGCCAGCTCGCCAGCTGGCAGCCACAAGCACCACGCGAGACGGAAATTCCGTTCGTGGTGGCGCGCATTCTGCTGCAGGACTTCACCGGCGTGCCCCTGCTATGTGATCTGGCCGCCATGCGCGATGCCACCATTCGCCTGGGACGTGACCCGGCGCTGATCACACCGAAAATTCCGGTGCATCTGGTGGTGGATCACTCGGTGCAGGTGGACTTTTTCCGCGAGCCCGATGCCTTGCAGCGCAATCTGCAACTGGAATACGAACGCAATGCCGAGCGCTACCGCTTCATCAAATGGGGTCAGCATGCCTTTGCCAATCTGCACGTCACCCCACCGGGGCAGGGCATTGTCCATCAGGTCAATCTGGAGTACCTGGCTCCCGGCCTGACCCGGCAAGGCAAGATCTACTTTCCCGACACCCTGGTCGGGACCGATTCGCATACCACCATGATCAATGGCCTGGGTGTGCTGGGCTGGGGAGTGGGCGGCATCGAGGCGGAATCAGCCATGCTGGGCTTGCCGGTGTTCCTGCTGCAGCCGGATGTGCTGGGCGTACACCTGCACGGGCAGTTGCCGGCGGGGCTTACCGCCACTGATGTGGTCCTCACCCTGACCGAATTGCTGCGCAAGTCGGATGTGGTGGGGGACTTTGTCGAATTCTTTGGCAACGGGGCCGCCCGGCTCTCCGTGCCGGACCGGGCCACAATTGCCAACATGGCCCCGGAATACGGTGCCACAGTAGCTTATTTTCCTCCCGACCACCAGACGGTGGCCTACCTGACGGCCACAGGCCGGGATGGCGAACAGGTGGCCGCGTTTCAGGCCTACTTTCAGGCGCAGCAAATGTTTGGCATGCCCCGGCTGGGCGAGATCGACTACAGTCGGGTCATCAATGTAAACCTGGCGGACATCAAGCCCTGCGTGGCCGGCCCACGCCGGCCGCAGGATCGCATACCGCTGGATGCCTTGAAGCAAAACTTCATCACCACCTTGACCACGCCAACCGAGCACGGCGGCTTCGGCAAGGGTGGTGCAGCCCCGGTCCGGCCGGCCGGGCCTGCTGCAGGCAAGCCGCTGACCCATGGCGACATCGTGATTGCCGCCATTACCTCCTGCACCAACACCTCGCATCCGGGCAGCATGCTGACGGCGGGTTTGCTGGCCCGCAAGGCGGTGGCAGCGGGGCTGACCGTGCCCTCTCGCATCAAGACTTCGCTGGCCCCGGGTTCGCAAGTGGTGCGCGACTACCTGCAAGGCGCAGGCTTGCTGGAACCGCTGGCACAGCTGGGTTTTCGCCTGGTTGCCTATGGCTGCACCACCTGCATTGGCAATTCGGGGCCGCTGGATCTGACCCTGGAACAACAGATTGTCGATGGCGACCTGATCTGCGCTGCCGTACTGTCCGGCAATCGCAATTTCGAAGCGCGCATACATCCGGCACTGCGCGCCAACTTCCTGATGAGCCCGCCACTGGTCGTGGCCTTTGCGCTGGCGGGGCGGATAGACATCGACCTCACCCGTGAGCCGCTCGGACAGGATGCACAGGGCAATGCCGTCTATCTGTCCATGCTGTGGCCAACACCACAGGAAATCGACCGGGCCGTTCACGCAGCGGAAAATCCGGGCCGCTATCCGCTGCTTTACCAGGTGGCGGAGGCCCCCTTGTGGCAGGACCTGCCGCTCGAAACACAGAAGACATACAACTGGCCACGCTCCAGTTATATTGTCCGTCCCCCGTTTCTGGATGATGTCACGCTGCACCGCCTCTCCCCCTTGCCACCGATAAGGCAAGCCCGGGCGCTGGCACTGCTGGGCGACTCGGTCACCACCGACCACATCAGTCCCGCTGGCCGCATTGCCCCGGACTCCTGTGCCGGAGGCTATCTGCAGCAACGGGGCATCACGCCCCGCTTGTTCAACAGTTATGGCTCCCGTCGTGGCAATCACGAGGTCATGGTGCGTGGCACCTTTGCCAATATCCGGATTCTCAACCTGATGTTACCGCCCGCAGCTGACGGCCAGCCGGTCACCGGTGGCTTCAGCCTGCATCAACCGGACGGCATGCAAGGGTTCATTTACGACGTGGCCCAGCGCTATCGGGCGGAGGGCGTGCCGCTTCTGGTGATTGCCGGCAAGGAGTACGGCAGCGGATCAAGCCGTGACTGGGCAGCCAAAGGCACCGCCTTGCTGGGCGTGCGCGCCGTGATTGCCGAAAGCTTCGAACGCATTCACCGCTCCAATCTGGTTGGCATGGGTGTTCTGCCGCTGCAGTTCCAGGCGGGCGACAGCATCCGCACGCTTGGCCTGACCGGCAGTGAAAGCTTCGCACTGGAAGGCTTGCACAGCCCGCTGACGCCTGCACAGCGGGTACAGCTGCATATCGACTACCCGGATGGTTCCCACCGGATCTGCACCTTGCAATTACGCGTTGATACCGCAACCGAGGTCGACTACTTCCTGCATGGTGGGGTATTGCCTTATGTCCTTCATCAATTGCTGGATGCATAACGCTGACGGCTGTAAGCCGAGCGTGTCCGGAATTGTGCGTAAAGCAGCCGTTGCTCACTCCTGCGCTGACAGTCCGCTATGGTCGACCAACAGCCGGTGGCGAGGCCTAGTCGGCGGCAGTTCAGCCTACGTGGCCGGTGGTCTGCTCTATGAAAAATGTCCAGTTCTGGTTATAGACCAGCCATTGATTTCTTGAGTGACGGGAGCTGAAAGCCATCCTTATTCAGACGCAATAATCGCTGCAACGTCTTGACCGGCTCCACCTTAACCCAATAGCCCCGCTACTACTGCCAGGGTTACGGTATCACCCGGCCGATGCCTGTGAGTACTGTCAGTGCCTGGATGCTGCAGTGGCAGCAGGAACGGATATGAGAAAACAGGCCACAGCCAGTGCAATAGCACTAGCCGACGGGTAGCAAATTCATCTGCTATGTATGCTGCCGCACTGACATCCGGTGCAGCTCCGCTGATGATGTACTGTCCGGTTGCCTTCGGCATATGACCGGTATCCCCTGCAGGAGCAGCTCCGTGAATCCCATTACCTTTTTCATTGTTATCTGCATGTTGGCCGTGGGCGCTGGCATCGGCATGCTGGGTAGTACCTGGCTGGCAACCCTCTTCTGGCTGGCTGCCAGCCTGATTGGCATGTCGCTCAAAATGGCCAATACCTGGCAGAAATTCGTGGTACTGCGCGCCGGCAAGCTGCAAGGTGTGCGAGGACCGGGCCTGTTTGTCATCCTCCCGGTGATTGACAGTGTGGTAGCCATCATCGATGTGCGGATCCAGACCACCGCTTTCAACGCTGAACAGGCCCTGACGCGCGACACGGTGCCGGTCAATGTAGATGCCATCATCTTCTGGCATGTGCACGATGCACAGAAAGCTGCGCTGGCTATTACAGATTTCCAGCAGGCCATCGACCGTGTTGCCCAGACCTCCTTGCGCGAGATGATTGGTTCCTCCATGCTGGCCGCCTTATTGTCGGATCGACGTGCAGCAGACCAGCAGCTGTGCACGGACATTGGCCAGAAAACCAGCGAGTGGGGTATTACTGTTAGCTCTGTCGAAGTACGAGATGTAGCCATCCCGGTAGCCTTGCAAGATGCCATGTCCCGTCAGGCGCAGGCAGAGCGCGAAAAGCAGGCACGTATCATCCTCGGGGCGGCCGAGGCGGAAATTGCCGGCCAGTTTGTCGCGGCGGCCCGCATCTACCAGCAGCAGCCCGGTGCCTTACAGTTGCGGGCTATGAACATCATTTACGAGACCACCAAGGAGCGTGGAACCACCATTCTGATTCCTAGCTCCATGGTGGATAGCATGAATCCAGCCATGCTTGCGCTGGGCGTAGCTGGCAGCACCATCTTGCCATTGACAACGCCAGTCATTCCGGAAGCGGCATGAGCAACGCACAGGACTCTTCGAGAAAGGATGGTGCCAGCATGACAGAAAGTGAAATTTTGGCACGGATCAATGCGATGAATGGCAGGCGGGATGGGGCCATGCTGACATGGTTTCTGGCTACTGATGGGCTCTCGCTACGATATCCGCCTGTTTACTCTAGGTGATTTGCGTCGGTTGTCCGGCGAAGGCCGCACGCTGTTTCACGCCCTCAGTGCCGCTTACCGGTCGCAGTGCTTTACCACGCTGACACCAGCTATGGCCACCCTCTTGATGAATATTCTGGTGAGCTACGAGCATGAACAAGCCGTAAAAAGCGACAGGCACCGCTAGATGCCGAGATTCCGGGAGAGGGGCTTGTCCGAAATGCTGTGTAAATCGGTCGTTATTACCAGCCAATCTAACAGACCCCTTCGGCCGAACCGGACAAACCAGCCAAAAGCCCACACTGACCACTACCGCTCCTTAGCTGCCACCTCCGAGACATAGCGGATAACAACAGGTTTGAATCATGATGCTGCCGCGGTAGAGACCACAAGGGCTAACTGAAATGGAAGCGAAAGAGGTGGCTGAGCAAAAGCGAATTCCCCTTAGAGCAAGACTTCAGGACATAGATAACTTCCGGCTGTGCCTGGAAGATTGCACGTTGCGTATCGGGCACCACTTGCCCTTGTTCCAGGCCTCACATTTTGTGCAGCAGCCAGGCTTTGTTGCACAAAATCAGCCGCAGGTCGAACTACCCCAATCCCCAGACGGATTTATTCCATGCGGACCGTTTGCGGCGGGCCCAAGGCTGTGAAGCGATTTAGAATCGCTGCACAGATTTGAAGCTCCGCCACCTGCCGGTCAAAGTCCCGTGACTTAACTCGGTCTGCCAGCAATTTGAAACAGTGCATCTTCGTTTCGACCAGACTGCGGCGATGGTAGCCACTCCACTTTTTCCAGAGTGTGCTCCCTAGATACTTCACTGAGCGTAGCGACTCATTGCGAGCCTGATTGTCCAGTGAACTCCCTTTCCAGAATTGGCCGTTTTTGCGCGGGGGAATGATGGCCGCAGCCCCACGCTCTGCAATCGCTGCGTAACATAGGCGTGTGTCGTACGCACCATCCGTGGTCACTGCCACCAGTCCCTTTGCCGCCGGAATTTGCGATAGCAGCTCTGGCAGCATCGTGGCATCTCCAGTGCGATTGTCGGTCACTTCCATTGCCCGGATTTCCAGCGTTTGCACATCAATTCCCAGATGCAGCTTGCGCCATTGGCGGCGGTAATCAGCGCCATGCTTTTTCACCTTCCATTCGCCTTCGCCCATCATCTTGATGCCGGTGCTATCCACCAGGAGATGCAGACAACCCTGCTTCTTCTGCACCGAGATGCACACCTGCAGGTCTTTCTGCAGGCGGGAAAGCGTGCTGAAGTCGGGAACTGCCCAGTCAAGCCAAGCGCAACATGCTTTCGACCATGCCTGTGGCTTGTCGTAGCGCTAGACCAAAGAGGCATTTGATAGTGAGACAGAACTGAATGGCGGCGTCGGAGAAAGTTGGCTGACGCCCCCTTTTGCCAGTGGCGGGTGCCAGCCAGTTCATGTCTTTGTCGAGCCAGAGGAGTAACTACCCTCGTTGCTTGAGGGGGTGGTTGTAGGCTTGCCAGTTGATGGTTTGGTACTTGGGGGGAGGGGCTTGCTCATGCGGTCATTCTACCGGACGGACGCAAGCCCTGATTTGTGCAACAAAACCGGTCCAAGCTGCCAGATGCCCACCAATAATAGGGAAGACCAGTGATCCACATTGCCCAAATTTGCTTACATGGCGGTTACACGGTCAGAAAAATAAAAAAGGGTTACAGGAAAAATCACTGTAACCCTTTGATTTAAATGGTGCCGGCAAGAGGAATCGAACCCCCGACCTTCGCATTACGAATGCCATAGCCATCATTCCAGCCTCATGATTTCAAAGGGAAAAATCTCATAAAGCAGAAATAAATCAAAGTGTTACTTGCTTTTCGGTATGTCGGGTTATATCCGGTTATCATCCATTTTACCGAAAATCTTAGGTGTTCAAGTGGACAAAATTTGGACAAAGCGCACTATGCCAATGAACTTGACTGGCAGGAGTTATATCAGATTATAATCCGGTAACTTCTCGTGCCCTGGTCGATCTTGAGGCGAATCAGCTTCGAGCGTTGGGCAAGGGTAGTGACGAAGCAAGAGCAACATCGATGTTGGCAGCATCGGCCTTGCGCAGCAGTTTCAGGAAGTAGAAGACGAAAGACTCGGAAAAGTTACGCGTTCCCCAATACTTTTGCGGAGCACGACTTTCCTATGGTTATTGTCACCAACTCTTTCGTCGAATTTCTCAGTACACGATATCCCCCAACGTTGTCTGTCCGCGAAGTGAGTGAGATCACAAGCGAACACGAGCAGACAATCCGAAACAAAGTCAGCAAGGGGGCGTACCCGATCCCCTCCTTCACTCTCGGACGAAAACGTCTGTTCAGGCTGATTGACGTTGCCGACTACATCGAGCGGCAATGCGCAACTGATCCAAGCAATCACTCGAACAAGCGCCCAAAGCGCGGGCGTCCCACCAAGGTTCAGCAACTTGCGAGCAAGTTTGCTGGCGATGACGCGCATGCGTCCGCCATAGCCCAGAGGACACAACAATCCGAAAAGAGGTGAGTCGTGGGCCACCTCGAAACAGACCTTTTGTCCAAGGTAGCGCAACTGGCAGAGCGGGCGGCAGCCAAAGCCCGCGAGCGACCGCATAGCACGCCCGCACGCGCTATGGAGGCACTTCAACTGCCGATGTGGCCGGAACCGACGCGCGGTGTGCCAAATGGTGTCCTGCGATCCGCGCTCTTTGGCGCTATACGGAAAGGACCGCGCCATTACGTCGAACGAGAACAAATTCACACCCTTGAACCCGTCCGCATCATCTATACGGGGGCGCGGCTTGACCAGGGCGATCTTGATGTATGGGAAACCGTGCTCCATGTCGCCCGTTTGCAGACGCTTGGCGATGAATGCCACATCACCGCGTATCAATTGCTGAAGCTACTCGGCAAGACTGACACCGGCAAGAACAGGGATACGCTTGACCGCAGGCTAAGCCGGATGAAAGCAACCGGCATAGACGTTCAGATCGGGCGCTACGGCTACGAAGGGAGCTTGATCGACGAGGTATATCGGGATGTCGAGACAAGAAGGTACACGATCCGACTCAACCCCAAGTTACGTTCCCTGTTCGAGAACGATCAATGGACGGCAATCGACTGGAATGTGCGCCGCGAGCTTGTCGGCCAGCCGCTCGCGCAGTGGCTGCATGGTTTTTTCGCTAGCCACGCCAAGCCGTTCCCATACACAGTCGCAAAGTTGCATGCGCTGTGTGGCAGCGAGAACCCCGACCTGCATGGTTTCAAGCGAGACATGCGCAAGGCACTCAGCGCCGTTTCTGCGGCCAGCGCCGCGCATGGCCAGCCGTTCGCCACGGAAATACGGGGAGACCTCGTTCACGTAGACAAAACGCCGACAGGCGCTCAGCGTCGCCACCTCGCAAGGAAGGCCGAAAACCGGCTCATACAGCGAATATGAGTACCGTTCCAGGACACATGAAACTACCGTCCCAGCACACATGCGGTACCGTTCCAGCACGCAGGGATTACCGTTCCAGCACACAGGTTGTACCGTTCCAGCGCACAGACCATCCACAGCCCATTCATAGCTGGAAGGCGCGCCAATACTCGATTTGGGTGAAAACGGAAACCTACCCTAATCTTCTTTTAATCTTTCTTAATCCGTTCGGTGGCACCCGTGTATTGAGCAAGCCACCTACGGCCTGCTGGCCTACGGCGGCTCCTTCGCTGACCTGCTGGTCTGCTCAGACGGCAGCCCGGCTGCTGCCGCGCTCGCCTGACTTCGTCATTGATATAGGCAAGCAGAAGCTCACATACAAAACGCGCCGATGCCGGACAGCATTGCAAGGCAGGCACACGGCGATAACGCATGCCCGTTATCGTAACGTTATCCGTTACGCGTTATTCGTTATCCGTTACGGAAATACAAATCGTCGGGAAAATAGCCGAATACCTTGGGGCGCAGCCCCAAACCCCGCACTCGCCGTGGGGCAGCCGGTGGGGGTAAAAAACACCCCCACCAGCAGCCATGAGCGTGGGGTCGCTCCGTGGGCGTCAAGAGTACGCTTCGCCGCGATCCTCTCCCGTTCGGTGCTCGCCTTCGGCTGCGCTCCGCTGCGGCTTCCGATCGCACTCTTGACCCCTTCTCCGCTCAACCATTGGACACCGCGAATTCATACCACCACCTGTGAAGGGAGCGAACATGAAACCGTCTCTTAAAGTCGTATCGCGCAATGACGAGGCGATGACAACAACGTCACCCAGTCACGCGAATCTGAACCGCGCTCTCCGCGTCAGCAGGCAGCTTGCGGTCAGCGTCGGCAAGGGTGTACTCAAGGCTATTCTGTACGTCGTGTTTCTTGCCTTGATGTGGCTGCGGGGTATCGTTCACTTCGTGACCGGCGCTTGTGCCGGTATCGGGCTTCTTGCATTAGTCATCGCGGCTTTTCTGAAGCCGGAATTTTGGTTGCTGTGGAAGCTGGGTGCGTTCAGCTTTGCGGCTTTTCTGGCGGGGTGGATGTATGACGGCCTGCTGCTGGCAATCTCGCCAGGGTCAATCATCCTTGGGGAGAGGACGGCCCGTTGATAGCGGGCCGGGAGGATACAGTTTGATTACTCGGGCCATTCCGATTGGTCTACGGTAAACTTTTTTATGCCGAGTTCGCGCAGGAGCTTAGCCGCCGTATCGATCTTGGCGTAGTACTTCACGTTGTAGGGAAATCGCTCGTTTAGCAGTACGCCGCTGTCGCCCTTCGTGTGGAACCTGATGCACATGCCGTCGCCGGTGCCGACAATCTCGGCGGACTGTATCGCACCCACCTGCAACAACGCTTCCACTTCTGCGCGCTTGTAACTCTTCGTCATTTCTTCGGGCCTGTCGCTGCCTTGAGGACTCGTTCAAACTCACCGGTTGTGCTGGTGAAGATGGTTTTGATGATGAATGGAATCTTGCCGAGCAGGTCTATCATCGGCTGTATCGGCTTTGAGAAGTGGCCGCCGATGGCACTCAATATTTTCTTCATCGCTGTTCCTTGTTGTGTTCTAAAATAGCCCGTCTTGGCCGGTCTTTGCTACTCCGAGCCGGCCAGACAGGCGGGCTTTGGTGGCTGCCAAGGCTCGCCGCCTCAGTACCACTCCGATATATCGAGGATGACCCGGCTGCGGTCGATAGATGCTTCCGCCAAGTCACCTATTGCTTGTTCAATAGTCCGCCATTGAACTGGTTTACCATCCTGCAATGGCAGCACGTCAACGCCATTTTCAAATTCGACGACAAGTTTAAATCCTTGGGCCTCATTTGCCACCAAACGCACAGCTTTTGGGGCAACTGGAGCGTCAAGAAAGCTGTATATATCACCGATATTTTTTGTTTCTGTTGTCATGCTGGCTACTCCGAATAGTTGATTAAGAAACGGCGTGGCTGCGCCGTCTGGATGAGTGCTGTTAGAACCCGTTGGCGATGACTGCTTGCCCCAAGCCCATTTTGGCCGTTCGCTCCCGGCTCTGTTGTTCAAGCTGTTTTTCTTGAATAGCTTGCAATTGCATCATCATCGACAGCTTGGCGGTTTCGTTCTGCATCATCACCTGTTCAGCCTGAATGCGGTTTTGCAGGTCTTGCGCTGCCTTCGGGTCGTTAGCCAGGTCAACCGTATCGACAAGCTGCTGCAACTGCTGGAAGCGCTGGCCCGCCGCGTTGAAGCTGGCTTCGGCAGTGGCTTGAAGGCTGGCGAGCAGATTTTGGCGTTGGTCGAGAATCCCCGCGGCCACGCCGTTTTGCATGTCACCTTGTTTCATGATCTGCGCGGCTTGCTTGATGGCTTTAAGCGACCCGGACAGGCCGGAATACTGGCCGGAGTTCGACGCGAGGCCATAGAGCGTTTGCGCGTCAGCGGGCAGGTACTGGCGGGCGGTCGGGTTGTTCAGCAGTTGAGCCATGCCGCGCACGCCGTTCATGCTCTGGAACATTTGCTGTGCCTGCTGCAACTGCGCTTGCAGTTGCTGGATTTCTTCGGCGTATTTCGCAATGTCCTCAACGTGGTTCATGATTCGGTCGAGGTTGCCAACGATGTCCACAACCGGGATGCCGGTTGCATTGGCGGTCGAGGCGATGAAGGCCGAGGCGATCATCATGGCTGCAATCGTTTTTTTCATGTCGTGATACTCCTTTTAGTTGAAATGACGGTGTGGCCGCACCGTATTGAATTAGCCGTTAGCAGCTACGCTATTGCGCCCACTTCCGGCAACCTTTCGGGCTGCCCACGCCACCGGAGTAGCGATCTTTTGCCCACCAGCCTTGACGGCGCGGATGTCGCGTTGAACACCGCGATAAGCCTTCTGAACGCTGCTGGGACGCATGCCACCGCCCATCGAGCGGGCTTTATCGGTTGCCCAATTCACTGCGCCCATGGTGGAGATCGAGACGCCACCGGCCAGCGCCGAGGCAATCGTCTGTACCTGCATCAAGATTAGGAAGCAGACCACTGACATCAGCAGCATCGATGCAAAATTCTGGAACCCCGCGTCGCTGCTTCCTGAAACGGCCACTGCGCCATTCGCGGTATTCAGATAAATGCCGAACAGCAGCTTGATTACCCCCACGGCCAAGGCGCTGACGAAGGCATAATTGAGGGCCTGACCAATCCACGACTCGAAAAACTTCTTTGTTCCCTCAAACATCAGGCAAAGAATAGCCGCTGGCCCGAAGGCAACGACAAGTGCGAGGGCTACTTTGGAAAGGATTATCAAGAATGCGGCATATCCAACGCAGACAAGGCTACTAGCCCAAATCATCAAGGCGTAGAAATATGGCCCAAGGTTGGTCATGCTCGCCATTTGCCAGTTGTCGGAGCCGAGATTAAGGCAGGCTGTGAAAATGTCATCCAGCGTGCTTTTGCTGGAAGAAACGACACCGCCCCCGCCGAAAACACTTGCCATATAGTCGGGCAGTGCAATCAGGTTGTCCGAAATCTGCGAAGAGAATTCACCGATGTTGGTTGCGAAGTAAAGAATGGTGCCGACTTTCATTAGACGGAAAGCGCCGTCCATAATCGGCTCGCTTATCAGCCCCCGGTACATTGCGAACCCCCAGAGAATCACGTACAGCGTGAAGCACTGATGCGCGACAGGGGAAATGGCTGCCATGACTGTCGGCAGCGTGTCGGTTACGTAATGCGCGACAGACGCATCAACCATGCTGAATATACCGGCGAGAAATCCTGTGGCCGCTCCTGCCATGACAGCCCCCTTATTTCTTCGCAGGCTGGCCGAGAATGAACGGCGTGCCTAGCGACTGATGTTTAGCGACGACACGGTTTGCGGCCAAGCATTCCGGAGTGGTGGCATCTGGCGTGTTGTTGCACTCCTTGACCTTGGCGTTTCGTTCGGCTGGATGTGCCTCGTAGTAGGCGTCATCGTGGCCGCTATCACTTTTCCCGCATGCTGCGAGGAGCAGAATAACGGGCGCTAGAGCTAGTAATTTTTTCATCGTCTTGCGTTCCTTATGTTTACATTCTATATTTACAAATTAGCTAATTTGTAACTACATTTTACTCAGTTCGTAGTTCGTTGCAAGAGGCTATTTTTTGTATTGCACAATACAAATCGAGGAGTGCGAGATTGAATGATGAAGTGGCTGATTTGCTGGAAAACCTGTTGTATCCAGAAAGGCAGGATTTGATTCAATTGGCCTCTATTCCAGAGGTAGGCAGCGATCTTGTGATCGCGCATATTGAATTGACGATAGAAACAAGCGAGCAAATCTCAGCCTCATTGCTGGCGTTGGAAGCGGTCTTAAGGCGTGGCAGGTAGGGAGAAATTTTCGCTAGCGAAAAATATTAATAGCCGGTCGGCTCATCTGGGTTTTGTATTGTGCAATACAAAATGTGATGCGAATTTTCGCTAGCGAAAGTTTTTCCGGCGGTGATGGGCTAGCGCAGGATAGCCAGAGAAATACCAATATTAATAGCGGCGGTTTGGTGGCTTTGGTCGTAGAGAAAATGACTCGCTGCCAGTCGAATCTTTCGCTAGCGAAAATTTAGAGTGTGGGGGGAGGACTAGGGCAGGATAGGGTTTATGATAGCAATATTAATATTGCTCCCCCCGGCCCCCACACTCAGGATTTTCGCTAGTCATGGATGCTGATCGAGAGGTAAGAAACAAAACGATTGGTATGGCCGCTAAGCCATCCGAGAAAGCTGCATTTGAAGCCTTCTGCCGGGCAAAGGGTATGCCGCCATCTCAAATGCTGCGGCTTATGTTGTCCCGGGTCTGCCCGGGCGAGATTGAGCCGGGCGACCCTCCCGAGAAGGTCGCAAAGGAAACGCCACTGTTCCTTCGCCTTCCCCAGGGCGAAGTGAAGGAGATTCGCCAGCGGTCAAAACGTGAAGGCACGACGCCGCAAGGCTGGGTGCGAAAACTCATTCGGGCCACCTTGCGGCGAGCGCCGCAGTTCACCCGCGACGAGGAAAACGCCCTCTTACAGTCGAACCGCGAACTTGCCCACCTTGGCCGCAACATGAACCAGATTGCGCACCAGCTAAACAATTCTCTGAATGCGTCAGATCAAATGACAGCCCAGCGGCTTGAGATACTGGTGCGTATGATCGACGCGCATAAGGAAAAGGTGTACGGCATCATTAACGCAAGTTGGGGTCGGTACGGAGGGGATGGCGATGAGTAACGAAGGGACTTATGCCAGCGTTTGGGATGCGATAACAGAGACGCCAGAACAATTGGCCATTCTAGGTATCCGGGCTGAACTGATGCAGAAAGATGGTACTGCCCCAGGCCCAGGGCCTGCATAGTTTGGCGGTCGGTGTTCAAAGTCACTGTGCCTTGTAAAGCAGGGAGAAGTGTCCCAAGTCCGTGGTACTTGTATAGAGGGCTTTAGGAAACTTACAGCGGTTTCAGGCGTGCACGGCAGCAGCCGGGCTGCCGCCCGAGCACGCCAGCAGGCGAGCGTAGGGGCTGCCGAAGCCCCGCAGGGTGCAGGCAGCGGATGTGTATGAAACTGCGGACGGCAATGCCTCATCTTGCCTCGATCTTCTGCCGTGATGCCAAACTAGCTGTGCAAGGCGCGGCTGTCCCACGTCAGGAGAACCGACGATGAAAACCCAGATCGACAACCTTGTGTGCAGCATTCAGCATGACCTCGTGCAAGCATCCCCAGCCGTGCCCGAGTTGGCCACCTTTTTCCAGGCCATCGGCACAGACGGCTTTTCCAAAGCCGCAGCGCAGCGGGCCATCCTTGGCCGCTGGGCCGAGGACATGACCTTGCCCCCGGATGTGCGCGACTACGCGCAGCAGCAGCTCAATGCCCTTCCCGCTTTCTGATCCGGAGCGTGTCCAGAAAACGGTCTATTGTTGAACATGACTAATGGATACCTAAACAACAACATGAGCCAGCTTTTTCGTGTTAAATTTCCCGTAAATTTTTCTATGTTCTGAAAACGTATGGAAACACGACGATTCGGGTATGTCCGGGTCTCTACTGATGATCAGAATCTTGACATACAGCGGGACGCGCTAACCAAGGCAGGGTGTAACCGTATATTCCAAGAGAATGTTAGCGGTAAGACATCAGATCGGCCCGTCCTAGCAGATTGCTTGGGCCATTTGCACAAAGGAGACACTCTCGTTGTTTGGCGTCTAGATCGCCTTGGAAGAAGCCTTCCAGATCTTGTGCAAATCGTTGGAGATCTCAACCGGCAAGGCATCGGTTTTGAGAGCCTGACGGAACGTATTGAGACAGCGAGTGCAACGGGAACATTGACCTTTCACATCTTCGCTGCATTAGCCGAATTTGAACGAAATTTGATTAGAGAGCGCACGCAAGCTGGGCTTGCGGCTGCGCGAGCAAGAGGGCGATCTGGCGGGAGAAAGCCAAAGATTGGAGAGCAGCAGCGTCAAGAAATTCAGGCGCTCTATGACTCCAAGACTGTGCCCGTTACCGACATCGCGAAGCGATACGGCGTATCGCGCACAACACTTTACAAGCATCTTGACGGGATTCATTCCCCGGCAGGACATTGAATATTGAAAGCGGCAAGCACAACGGGGGCAACCGATGTGCCTGCCTAACCACCACCCTACTATTAAGGAGTAGAGCATGGCTAGTGAGTATGGTATGACACTTGAGGCACGCAGCGAAACCCTTACGGACGCTGATATTGGCGCTCGTAGCGCAAAAACAAAAAAGCCATCGGCACCGAAACGGGCCAACGGAAAGGGGAAGAAGGCTCTTGCCCCACTGCGTACCATTGATCTGTTCTGCGGCGCAGGCGGCATCACAGAGGGCTTCCGTCAAGCTGGCTATGTCAGCCTATACGGCAATGATGTAATGCCCGAGGCTATCGAGACCTTCAAGCTCAACCATCCAACCGCAATTGCTGACTGCCGACCGGTTGAGGACGTCGATCCTGCTGAAATACGTGAACGTCTTGGTTTGCAGCCCGGTGAGCTTGATGTTCTGGTGGGAGGCCCTCCCTGCCAAGGATTTTCGATCAATGCCCCCGAGCGATTCCTGAACGATCCGCGTAACAAGCTGTTCAAGCACTACGAGCGGTTTGTCGAAGAATTCCAGCCCAAGGCGTTCTTGTTCGAGAACGTCCCGGGCCTGCTATCGCTGGGCGACGGCAAGGTGTTCCGCCAGATCATCAAAATCTTCACCGGACTGGGCTACAGTCTGACGGCCAAGATTCTGTTTGCCGCTCACTATGGCGTGCCGCAAGAGCGTTGGCGTTTGATCCTGCTTGGTTCCAAGCTGGGTGAAGTGGCCCACCCGGAGCCGACGCACTACGCGGTTGGTCGGGCTAACTTCCGAGGCGGCAATACGATGACCTTCCAGCTTGAAGACGCCGCACGTGAGCGCCTATTGCCCGCTGTGACTGTCAGCGCGGCCATTGCTGATCTACCGCGTTTGGAAATGGGTGAAGGTTCAGAAGTTATTGGCTACACCACTGACGCGCACAGCGCCTACGTGGAAATGATGCGCAACCCGGCTGGGGTGACATTCAACCACTTCGCCGCCAAGCTATCGAAGCAAAACGCCGAGCGTATGAAGCATGTGAAGCCGGGTGGGTCATGGCGCGATATTCCGCATGAACTGCTGCCAAAAGGCATGCAGCGTGCTCGCCGTTCAGATCACACAAAGCGCTACGGAAGACTACACCCTGACGGTTTGCCTGGCACAGTATTGACTAAATGTGACCCTCATTGGGGAACAGTGTTTCTACCGGATCAAGATCGCTCACTGACCGTGCGCGAAGCTGCACGCTTCCAGTCATTCCCGGATACGTATAAGTTCCTTGGCTCTCGCGTTTCGCAGTATGAGCAGGTTGGTAATGCTGTGCCGGTGTTGATGGCAAAAGCGATTGCCGAGCAAATCCGCTCGCACTTGGCCGAGCATGGCATCGAGGCACTAAACATAGAGGATAGTGCCACGAAGGTGGTTTGATTCAGCTTCCCGTATCGTCGTCGCTGGGCTCCAAACTAAGCTGGCCGGTGCCTGCCATATCGGCATCGGTCGGCAAAGGATGGACAATTTTCTCTGTGATACGTGACTCGAAGGTTGGCAGAGGAACAGGCTTGCCACCAGTCAACCCCTCTACCGAACGTTCTAGTGTGGTGTAGCGGACTTCATCACGAACAATGCGAGTCTGCTTCCCACCATCCACCTCTTCAAAGCGGACGATGAACCACGCAATGTCCGCATTGGATATGTCAGCCACATTATCCATCTCGCCAATTGAGTCGAAAAAGGCTCGATCCACGACAACAGCCATCTTCTTACCCCAGCGCCGCAGGGTTGGCACCTTGATTTGAAGCTGTGGCATCAGTCGTTTTGGCCCACTGCTGCGATAGTCTGGGCGACGACGGCCTGCCGGGAAAACAACCCAATCCACCGAATCGTCGTTGAATGCCTCGAACTCGCCTTTCATGGCGTTGCCACTGAAATAGACTGCCTGAATTTCAAGCGCTGCCCATGCCATAGGGGCATCCTCTGGAGTCTTGCTACTGACCAGAACCATGTCGATGCGGCCCACGTCATCACCACCTTCGTTGTCCGTGGTGGCACCGGCTTCGAGGAAGCCGACCTCTCCCACCAGTAGCGGATCGGGGTCATTTAGAATGGTTTCACCAACCCACTTGAACACGTCCAGTGCTTCATGGAAGCGATAGGGACATGTAGCGCGGAAATCGCCTTGCTTGCCCTCGACAGGGACACCCACTGCGCGGCCATTATCCGGGTGTGCTGTGTATGAGTAGAGTCGCAGCGAGCAGACGCCGCCATCCTTGGAGCAAATTGCTCCCGCCTTGCGTGCTTGAAATGGGCACGGCTGCGGCACCCGCAGCTTCTTCGACTTGAGGCATTCGGTGGAAAACTGATGCCGCTCTTCTGAAGATAGCTGCGTTAGGTTGTAACCGTACCACTCCCCAATACCGAAGCGTGGAGTGAGATCTTTTGGTTTTCTTGGAGTTTTTGCCATAACCCCGGAAATTACCACATTGGACACTGGCGGCCGAGAGGGAATGCAATGGGAATAACCCGGAGCGAGAATATGCGGCGCATCCGCAGCAAAAACACCGGTCCTGAAATGGAGGTGCGCCGGATACTGCGCGAACTCGGGTTCCCTGGCTACAGGCTCCACCGGAAAGGCTTGCCCGGTCGACCCGATGTGGTTTTTGTCGGTCGCCGTAAAGCTGTTCTGATACACGGTTGCTTCTGGCACGGCCACGACTGCAAGATCGGTTCACGCGAGCCGAAATCAAACCAGGACTACTGGCTGCCGAAGATCGAACGGAACCGGCTGCGCGATGCAAAGAACCTTGCAGAGCTGACCGAGCTTGGCTGGGACGTGCTCATCGTCTGGGAGTGTGAACTACATGACCTTAATGCATTAACTGAGAAGCTTGTAGCATTCATGTTGGGATAGTCTTGCAGGTGTTCAAAGTCCCTGTGCCTTGTATAGCAACTCCCGGAACAATGTGTTCAAAGTTCTGCTCCCTTGTGCTTGATTTCAGTTTCTTAGGGAGACTTTGAATGATTGCAGGCGAGCACGGCAGCAGCTGTGCCGACTCCCGAGTTCGCCAGCAGGCGGACGCTGGGTGTTCTGAGCTTACCAAGTCAGCTTGGCATCTTCACCGCCACTTTTAGACATCCAATGGCGTTCTCATTAGTGTCAATGCAAAATTAATGCCATCGGTATATCATGCATGAGTCACTACCATTTGAAGACTGGCCTTTTAGCTAATCTTAAATATTTGCAACTTCACTACATCCAGTTGGAATGAGGACGCCATGAATGCACATAAAATCACAATTGAGAACTGCAACAGTATTGAACATGCAGAAATTCATATTGCCAAAGGAACACTAAATATTAAATATGGCCCAAATGGCCTTGGAAAAAGCTCTATTGCAAAATCAATTTATGCTGCAGTAAGAAATGATGGATCCCTTCAAAACCTAAAGCCTTTCAAGTATAGAAAAAATGAAGGCGAAAATGAACCATCCGTAACAGGCATTGATGATATAAAGTCAGTGATCGTCTTCGATGATTCTTATGTTTCTCAATTCGTTTTTCAGCGAGATGAAGTATTAAAAAATAGTTATGAAATTTTTATTAAAACCGAAGCATTTGACTCTGCGATGGAAGAGATTGAAGTGCTTTTTTCTGGCATTAAGTCAACATTCAATAACAATGAAGATCTAAGAAAAGCGATATCTGACTTAAAAGAATTACGAGATGCATTCGGAGTGACGAAAGCCGGAGCACTATCAAAATCTAGCAAAGGGTATAAGGCATTTGGCACCGGAAATAAAATTGAAAACATTCCTGAGCAACTTAAACAATACGAGGCATTTATCCGTAGCGATCAACCAGCAACTTGGATTGCGTGGCAAAAAAATGGAAATGCATTTCTAGAACTTTCGCACAATTGCCCATACTGCTCCAGTGATCTTCAAGAATCAAACAAAAAAGAAACAGCAAAATTAGTTGCTCAAGAATATGACTCAAAGTCAATAGAGCATTTAAATATACTGCAGGGCATTATCAGTCGGCTTGGACAATATTTCGAGGAAAGCTGCCGAGGCCAACTTGAGAAGATTACAAAATCAAAGATTGAGCTTACAGCGGAGGAGACAAACTTCTTGAGTGCCCTACGCGGCGATATTGAAACATTAATAGAAAAACTCGAAGGATTGCAGGCAATATCATTCTTTGCACTACGTGACGTTGAAAAAATTGAGGAAGAAATTGGTAAACTATCTATAAACTTAAGTCTTCTTGGAAAGCTTAATTCAGAAAATACTAATTCTATTGTAAATCCAATAAATGAAAAGCTCCGCGAGCTTGGAGAGCGAATTGGAGAACTAAAAGGGAAAATAAATAGGCACAAGAAACATATAGAAAAATCAATTATAGACAATCAAGATGGAATAAATAATTTTCTTAATTCAGCCGGCTATAAATATAGTGTCGCAATAAAATCAGAAGCAAACTCATACAAAATGAAATTAATCCACCAAGACTATGGTGAACATATTGAGTTAGCCTCTCAGCATTTGAGCTATGGAGAAAAAAATGCGTTTGCCCTTGTTCTCTTTATGCATCAAGTACTCAGAGAAAAACCTGATCTAGCAGTTTTAGATGATCCCGTCTCTAGTTTCGACAAGACTAAGAAATTCGCAATACTGAATGAGCTATTTCGTGGCAAGGCTTGTCTTCGTGGCACAACTGTACTTTTGCTTACTCATGATATTGAGCCTGCCATTGACGTTATTCGAAGTGTAAAAAGACTGTTTCAACACCCTAAGCCGACTGCATATTTCCTTGCCTCAAAGGCTGGAATTGTCTCCGAAGTTGCGATCACAGAAAACGACATTCAGACCTTTGCTCAAATATGTGAAACGAACATTCGAGATCTTCTGGATGAGGTCATTAAGTGCATATATTTAAGAAGACATTTTGAAATCGTCAATGATTTAGGTGAAGAATACAATTACCTGGCAAACCTGCTGCATGCGAGAGACATTCCGATTTTAAGAAATGGTGTTGAAATGAGTGCTCAAGATATTAAAGTGGCAGAAGATGGAATCAAAGAATGGATTCCAGATTTCAATTACATCGCAACATTGGCAATAATTAAAAACAAATCAGAAATGAAACGTCGTTTCCAAAGCGCGACTGCTGGATACGACAAACTCCAACTCTTCCGTATTTTTAAAGAAGTACATATGCCAGATAATGGGGAAGAAAGCAGCGTACTTCAAAAATTTGTGAATGAATCATTTCACATTGAGAATGAATATGTTATGCAACTCAATCCTCATAAATTTGATAATGTGCCAGAGTACATTATTCATGCGTGTAACGAAGCAATGCCAATGCACTGAGTGATTGAAAGTTTAACAATACGCAAAGCACGTCAAACAAAAGGCCAGCATTTATGCAGGCCTTTTGTTTTCCACACACCACTAGAGGCTACATTGACACTATCACTTGTAAAGCAGTGCAGGTTCTAGATGACTTGTTTTTACAGATTCAAGCTAAAGATATTTTATTATGCAGCTGCACTCGCTATTGAATGCTATTCGTTTTCAGAGATCAACTTTCTTGACATTTCTTGCATATGTGGCAGCGCTTACAGCCCCCGGATGAAACCCGACTTCTTCACATGAATAAATCTCTAGTTGTATTTCATGTTTACAATCTTTAATCCCTGCAGCTGTTAGTGGCAATCCATTATCACCTTTCATATTTTCTTTGCCAACCACTGCTAACAGAATTCCTTTGGCTTGCCTGCCAGTTAATAACTCATACAGCTCAATCTTCTTATCAAGCCATGACCCATATGCAGGCGCATCTTGGTATGATTTTCTAAAATAGTACACGTCAATGATAATATCTGCATCCAGCGCATCATCTTGGCGCAAGGCGTCAAGTAAGAGGCTTTCGTTATTCCGGAAAAACTGAACTTGGTGTTCAAAAAATTGCTTATGTATTTTTTCATAATGGCAAATTGCCACATGAATCAGTGCAAATTGCAGTATGTCATGCCTCTCTGCCGAATATTTCTTTGTCTCTTGATCTGCCGGTTGATCCTCAACGAGAACTGGCATTGGCTGACTAGTTTTAGATCCTTTAATTAATTCTTCTAGTTGATCAAAACGCTGAATGATGGTTTTATTATACGAATCATTAAGTAAGTTTTTGTATTCTTTGAGAGCTTTCCTGTCAATTACATTGGCATGGGCCATTTTATGATGTTTGTCACAAAGAAGAATGAGATTGGAAAGTGTATTATTTTCTCTGTTCTCATCGATATGATGAATCTCAAGATAAGTGTGCTCTTGACACCCCTTGATTGCGCACGAATGCCCGGATTCAACGGCAACAGCCCTTCGCAATTCTGCAGGAATAGCAGGGCGAGCAGCTTCATAGTTTTTTTCAGTCATATTGAAAATTATAAAAAGCAATAATTAATTGGGTTAATTATGCGTATTTAATGAATTGCACGTGCGAAAGTAGTGAATTTTTGAATAAGAAAATACATTACTAAGCAAGGCGTTTTGCTAAATCCTCTGCTCGCGGGTGGTAATACCGCAAAAGCATTCGAGGGTCTTTGTGGCCCGTAATCTTCGTAAGCTCGTGCATTGGAAAGATTACTGCTAGACGTGAAGTAGCCTCATGCCTCAAGTCATGGAAGTGCATATCAACTAGGTACTTCCCATCAGGAGCTTTGCCAGCCTCAAGGCAT
The DNA here is from genome assembly GCF_057809375.1 of Aquitalea sp. FG25. Taxonomy (NCBI): domain Bacteria; kingdom Pseudomonadati; phylum Pseudomonadota; class Betaproteobacteria; order Neisseriales; family Chromobacteriaceae; genus Aquitalea; species Aquitalea sp. FG25. The sequence goes on from NZ_JBMDJV010000029.1 coordinate 50,583, forward strand.
TCACGCTCATATACTTGCCTTGCTCGTGCCAAGGCCCGTTCAAATGCTCTAGTAACCGCATCGCTGCGCACATCGAAAACCTTCCCCTCAAGAGCATGTGTAGCCTGCTGCAACTCCTGTAGCACCACAACAGCCTTGGACGAAAGGGGGACATCGCGTGAGGTACCATTCTTGGTGTCAGGCAAATGTGCAACCCTCCGCTTCAAGTCGATATGCTCCCAACGAAGACTAGTTATCTCACCGCGCCTCATTGCAGTTTCTACGGCCAGCCAGATTATCGAGGGCAGCACCTCAGACTCGCTGGCGGCAATAATCCGTTCGAGTTCTCCGTCGCCGGTAGCTCTACCCAAGGCGATATCTTCAGTAGCAACCCGGCGTACTCTGCCATTGCTTGGCTGTGGCTTCCGCACCAGCTCTACCGGATTCGTTAGGCTAAGCATGCCCCACTCCTTGCGAGCGAGGTTAAACACGTGCGAAAGCACCGCAAAACGGCGAAGAACCGTTGCTGGCTTGTAATCCTTCAACCACTCATCACGAAGCTTGGCTATGTCGGTGCTGCGAATTGAAGCCATCGGCCGAGGAGCTAACTCCGTGCTTTGCCACATACGAATTAGGGAACTCTCTTGAATTGCTCCCTTTTTGGCTACTACAACCTCGCTTAGATACCGGTTGAGGGCTTCTGCCAATGTTGTCGTCTCAGCTTCGACTCGGCTCACGAACACGCCCCGATCCATCTCTGATTCGATCTGACGTGCCCATGCCTCTGCGTCCGCTCGGGTGTTGAACGTTTTGACTTGCGCAGGGAAATTCTTGCGCGAGATACGGGCTTGCCATTGCAGCTCGCCGCGCTTCCTGAATGATGCCATTTGCCACTCACTCCCTAGTTGAAGCCAACTTGGACAGATTTTGGACAATAAATCGACATCTGAAAAGAAAAAGGGCTGCGAATTATCGCAACCCTTTGATTTATATGGTGCCGGTAAGAGGAGTCGAACCCCCGACCTTCGCATTACGAATGCGAAGTCAAAAAAACACAACTACACCACGACAGCCAAGGCTAGATCAGATTGAAGTCAGCCGGCTCAATAAATATCTTGCGCTCACCCATCTCGTCCAGCCAGTCACTGTACCATTGCATCATCTCCTGACGGTGTTTTAGATAACGTGCATTGCGATTGTACAGATCTCGGATGGCTTTTGCAGATGGAGCCAAGTCTCCCTTATCGCCTTTTGCAGCATGACCAATGTGCAACTCAATAGCATCGCGGTGAAAACGCATCGCTTCATTCAGTGCAGAGGTCATAGTAGTTCGGAAACCATGCAAACACTGGTCTGTACTCGTACTGTAGCCCATGGCTCGGATAGCGTTGTTAATGCCTGTATTAGACACAGGACTTCCCACTCGCCCTCCGGCAAAAACAAAGATGGCATACTCATTAAGAGCTTTGACTTGCTGCATTACATCCAAAGCCTGGCGACTCAAGAATATCATACGCGGGCGGCCCATCTTTTCCCCTCGGTAGCTATAAGCCACCCCGTCCACAGGCTGACGTTCTGGAGGAATAGTCCACACACCCTCCTCCAAATTGAACTCCGCCCAACGAGCGAAACGAATTTCGGAAGACCTAGCACCTGTCAGCAATGCAAACCGAAGAAAGAGCTTGATGACCAGCAGACAATCAACTGACCGTAACTTTTGAAGCAACTGCGGAACACTCTCAAGAGGGAGGGCTGCTTTTGGAGTGCTAACAATTACTGGCAAGATACCGTTGCGGCCAGTCAGGCTTGATACTGGATCATACTGAATCCGGCTTGTACGCTTAGCATGTTTCATCACACCGCTAATATGCTGCAGTACGCGTGCCGCAGTTTGCTGATGGCCTTGCTTGCTGAGTAGGTCCACCGGCTTTCTTAATAGCGCCTCATTCAAAGTACCCACCGGCAACCGGCCAATGTAGGGAAAGATGTGCTTACGTATCTGGCTGGCAATACGAGCGCGGGTGACCGGCTTAATATTTTTTACCCGACAGTGCTCATCCAACCACTCCATTGCCACCACTTCAAAAGTTGACTCATGGGCGAGCTTACCCGCCTCTTTGCACAACTTCCGCTCAATTGCCGGGTCTTTGCCCTGCCGGATGCTCTCACGGCAATCATCGGCTGCCTGCCGCGCCTCTTTAAGGCTGAGCTGAGGGTAGTCCCCTAGCCAGATTTTGATCCTCTTTCCATACAGGCTGCCGAGATACCGCCAGCGCTTCCGTTCAGCACTGACTACTAGCCACAAGCCACCCCCATCTCGAAAGTCAGACTCAGACTTACCTGCTTCCACTTGTGCAGTACGGCACTGAATATCCTTCAGCAATGCCATACCAATGCCTTTATCCGCTGCCATAAAGAAACCCCCCTACGTTCCCCCTAAGATATCACGGGGGTACGTACGGGGGTACGTTTTGCTGTGGATGTAGCTGGTTTCCAGTGCACCACCTTGGACGTTAATTCTTGGATATCTCTATAAAAAAAGATTATCTAAGAGGTTTTGGACGACTTAAAACAGCTTTGAAATGTCCTTCGCCTCCCAGTGCGGGAAGTGCTTGCGCACCAGTTGGTTGAACTCCAGCTCGAACGCACGCAGACGGGCCAGCTCATCGCTCACCGGCTCTGCACTGGACTCAGCAGCAGCCGTTACCATGCCCGCAGCGGCAGTGGCATTGGACAGGCGGTCGATGATGATGAAGCTGCCGGTGCCACGGCACTGGGCATAGGCATCAAACACCACCGGGGCGTTAAGCTCCACGCGGCACAGGGCAATTTCATTCAACGCCAGTTGCGGGGCATCAAATTGCTGCAGCGAATTGACATCAATGCGATGCTCGATGGCTGCCACCCGGCCCGTCACAACCTTGCCAGCCAGCTTGAAGCCATATTCCTTGCCCACCGTCAGCGGGGCCTCGGCCATCCACACTACATGTGCATCAAAGGCCTGCGCCACACTAGGCAGCTGCTCGCCGGCACGCACAATCATGTCGCCACGGGAAATGTCGATTTCATCTTCCAATGTCAGGGTAATGGCCTGGCCAACAAAGGCTGACGGCTGATTGCCCTCGAAAGTAACCACTTCCTTCACCTTGCTGCGCTTGCCGGAGGGCAAGGCCACAATGGCGTCGCCAGGCTTCACTTCACCAGCCACCACGGTGCCACAGAAGCCACGGAAATCCAGGTTCGGGCGGTTGACGTACTGTACCGGCAGGCGGAAGGCTTCCAGTGCCACGTCGTGGCTGACTTGCACGCTCTCCAGCAGTTCCATCAGGGTGGCGCCCTGATACCAGCCCATGTTTTCGCTGCGCGTCACCACATTGTCGCCACGCAGGGCGGAGATCGGCACAAAGCGGATATCCGGAATGGTCAGGTGCTCGGAGAAGGCCAGGTATTCTTCACGGATGCGCTCGTACACGTCCTGGCTGTGCTCCACCAGGTCCATCTTGTTGATGGCCACAATCACGTGCTTGATGCCCAGCAGACTGACGATATAGCTGTGGCGCCGGGTCTGAGTCTGCACGCCACGGCGCGCGTCGATCAAAATCACCGCCAGATTGCAGGTAGAAGCGCCAGTCGCCATGTTACGGGTGTACTGCTCGTGGCCGGGGCAGTCGGCAATGATGAATTTGCGCTTCTCGGTGCTGAAGTAGCGGTAGGCCACGTCGATGGTGATGCCCTGCTCGCGCTCGGCCTGCAAACCATCCACCAGCAAGGCCAGGTCGATTTCCTGGTCGGTGGTGTTGTACTTTTTCGAGTCGCGCTCGATGGCGGCCAGCTGGTCTTCGAAAATCAGCTTGGAGTCATGCAGCAGGCGGCCAATCAGCGTGGATTTGCCGTCATCGACATTGCCGCAGGTGATAAAGCGCAGCATGTCCTTGTTTTCATGCTGCTTGAGGTATTCCAGGATATCGCTGGCAATCAGCTCGGACTGGTGAGACATGATCGTTCTTTCCGCTGTAGCCCACCGCCAGGGCGATGGACATCAATTCTTCACAATGGTGACAGGATGAAGCCGGGCTTAGAAATAGCCTTCCATCTTCTTTTTCTCCATCGACCCGGCCTGATCATGATCGATCAAACGGCCCTGACGCTCGCTGGTGGTGGTCAGCAGCATTTCCTGAATCACCTCCGGCAGCGTGGCGGCGGTGGATTCCACCGCGCCGGTTAGCGGGTAACAGCCCAGCGTGCGGAAACGTACCTGTTTCTTGGTAATGCTGGCTTTTTGTTCCGGCGTCAGGTATTGCAGGATGCGGTCGTCATCAATCATCACCAGCGTGCCATTGAGGTTGACCACTTCGCGCTCGGCAGCAAAGTACAGCGGTACGATGTCGATGTTTTCCAGATAGATGTATTGCCAGATATCCAGCTCGGTCCAGTTGGACAGCGGGAACACGCGAATACTCTCGCCCTTGTCGATCTTGCTGTTGTAGATGTTCCAGAGTTCCGGACGCTGGTTTTTCGGGTCCCAGCGATGGTTCTTGTCGCGGAAGGAGTACACGCGCTCCTTGGCACGGGACTTTTCCTCGTCACGGCGCGCACCGCCAAAAGCCGCATCGAAACCGTATTTGTTCAATGCCTGCTTCAGACCTTCGGTCTTCATCACGTCGGTATGCTTGGCGCTGCCCACGGTAAACGGGTTGACGTTAGCCTTCACGCCCTCTTCGTTGACATGCACGATCAGGTCCCAGCCTTCGGCGGCCTGCTTGTCGCGCAGGGCGTACATATCCTTGAACTTCCAGGTGGTGTCTACATGCATCAGCGGGAACGGAGGCTTGCCCGGCGCAAAGGCCTTGCGCGCCAGATGCAGCATGACGGCAGAGTCTTTGCCGATACTGTACAGCATGACCGGATTTTCAAATTCTGCGGCCACTTCGCGAATGATGTGAATCGACTCGGCTTCCAGCTGCTTGAGGTGAGTCAGCTTTTGTTGACTGATATTCATGGTTCCCGCCTGTTCCTGGGCTGCCTGTGTTCCAAAATGAGCACAGCATGATGGTTTGCTAGTCGCTCAATTTACCGGAAGGGCTGCATTTTTCCAAAACCAGTTGGATATATCAATATGCACTATCCAAGTGAAAATTCAGTCCAAAGAGCAATAACGCAAGCGCGAATCAGCAATGCCACGCCGCGAAATAAGCCATATAGTGACAGGCAGGGAGAGAACATCATGAACCGCGACAACGATAATGCGGAATACCAGCCAATACGTCATATCCATTGCAGTGATGGCAGCCAGTTGCTGCTGGCCAGCGCTGACGGTCAGCCATACCTGCTGATGCCCATGCCTGGGGAACCCAGCCGCATCGCACCCCGCCACGGCCTACTTGCCTCGCCAACCGGCGATACCCTACTGAACGGCCAACCATATACCTGCTACCCCACTGGTGACAGCAAAATGCTGGCCGAGACGTTGCCGACCAAGCCGGATGTGCAGGAAGCAGCCGGCATGGCCTGCGACATCATGGAAGCCTTGCTACACCTGCAATTACAGCAGCTGGCACTACCCCACTTGGATGCAGAACACACCCTGGTCGACCCCCACGGGCAAATCAGCCTGCTGGGGCAGCATGCCGCCATTGCCCACGATAGCGAACAGCAGCGCCGCAACGTGCAGCAGGCGGGCCAGCTGCTATACCAACTATTAGGCGGACGCCCCTACAGCAGCCTTGCCCTGCAGAAACTGCGCCCGGATCTGGACACGGAATTACTGCAACTATGCCAAACCTTGCTGGACTGCGCCGGCCCAGCCATTGCCATTACCCGTACCAGCCTTGCCCAGCTGCAAGACTGGCTGGTACGCCAGCAGCGCTTCATCCGTACCGAAGGCAATCAGCAGGCAGCCCTGGCGCAGTTACTGCAGCGCATGCGACACAGCCCGGACTTTCCCGCACTGTCTCAAGCCATCAGCGCCATCAATCACATCGGCAATGCCGACAGTGAACGCCTGCAAGTACTAGCTGAAATCATCCTCAAGGACTTCTCGCTCACCAACAAGCTGCTCAAAGTGGTGAATGCCGCCAACTTCAGCCAGTTTGGCGGCTCCGTCAGCACGGTGTCGCGCGCCATTGTGATTCTGGGCTTCGATACCATTCGCAACCTGGCCTTGACGCTGCTGCTGTTCGAACACATGCATAACCGCAGCCATGCCCAGGAAGTACGGGACGTTGCCACCAAGGCGCTATTTTGCGGATTGCTTGCCCGCAACCTTGCACGCCGCAGCCGCATGCCGGAAGCAGAAGAAGCACTGATTTGCGGCATGTTTCAGCAACTGGGGGAGCTGCTGTGCGTCTACTATTTCCGCAATGAATATCGGCTGATTCACAAGAAAATCAGCGCTGGCAGCAGCGCCGTCCAAGCGGTTCAACATACGCTCGGGCTTTCCTATGCCACACTCGGCGCCAGCACCGCCGACATGTGGAGCTTCCCGGAACGTATTGTCAGCAGCCTGGAACCCTATCAGCCAGGCCCGGTGCGCCAACCACAACACAGCGCAGCCCGCCTGCGCATGCTGGGCAATCTGGCCAACGAACTAACCCACTTGCTGACAGGCCCATCCGGTATGCAGGCAGGCAAAGTACCGCCCTTATTAGTGCGCTATGAGCGCGCCTGTGCGCTGGAAGCCAACACCTTGCATGAGGTCATTACAGAGACACAAACCGAATTTGCCAACTATCTGCATGAATGGAGTGGCGAAGCCACACTGCAAGGCAATGCTCAGCACCTCAAAACCGCAGCGCTTGGCCCACACCCGGATGGCCAACATCCCGCACCCGCTGCCGAATTGGAAGCAAGCTACGTCCATACCACGCCAGCAACGACATCACTGCTTTCCAGCGGCATCCAGGACATCACCACCACCTTGCTGGGCAATTACCAGCTTAACGACCTGCTGCGCATGATTCTGGAAATCATGTACCGTGCCGTCGGTTTTGATCATGTATTGCTGTGTACCAAAGACCCACGGCAGAACATCCTGCATGCGCGCTTCGGCTTTGGCGAAGACACTGCTGCGCTGCTGCCGCAATTCACGGTTGACCTGCAGCAGCAGGACAATGCCTTCTGCATTGCCATGGAACGCAACGTCGATATTTTTATCGAAGACGCCAGCGCACCGGCCATCAGCAGTCATATTCCACGCTGGTATCGACAACTAGACCTTGCCCAAACGTTTATCATCTTTCCGCTGGTACTGGAAAAGAGGAAAATAGGCTTTCTGTATGGTGACAAAAAGCAGGCCCACAGCCTGCCTTTGCGCCCTGACGAACTCAATTTGCTCAAGACGCTGCGCAATCAGGCTTTGCTGGCCATCCGCCAGAAACAGAACTGATTCCGGCATACCCAAAGAAGCCACTTGCCACCACCAACCTTGCAAGCAACATTGCTGACCCGCAGAAAACTGCTGCAACACGGACTCGCCGCTGCCGGTGCCGGGTTGCTGCAAGCCTGCGGCACAGCGTCACATCAACCTGCCATCACCAAATCTGCACCTGCCACCATGCCACTGCAAAACAACGAAATTGCGCTGCTCGCCTGCTCTGGAACACTGCCCAATGCCCTGCAACGCCAGCACGGCGTAGAGCGATTGCAACAAGCAGGATTCCGCATCAGCAACCGTAGTGCAATCGATCGGCAGTACCAGCGGTTTGCCGGCACCGATCAGGAAAGGCTGCAGGATCTCAACCAGCTGACGCAGCGCCAGGACATGCCGCGCATGCTGCTGGCAGGACGTGGCGGCTATGGCGCATGCCGCCTGCTGGCAGACATTGACTACGCTCGGTTATGCCCCCTGCTCAAGGAAGCCGGCACCCAGATCATGGGCTATAGCGACTTTACCGCCATCCAGCTTGCCCTGCTGGCCAAGGGCGGCATTGGCAGCTTTGCCGGCCCCATGCTGTACAGCGACTTTGGTGGCCGCAAACTCAGCCCGCTGACCATGCAGCATTTCATTCAGGCAACCACAACAGAAAACTGGACCGTCTCCACCCCCACCCCGCAAGCCAGTACCGCAACAGGTGAAGGCATATTCTGGGGTGGCAATCTGAGCGTCATGTCCAGTCTGGTTGGTAGTCCTTTCCTGCCAGACATTCACGGCGGCCTGCTGTTTCTGGAGGACGTAGGAGAACAGCCCTACCGCCTGGAACGCATGCTGCAGCAACTCTACCTGGCCGGCATCCTGCAACGCCAGAAAGCCATTTTCCTGGGTAATTTCGCCATGGGCCGCATCGTAGACGTCTACGACGCAGGCTACACACTGGATACCGTAATTGCACAAATACGCAGCCAGCTAAACATCCCCATTTTCACCGGCATCCCCTTCGGACACATCCACGACAAAACCACATTGCCACTGGGTTATCCAGCCCGCTTCACTGCCGATGAAACCGGCCTCACGCTCACGTTCAGTCATTACCCGGTGCAGCCTGCGACGGATTTGGCACTTGAACACTTGCTAATGACAGAAGAATAGCACTGAACCCAAACTGGCCTTGCCTATTACCCAGCTTGCGTCCAGCGCATTAAAAATGACGCAGGCCATGCGGTAGGCTGGAACGACTTGCCACTGCCCAGCGCAAGCCAACTAGCGTGCCAAGCTAAACCATTCAGCAGGAGTGCAGCGCGACCACTGCACTCCTGCCCGGTAGAATAATGCCGGCTGCGCACGCGACAACTGCAAAAAAGATGGCTGCTGCAGCATGCTGATACGTCCTTGCTGTACCAGAAAATCAACGGAATACTTTGGATAGGCCATCACCAAATCATCGCCAAGAAAATTCACATCCTGCGACACACCACGCGCATCAATCACTACCGCCAACTGGAAAGCGTAC
>NZ_JBMDJV010000003.1:0-244028 GCF_057809375.1 Aquitalea sp. FG25
ACGCCATCCAAGTTGTCATTGCTGTATTCCCGGGAATACGTGCTTCTGCATCACCATCAGGTAGTCTGGCCGTTGAATTCCCAGGAATACACGCAGATTCCTTCACCGCTGCACTTAAGTCTGTATCCCCGGGAATACAGACTTATTCATTACCAACTAGACATCGAATACGTGTATTCCCAGGAATACAGAGTTGGAGATGGCAAAGTCCACCTCCAAGACAACTACCAGGTCAACGAGACCACCGAACAAGAAACCCCCTAAGGAAACTTAGGGGGTTTTTCTTTGTAGCAAGAATAACCAATAGGCCCGAGCCAGTTAATCAAACGGTTCGGGCCTTTGCTTTTATAGGTGCTGAAAATGTCGAAGTTCGATAACTACCCATACGCACTTGCCGTCTTGCAAGTTAAATTGCGCTCACAAAGTTTGCAGATAAATAAACTGCTTACAAAGGTCACAGAAGTTGCTGTAGTTAGTGCATTGCTTGTATTTGCTGACTCCAAAGACTTAAGAACGCCAATAACAAAGCCTAGAGTCGTTATTGGAAAAATGTCTGGATTGGGTAGGACCGCGCTCTACAAAACGCTATCTGAGTTGAAGGAGATGGGATTGATTAGCGGGTCTGAAGGACAGCAATCGCTTAGCTTTACCGATAAAGCAGTAAGCTTGATGGTTGATGTATTCCCGGTAATACAAAAGGCCAAGAGCGACTTTTTTAATCATGAAGGGAAATGGATACCAAGAGATGCAATCCCTTTGCTAAATAAAGGCCTTAAAGGCATTGATATCGTTAAAGCTATGTCTTTTGCCAAAAAGAACAAAGTAAGGATTCAGGACATTATTAGGAATTTTAAGCATGTTTTAGAAAAATATGAGGGAAAGGTACTAATAAGCATCCTGATGGCTATCATCAAGAACCCTGAGCAATATGTGCAAAAGGCTGAAGAGTGTATTCCCGGGAATACAGGTGCGATGAATGACTTCTCAGCATATGAACGGCAGGTGGCAAACTTCCTAACAACAGAACATGCCAATGGCATATTTATGCCGGGTGAAACTTTGAAACGTAAGCAAGGTAGGTATTACGTAACCGGCAAAGCTTCGACTGGACGTGCTAAGGCACGACTGGCTGAGTCTGCGGATATCAGAAGCCTGTTAAGTAGGGTCAAACTGCTATGCGAAACGGCAGCCAAAACCCGGGAAGTAAGTTTCTTGGATGATGGTCGTACGGTCGTATGGGATGGTGAGCAAAACGATAAGGGCAACCCTGTCGTTAACGTTGGAGGTGAGAAGATCACTACTGCGTGGCCGGCAATCTTTGCGCACCTAAAAGCCTCTGAACGCGTCTTCCAGGGTGATACAAGTGATCTGGCCCCAATGCCTAAGTCCATCCGCTTAAAAGGTCTGGAATGGGTTGTTGACCAGGTTGAGAGTGGTCGGGCGTGGATCTCTACCTACATAAAGGGGATTCGTCAGACTCAGATAGTAGATGCCAAAATGATCCCATCTGTGGGTAACTAAGGACCCATCCGTATTACGGACACTATAAATACCACTTCGTGCCCATATAAATATGCTAAGTGCTGCGCAGCCATATTCTTGATCCTAACTAACTGTTTTTGTGACTTAGGATCCAAATTTGGTAGCTCAAGAAACGAAATTGCGAGGCATGTATCCTGAGGAGAAGAAGAAACAAGGATTAAAGAAATGCTGTCAAAAACTTAAACTTAGACGACACTTTTCTGCCGGTAAGTAACGAAATTTGTGACTTTCACTACAAGCACAGCAACTGTAGGCAGGGTAGGGGTCTTCACAACAGAAAAAATATAGGTAAGCTCCAACTTAACAATCATTGAACGCAGGTCCCCGAAAATGAATACCATCACATTGCAAGCCATTCGTCTTAACACGGGTCACATCCGTGTCCTGAGTTCATCTGGCACAGAACATAAACGCGTAAGAGCATATGAGGTGCACTTTGCAACTCGTGTAGTTGTCAGAGAAGGGGAGGAGGCTAAGGAAGTTGAACTGCAGCAGAACATCGAGATCAAAGCAGAGTTGCTGGTAGCAAAACACATCATCAAAACAGAACTCTGTGACTACATTGGTGGTGAGAACATCCGTCTTCGTGTTTCACATTCTGAGGCTGTCCGGAAGCTTCAGATCGAAAACTCTGAATTGGTTGACTGCATACCGTTTGCACACTTTCTATCGACCAGACAAATCGGTACGGAGATTGAGGAGCGTGACCTAGATATGACACATTTGTGGGTCGATCATGAAAACGTACAGAAGATCCCTGCAGATGCAGCTTATGAAACAGTAGAGACGAAATTCGGTGAAGTACAACTGGGCCGTCATGCAATTGTGCGGCTTCGGGACCGGCTGGGACAAAAGACATTGGCTGATGCTGCGCGACGCATGTACCGTGCGCTACAGAGCAAGGGACTGGTTGAGGGAGACTTCTCACCAGGGTTTGTTCGCAACTCCGAGGCTAAGCATGGTTACGTGCCCATGGGCATCGGAATGACCCAGTCTCGTGAGGTAGAGGGAAAACAGGTGATGGTTAAGGTGATCTTTTTGATCGACAACCATCGTCGCCCAGGAAAGTTGATTACCACACTAGTTGCAGACCTACACGACAACGCTGACATTCGCCTGCAGTCGCGTAAGTAATTTGTTTATATTGAAAGAGTCCTGAATCGTAGGTACTATAGAACGAATTCTGGCTTCCAAGCCATGCGCACTGCGCATTTACCATGTCCGTCCGGACAAAAAAAAGGTCTGCAATGCAGGCCTTTTTTTATTCACCCAGTGGGTTTGTCCCACTTGGGGCGAATCCATCTCCTGAAGAGGAAATGATGTTCGCCACCACAATCAAAGCGCTATCTATCGTCTGGCTGTATTTGCTCACATGCATCTACAGGCAACCGCATCCCAAGTCTGAACTGATCACAATTGCTATTCCCAAAGCATGGTCAATGATTGATGGAAGGGTGTTCGTTGTTATCAAGACACGAGGGCTCAAATCCTCGTTTCAGACATCGGCCGTGGCCTTCATGGTCGCTAGCAATCAATCTGACATGTTCACCACGCGTCCTATAGAACGCCATTCGACAAGAATAGTCTCTGCTAAGGACATTGTGATGATGATTAACCAACAAGTCACTTCCATTCGGAACCACAAGTTCCAAATTACGAACTGAGGTTGTCCCATGGATAACGTCAAACACTTTACCCATGCAAACAACTCTGCTCGGAGGAAATATGCAACCGTATCTGACTATGCGTGACAGTACTGAAGTACAGGGACTTAAGGTTCTTATGATGATCCGGCCAGGCCGAGACGAGTTGGTTATTCACACTCATCAATCGGAACGTCGGGCCACCAAAAGGATCTGGAACGAGCTTATCCAATCGAACTTTGCATGGTGCTGTACCTATGCAAACGGGGGAGGGGAAAAGGATCTGGAAGCATTCTTGATGAGGTTGTCTTCTGGAAAAATTAAAGTGATAGCCAAGGTTGAAGACCGCGGCAGTTACTTTGATTTCTGGGGCGATGTTAAAGGCTTTAGTCACCAAGGCTTCCGTTTCATGATCTTTGATGAAATGCTCGCTTACCAGGTGATGATGGCCATCAGCGTTGATTCTCGCACTATCCAGCGCAGTTACATGCATCCCAAACGCAGGAAGTTCGACATCCATCCTGAGATTCGTGATAACAGGTTGCGATATGTCCGCATGAAAAGCAGCGATGACAAAATTGTCCCGCCCATTTTCGAACTGCAAGACGATGGCACCTATTACAGCAAGCTCACACGCAGCCGGTTGATTTTCGGAAGCGAGCACGTGGAAGTGTGGCAACAGGTTTTGCCACAGGGAGCAGCAGTGTAGTAATGAAAAAACCCGGCCAATGGCCGGGTTTTTTTTGGGTCGGAGAAAACTTAAGTAGAAGGCGACTCTTCGTCTTTGCCCTTATGTTTCTGACGGGCCCGTTCTTCTGCAGCTTCAGCCTTTTTGGCAAGCGCCATAGCTTCTGCTGCAATCGAAGCACGAAGAGCATTCATCTCAGCCAGGTGATCCATCAAAGCCTCATAGGCTTCTTTGGCGGTCGGACTGAGTTGTTTGAACACAGGATCGTTTTCGAGATCTTTGGTTCGGGTTGCCAGTGCTTCAGCCTGTTCGAAGAAGGAGTGCATCTTCGGGGCCGAGTTGGTTACAGCACGGATGGTGTGACGTTTAGGATCAGCTTTGGCAAGTGCCTTAGCGGTTACACGCGTCTTGCCTATCGACTGTTGCTCGTTCAAGGACTGCTGGAGCATATCGAAGGCTGACAGACCGTGCTTTTCGAGCATTTCAATTGCGAGGGTGACACTTAGTTGGTCCTGTACAACCATCGCTTTAACACGATCGTCACCTGACAACAGAGTCAGAAGTCGATTGCCCCATTGCGGTGTAATGCGCATTTCGCGGCAAGCAGACTCAAGGGTCTTACCGAAAAGTCGCATGTTACGGGCGAGTTGGATACCAAGTTCAATCGGATCCAGAGATTTACCTGAGTTATGAACATCAAAACGACTATTGATATCCTCCCAGGTAGTGCCTTCTTCCTCCATAACACAAGGAATCGGATACTCCTCAACTCCCTCTGCAAACAGTTGCAAAAGGGCATTGGCGCGGCAGTAACCGTCAGTGATGATGTACTCGACTTCATCGGCCGACTTCTTGTTGGCGAAGATCTTGAAGGGTTTAGATACCTCATACCCATGGATCTTGATCGACTCTTTCAAAGAGTTGATGTGTGCGCGGTTTTGCGGGGAATCAACGCGAACATTCAGGTCAGGATGCAGAACCAGCTTATCAAAGGGAAGCTTGATGATCTCAGCAGAACCAACAGCATCCTTACGGACTGCTGCGCGGCCAGCTCGACTAAGTTGCATCTTTAGTTCGATCCGTGTGTTGATCGAGTCAACAGAACGTTTTACATCCTCTTCGGACAGTTGCGGCAGAGCAGTATCGGGAGCAAAAAGGTCAGTCATGGTGTACTCCTTGAGATTTGGGAGCAACACGATCCCCATGGGATGGCGTCGCATCCCGAGGGAAAATAAGAAAGTGGAGGTAAGCCGAAAGGGCTTGGGTAAGTGCTGAGGTACAGCTATGTGGTTGACCACAAAGAGCCTTCATTGTACTCAGCTCTTGTTTGCTGCTGCAACAAATTCCATCTAGCACTATCCAGGTGAGAGGCAAATCCACAAAAATCTTATAACTCGTGTCCAAAGTGAGAACCTACCGAGTAACAATCGGTGATGCAAAGATTCGACGAAACCATCGTGGTAGAAAATTGACAATACAACGGCATCTGCAAACATGGGTTTTCAAAGAACATTGAGCTATAGAGGGCTATATGTCACGAGACGCAACGAAATCAATGATCCGCCTGCTTTCATCAATCCTATGCCGGCCGACAAAAAAACTTCTCACGACCCACAAAAGTATGTCTTTGATGGAGGCAATCAGAGCATCGATCGGCGATGCCACAATACTGGGCATTCCGACGTTCGCATTGAAAGAAGAAGATGCGACCGAGATAGTGGACACTGGCCTGCAGTTGGCCAGGGCGTTACAAATGGCCCATCTGCTGATGTTCTGTGTTTCCGAAGCAATTGGGTGTGAAGAGTGGTGGGGATGTAATCTTCAGGTCGCACTAGAAAATTTGTCCGACGAGTTGTGCCGTGTAAATGGGCTGGACTTTGACCTCGTTGACGAGAGTCCATCGAACGGAACCGTAGCTGAAATTGCGGCATATCGTGTCGATAGCATTGACAAAAGGATTAAGGAACAGAACGTTACAGCCTAGTTGCCAATCCCAATTGTTGTGATACCAGTGGATTTGCGCGTACACGGCTTTAGATTTTGAGTTGGGTGGTAACCAGGTTATAGTTTCACTTCATCTCTTGCAACGTCGTTGCATTTACCCACTGGGTCATAACCCAGTACGGGCTATGACCTTCTTAGGAGTCAATCATGGCCTTATCACTAGAATCGTTCATAGCCGAAGCAATCATGAGCAGTGATGCCAAGGACCAGTTCCAACGCTGGACTTGGGCTTCGCTCCCTGATGTTTCAATCACTCAAACCGATACAAGAGTACAGATCCAGGTGGGTCAAGAGACGGTTTCGGCCCAACCTTGGCTGTTGGATGATCTTTACCTTGTGGCGTATCTACAGTACCTGCAAAGCGTAGATCTCGATGAAGAGTCTCAACAGTTGCTGTTCGGCTATGACAAGTTCAGGAACTCGGGAAGCTCTGTAACCTACACCGATGATGAATCAGCCCAGCAAGATTGCCTACCGTGCAAAGGTGACTATCTCATCTACGACGGTGGGTGCAACATCAATGTTTACCAGGACAGTCTGAGCCTCATCATCACCACCAGTGAGTACGAATCCTCACTGCCCGCAAGGGGTTACCTTGAATGGATTCTTTACATGACTTGGTATCGTACTGAGTGCATGTAGAACAGAAAGTTGTCTAACCAGAGGCTCCCTCACGGGGGCCTTTTTTTATCACAAATTTGCTCACCTTTGCCTTCAAGGACGATGCACAAAAAGGCTCACCTTTGACTTAAGCGGGGAGGCCAGGGGGATCAGATTCGCGCAAGAAAGCACAACCAAGCTCACCTTTGAGCGGTTACAGGCTGATTTTCACGTGAAATAGAAATTTTTAATGCCGCACAATAGGTCTCACCATGAACTATAGCTAAGGTATTACATTAGGAATGTATCATAACAGTATGATTATCTTGGATAATATAAATTGTTGTGTAGTAATTAAGTGCACAATCCGTCTCACCTTTGGCTCAAGAAGCAAGTTGCGAGGGCACAAAATAAATCACCTTTGCTCAGTAGCATAAGCACAACAAGTCTCACCATGGAGTAGCATAGCTAATATCTCACTTTAAGGCTTTTACCTAAGTCGTTGTTTTTAAAAATTCGATCAAAAGCCATCTTGTTGTGGAACATCGGTGAGGTGGTGTATCAGTACACCTGCACAAAATAGCTCACCATGGGTCAAAGACCCTTTTACGCTTACCTTGAACGTCGGAACAATAAGAAGCACAAAGGACCTCACCTTAGCCCAGGGATTCTACTTCGGCACAAATGGACTCACCCTACAGCACAAGGTTTTGCACCATTGCACAATGACTCTCACCAGGAGCTGATTAAGCATTGAAGTAGTTGCATTTCGCCAACATTCACAATTTGGCTCACCTTGGAAAACGCGTGCACAACCACTATCACCTTATAAGCACAAGCCAACTCACCATTGAGTACAAAAACTATCACCTCAAGCACAATAGCTATCACGATGGGAACAACCCATCTCACTTTTGCTGAGTAATTCGTTGATTCTATTAGGTTTGATTGTTTCCTTGTATGTATGTAGCTTGTTAAAAACAAAAACGGCTAGCTAAGTCATTCTGAATATTAAATGAGTAACGGTGAGCAAATTTGCTTTGACGACTCACCATGCTATGGTTATCTTTGTCAGCAACAAGAGGAAAAGACGATGACGGATGGGGTGAATGCAAGCGCCAATTTGCCGATGGTTATGGCGACCGGAGAACAAGAGACATACAACTTGTTCGCGGACTTGATTAGCCAAAAATTGGACGTGAAAGACTCCCCGAAGGACATCGGGTTCAGAAGGAAGAACATCTTTGTTGAGTTAACGTCCATGACGCTACTCCAGCAAAGGTTGCTTGATGCTGCCTACTTCATCGTTGCCCAGGGGGCCGGTGACTCAACGACATTCAATGTGGATCTCCGATTCTTCCGATGGCTCATGAGATTCGATAGCAGAAACTTCAAACACCTACGATCACTCATCGAAGCATGTCAGACAAAGCTAATCAGCGTCAGCGACACACACCCCGACGAACGCACAATTGAAAGTACCAACTGGATATCTGTGCAGTTGCTTGGGCCGGCAGCAATCAACAATGGTCGGTTCTACTTTGAACTTCCGAAAGCGCTAATCAAGCAAATCAGAGAACCAGGTCCTTCTCATTGGTTCAGCCTGCGAATTGCAACTGCTTTCGATCTTGCCTATGCGAGAGCAATCTACATCCAGGTGATCACACAAGTGGACGAGGGGTCTACTGATTGGATCTCTGTTGACGAAGTTCGTGGATGGACCGGTGATTCCTTGAAGTCTGCGTCAGAGTTCAAGTACTTCAAGCGCGACTACCTCGAACCTGCAAAGAATCAGATCAACGAAGTATCTGACATCGAACTTTCGTATGAGACGAGGGGCACCATTCCAGGGTCCCGCAAGATTACCGAAATTAAGTTCAGGATGAAGCGCAAGGAAGGGAAGGTCAAAGCCCTTGAGACTTTACGCCAGCGCGAAGAGATCTACCGTGTTCTGACCGAGGAATTCAGACTGAGCGAGGCAGCACTGACCGAGATCGCTCAGAACTCTGAACGGTGGTCAGATGACTGGATTGCTAACGCAATCGAATTCACAAGGCATCGCTTGCAATCTGGGGTCATCAAGAAGAACCCTTCCGGTTACCTCATGAAGGCCTTACGTGAGAACCTAAGCCTTACTCCGGCCGAGAAGAAAATGATCGTGGTGAACGGGAACGGAGATGATCTCTTCCAGACAGAAGAGCCGGCGCCTTCGAAGAAGAAAACACGAAAGTCTGCAGCCCCAGTAGTACATGATCACGAGGTGAAGTCGGCAAAGACCTTCATTCCACCTGAGACAGAAAAACCGAAGGAGATAGATAAAACACAGGTTGCAATGGAAGAAGAGATTGCAATGGGTTATCAAATGTTCAACGAGATTGATGACAACATTAAAGAAACTATCTTGCCGCAGTTCCTGAAGTCAGCTGAGTGCTTCCTAATTATCCGCAGACAAAAGATCGATACAACATCCATCACAATACGTGTTGTGCTGGACAATGAGAAACTTTCAGACGCCTTCTACCTATTTGTGTATCGTAAGCTGCGTTCTGAGTAAATAAATGGGGCCGTTGGCCCCATTTTTAAAAATTCAAAGTTGAACAGTGTGTACAACGGTACATTGTGCCCGCAGGCCCCTTTTCTTCTTTGAATTGTTGTCGCGAACAATTACGACATCGACGATCATCAGATGACGATTTAATAGGATTGACGTGCTTGCTCTTCAATTCAAGTGAAGTAGTCTTTCTTTTCATATCTTCTCCGCAAAAAAACGAAGGGTAGTCTGTCACAACCGTGGAAGCAATCAACGTTTCGCGTAAATCATGAGGTATGCGATGGATAGCAATTACGAAAGTGAACGAAGGAAGTTGGTCATAGCTAGAGATGCCTGTAGTAGTACCCTTTCAGCAGGGGAACAAGCTGTGGGCATGCTTGTGACTACTCAAGAACGAAAGAACCCTATCAAGTTAATAGTTCTTGGGGACCAGCAGGATCAACAAGTTATCAAAGCCCTGCTAAACAAAGGATTAGGCGGACAGTCCACCAAGCGACAAGTTGGAGACTTGGGAGATGAAGTTGCTTTTGCGGTCTTCATCGACTCGCTTAGGCTGTAGACTTACCGTAATGGCATATGTTGAAGTTTTTGAATCATGATGTTGCTGTTCGTTTGTAGAAGGTAGTTGATCCATGTTTAATCCACCCAATTGTAAATTTTACTTTAGGTGCGGTTTTAGCCAGGTGGAAACATGGAACTGTCAGACATCTACGCCATTGCTTTTGATTCAAGCAAACGTGAGTTGTTATTGAGCTTACAGAGAGCCATCAAGTCTGTATCAAAAGACCTGCTGGAGACTGTGATTGGTGAGGTTGCAGGAGAAGAACGTCCGGAAATCGCCGATGCGCTACGCCATGTTTTTGACAGAAATGTAGTTCAGACTACGTTGTCATTGCAGAAGCAAGAGGCGTATCTACGCAACATTTGCGAGACATTCTTTGTTGTGGTGATTGAATCTCTCCAAAAGAAGCAGATGGAAGAGGATGAGATTCGGGTTGATGCCAGTACACAGACACCAGAAGAACTTCTCAATAGTACAAATGATCAGCTTCATTCGGAGAGGATTGTCAGTGGCATGAGACTTTCCTTTGTGAATGCGTACTCCACCCCATTTGATGCAGACAAGAAGAAAATTTCTGCAATGATCTACTCTTGGGAGTTGTGGAAGCGCAATTTACAAATACAATGCTCTCCCGACAATTCACTGGACTTTCTCGGTGTTGGTCCACGCATCATGCGGAAGCTCCATGCTCTTGGTGTGACTGATGTCAAGACACTTTGTGAGTCACCCTCGGCACCTATCAAAGCGATACCAGGCGTGTCGAAGGCAGGCTATGAGTCTTTCAGGTTGAGCATGCTTGATCGGGGCTACATTTTGGAGAAATAGTTTCGATGTACTATCTAATGAGTAACTTTACTGCGGCCGAACAGTTTGCAGATTTGGAGTTTGCTGTACAAGTAGCCCGTTGCATTGCACAGTACCCAGAAGAGCAAGAATCGACTATTTCAATCATTGATGAAACTGGAAAAAGATACTGCTATTTCTCCAATAGAAAAATCATGGCCAGTGTTTTTTCTCTTGAGAAATCTGGTGGTGAAGGGCTTTCAACAACGGTTGATGTAACGTCGATCATCATGAAGCTGAATTTTGGAAATCTGATCAAGTTGACTGAAGGAGGGTCAGAGCTGCAGCACAAAATAGCTCACCTTCATCCTTTCCCAGGTAGAGTTGCGATCTTCCTTATGAGTAGCATATTGAGCTACTTCGATATTCAATCGCTTGAAGACTTGAAGCCTGAGATGTATAAGACAGCTCAGTCCCATTTTGAGTGGATATCAGCTAATCGCAAATGACCCGCAGAGCGGGTTTTTTCTTGCTTTCCTTTTGATAGATGAAACAATAATTCTATCAAAACACGAGGTTCGCGAAATGAACAAGATTACTGCTGTTGCTTCTACTCTGATGGTGCTGTTGTCCGGTACGGCCTTTGCCAGTTGTGAAGGAAAGTTCTTCAACGGTGCATTGCCGGTAGTGAAGAATAAAAATATTGAAAAAAGCTCTGTATTTATCTGCTACAAAGCTTATGGACTTCTTACTTCCGGTGCGACTCGGACAGGTATTTATTCTGCAGAAGTCCTAACACGAGAATCAGTCGCCACTGCCCGGACCCTTAAGCGCGAAAACGTATTCCACGCAGAAGACTCACTGCCCCACGATATGCGTGCTGAACTGAATGACTATGCCAGATCTGGTTTCGACCGAGGTCACCTAACGCCCTCTGGCGATGCTGGCACTCAAGAAGCACAGGAGGAGACATTCTCCCTAGCAAACATGATTCCGCAGTTTCCGGAAAACAATCGTGGAGTGTGGGAAGGGATCGAATCTGCCACACGTCACATGGCACAGGAAAAGGGTAAGGTTTACGTAATCACCGGCCCGCTCTTCGAAGCAGATAATCTGCAGCGCCTCCATAATCGTGTTTACGTGCCCACTTCGATCTTCAAGATTGTCTTTGACCCTACGGTGGGGGCTGGTGCCGCTTATGTGACTGCTAACGGTCCAGGTCATAACTACAAAGTTGTATCTATTGCTGAGATAGAGCAGCGTGCAGGTGTCAATTTCTTCCCAACTCTGCCGGCGGCAACTAAGAGCAAGGTGATCAAGTTGCCAGAGCCACAGGAGCATGGTTTTGCTGGAAGTAAGGGTAATACAATTTCCAGCAACACCATGGGCACCTACAAGGCAATGAACACCGCTCTGAAGATACTTCGCCACTTCTGAGGTTTCTCAACCAACTCCATCCAGGCCTGCAAGGGCCTTTTTTCATACCTTTTTTTACATATCATTAGGGGAGTTACAGCCCTTTTTCACAAGGGTGGAACGGTTGTAGAGATGGGATAATTTTGCGATTCAACCAAATTGAGTTGCAACATGCAAAAGTGGTTCGTTTATCTATCTCACGGGTCTGTCTGGCGCGCAGTCGAAGATAAAGCACAAATTCCGGCAGATGTCACATCCTACTTCTATGAGTCAGCCCCGAGTGGCCGACTCGCGATCAATAAGGCGAAGACGCTCCATCGCCTGAGAAAGATCAGTGAAGCGAAGATGCGAGGACTTCCTGCAAATGCTCTCTCCAAGACAGTGGTACTGCAGGCCTGTGCATAAGCCTGTTTTCAACGGCATCCCTTCATCAATCGAAACCATATCTGGTTTTGTGGAGCGGGTGCGTCGTGACTATCCATCTGTGGCCACTCTTGACTCTGAAGTCTGTCACTACGATCAACTGGTCGTTTGGATGAAGTCAATGAATTTCAAGGCCACTCAAAGTGACCTGTGCAATTGGGAACAAAGGGATAGTGTCGATGTAAGTGCTATCGGATACGACGTACTTGCAAGGCACTTCTCGACAGATCTATTGCTCGATGCTCTCGAAGACTTCATTGCGTGGTTCGATGCTGAATACCTTCACAAGCAAGTTTTGATACAGAAACCCGGGAGTAAGGGATGAGACTCTTCAACCAGGCACAACTTGAAGAATTCCTTTTGGCGGACCCTCGGCCGGTAAAGTTCTGGGCCAGGCGTGATCCTGACATGGACTGGGTTCTCATCGACGTGGCCATCAAAGGGCTGGCTTATGGGATGAAGTCTTGGACCTTCTACGGGCCGGTCTCTCCCCCTACTGTTCTTGTCGGAACACCCACGATATCAGCCGATGCACATGCTTTCGTGCTGCTGACGGCAAGTGAGGAGTTACGCCGTGAAGATGCACACATTAATGATTTGCGAGAGGGCTTCTCTGAAGGCCTTATTCACGCAGCTGAATTTCTTGAAAACTTGGCATGCATTGCCCAAGACATTAAATTTGAAACCAATTCGAAACCCAGGGTTTAACCATCTATGCCTACACTTCCTAATGAAGGTCTGAAGACGATCGCCGATCTCAAGAATTACACCGAGAAATGCTGTGGCTATGCTACGCCGATCGTTATGGGTGGTTTCTACTACCTGCTCGGATTTTTTGATATTTCTATCATGCATCGCCAGTACGCTACTGTCGAATTTCGCAGGGTCATTGGCGGTGAAAAGAACATGCATAGTGTGCTTCAAAATCTGGGTCTGCTCGATTACTTGCTCAGCCAGGACAAAGCGAAAGCAGAAAAGTCCTTGCATGTGTATTGGGGTGGCGATGAGTTGGCACCTGTCCGGGACATGATAAGAAGAGCATTACGCCAGGCCGTAATCAAGGCAAGCACTGAGAAAGTCCGCGCTTCCAAACAGGGCGAACCTATAGCTGCATAATTATTCGATTTAAAGTAATCGATTCATTTTAATCAATATGTTTTCGTCTGGTTGAATTTAACTACTTCCATAGTGAAGTTACTTTGAGTGAAGACTACGTAGCTGTGGTTTATGTAGATCAGTGACCAACAAATCAGGATGTTGTTCTTGCTTTCATTTTCAGAATCATTGTGTGAAACAACGAAGTAGAGAAAAAGAAGTCAAAATCTGCATTCTATCCCGAAGTAAGTCAAGTTGAGGTAAAGGATATTGAGTATTTTTGCATACGTGGTGAGCTTTCTGAATTTAATGGAGCCTCACCCTCAACAAGAACTACTCTTTGATCTTGATGTCGATGACTATATGATCAGTTTGCTTTAGTAGCCATTGGTTTTCCATCGGGTAACAAGGCTCGGATACAAAGTCAACGGAATTCTATGGTCAAATAGAATCTGACTACGATCTTCGAAAAGTTACTTGGATAGTAGATATTGAATAGAGCCAATAGGACTATACCTATAGGCTCTTTTTTCTAATTTGTGAGTGATTGTGAATAGAATACTTAAAATAAGAAAATTGCTTGATTTGCAATTTTTCATCCTCACCTTTCATTTTAAACGAACAGGCATATTTGTTTGCCCACGTCTTTTCTTTGCGGCTGCAAGGGCAATTATACTTTTTGTACCAATCAGTATTTTGAAGTCATTGCTGGTGAAGAATTCGTTAGCCGAAATTACATTCACAACATTGATTCCATTTTTCCTTTGTTTTAACGCTTACATATCACTTAAGTATTCAAAGATACCACTAACTCGGCTTGGTTATATTTTTGCATATTTAAAGACCTGCAAGCCATCAGATGAGAATGCATACACGCATTTGATATATTTAATTCAGACAAATCCTGAAGGTGTTGAGTATTACTCATTAGAGTGGGCAAAGCATGAATTGCAAATACTAAGAGGGGAGAAGTCGTGAAGGTAGCTGAAATCGAAAAAGGAAGTTTTTATTCTGATGATAGATTTGGTGTGCGTGAAGTAACTGCCGTCGATGGCGTTGGAAGAAGTGCAATGGTGACATATCGTTTGATTTCGGCTAGAAACCCGCATCACAAATCAACATCTGGCTTCATCTCGACACTTGGTACAGAAAGAAATATTAGTCTGCATTCTTTCGCAGGGTGGGCAAGAAAAAAACTTAATGTAGCCGAAGCTAATCACTTGAGATGGAAAATTAAATCAAGAAAAATCAAGATTTCAGATGTAGAAGTTGGCTTCCTCAAGGAATTTTGCAAAGCAAACGAATACGATATTAAACGTGGATGTAAGTATTTAGTTCCTATCGAGGCCGTTGATATTGCGCATGGCATTGTAAAAAGTCAACTTATAGTCCTCGTTGACGGTATATCCTATTTGACAGATTTGGGAGTTGGATGGTTGGAAGATAACATAGAGATTTTGCGTGAGTGATTTTATGAAGATTAACAAGGTGAGGGTCATTGCAGTTGGAATGTTTGTTCTGATCTGTGTGTTAGCATTCTTCTTACTGAGATCCACAAAAGAGAGTCCAGAAGTGGGGAAAGTGTATTCTCGCTCCCAGGTGCAAATGGTATCTAAAACTTCAGCACATCCTGATTGCTATAGATTTCACCTTGATATTATTTTGTCAGACCGTCATGAGTTCACTGATTCTGATCTTCGTGGTGTGGCAAAATCATGTGCAGAAGATATTCAAATGGAAGCTTTGTCTAAGGACATTCGAAAAGTGTTTAACTATCAATGACTGGATTAGTTGAATTTATCAGAGGTAACTCTGTGTTTCATGACACAGAACGACCAAATGTAGCTTTTTTTACCGCTGAATGTGTTGGGTTTCTTATTCTATGTGTAGTACTGCTAGCGGCCATTCATCAACACAACATTTCTCGACCTGCTGATTCTCAGGCTTTACGATCGACGATAGCAAGGTCCGCCAGGCCGGCGTGCGTTGTACGTATTCTTCGGAGCCAACTTGATGAGCATGTATTGATTACATCCGACAGGGTCAAGGAAGCAACTAATCTTTGCACGAGCAGAGCTGTTGGATTATCGAAGACAAGCGATACCCTAAGTACTGAAAAAGTAATTGAAGTTCAACGGAACGTTCTTGACCATATAATCAAGGAGTTGCTATAAAAAAGGGTATCTTGGGTGCCGCTGTAGCAGCTGCGATTGTTAGTGCTCTGTCGGGTTCCGGCACATCCCATCAGCCAACTATTGCAAACTTTGACTAGTAGGCAAACGTCATTTTATGGTGGATTTTCATTTGATCACTCCACAAATTCTGCGATTTTTTTTTGTGATTTCTCGGTTAAGTGGAAATTGATTTTTTTTAGTAGTATTTTCATGTTTTGGAGTAAACATGAAAAATATTCTGATTCCTGCGCTGTGCCTTTCGGTGCTTTCTTCCAATGTTTTCGCTATCGAGTGCAAGCCTGATAAGCCGTTTAAATACTTTGTTTCCTTCACTTACTTTGCACCTGCCGAATCCGGTCAAGGAAAACAACTGGGTGTCGGTGATGGGTTTTTTTGCAGTCAAGCCAAGATTACCTATGAAAAGGATGTTGAGAGTTTGAAGAAATCACTTGAAGCAAGTACTACCAAAGTGAAACTTCATCTGATGTCCTATCAGCCGGTGGCAAACTGATGCCTATGGGCAAATTCTTGCTGACGCTGTCGCTGATTTATATTTGCTTTGGATTGACAGGTTGCTCTTCTTTAGATACTGCCCAGTCATTACTTAACTCCGTAGTTGGCTCATTCAATTTCCCAGACGCTAACCCTGCGCGACCACCAAATTGCCAGGAGAAGTTGGTATTGGTGTGGTCTGGCAGGGAAGTACATCCAGCGCCTGGCTCTGGCCAGGCGTCTGGGTACGCCGTAGTGACAGACCATGGTTCGCTTTACGTTGATGATGTTTACGTATATCGCGACATTATGCGTAAGGCTGGCACCAGGGTCTTGATAGACACTTTCTCAGTTCAAAATGTGAACTGGATCGTAGATTTGGCTTCTGATTCCGAACGACACGAGGTTCGTGCAAGTTTTCTTTGTAAGGGTTGAGACATGATGAAATTTTTCATTTTCCTAACAACGGCGTTGTTGCTGTTAGCTTTACACCTCCTCGACTACGAGTGGGATGAGGACATCCTTGAGTAGGGCGGGGCGCATCGTGCGATGGTCGGATCTTCTGAACACTGCTAAAGTAACTATCTCGACTTCGAGTACTTATCTGCGTTCACACCGATACATGCCAAAAAACCGACTGACACTGTCTGATTACGACACTGATGCTGAGATCGACAACCGATCCAGCGGCATCGATTGTGACAGTGCGTCTGAAGCTGGCCAGCTCACTCGTGGTGAGATCTTCTGTGCTAGTGAGCTTGATGAGTCTGATCGAGCCGAACTTTTCTTTGAGATCGAGCGTGATATCAGTCGGTTCGGCGAACTTCACGATGTGAAGATACAGTCCCTATCCGAAGACACTTTGTTTGTTCAGCTTTTCGAGGATGGAAATCCGTGTGGCATTGGATTGCTATCCCTTTGGGAAAGTCTCCCGATACATGGCGAGACCGAGCCCTGCACTTATGTGCTAGGTTCAGCGTCCGTTCATTAAAAAACCCGGAAAGCCGGGTTTTTTAATGCAGTAGACTTGATTGTCGATTCCTTCTGTAGTCGAGAGGCAAATCCTCTTACACGCTCATTGTCAGTAGGTAGCCAGGCGATGATTTCACTGGCCATACGTAGTGCAAGCGCTGTGCTCTCACCAGCAGCATGTGCTGTGTCAATTGCCTTGAGGATGATCGCACAGGCATTCATCCCAAGACGCTCGTTCATGGTCTCACTTGCCATTGCATGCATGATCAGCGAGGCATCCATACTTTTGCCGTTTGCAGTTAGTTCAACAGCCTGATTCGACTTGGATTGGATCTCCGCGTAGGAGGCTTCAATACACTCTGTGCAGCCATCGCTGTTACGTGCAATCTCGATGAGTGTGCCGATCTCATGCTTTGTGTACCCAAACCTTTGAGTGATGACCTTAGTCCAGTCAAGAACCTTTTCAGCCTGTTCAACTGTAGAAGTTGTCAACTTCACACTTGCACTTAGAAAACGCTGTGCCCCCCCAAAATCCACCTATCTACCGAAATACACGCTATACCCGCCTGTTTCAGTGCCCTCAGTACAAGATGTACCGTGGCGATTGTCGTTTGAGCCGGAATATACCGCTCAATTTGGTGGATCGCATTTCTTCTGCAAAACCATGATTTAGCTGGTGCGTTAGACGTGTTTTCTGCCTCAAAGCATTGGCCCCGGGGGAGGTGAGTGCTTGGATCATCTTTGTGATCAGGTAGTGCATCTCTCATCCGGAGTTTTCTTGTTATGCAGAGTTCTTCCGGTTATCATTTCGATTCATCTGTTGCACAAGCACTCTTTCGAAAGAGTGCATTTACCGGGCGCACGCCCTTACCCCACTGGGATCATGTCCCTGTGGGCTTGGTCCTTTTTTTTAGGATCAAGTCGATGTTCCAATTTATTCTTCCGGCACAGCTTTCTTGCAGCAACCTCAATCTGGTTTTCAATCAGCTGAAGTTCAGTCCTCTCTGGAATGAAACCTCCCACGCGCACGACGACGAGCACGGTTTTTACGCAATCGTCCCTGCCCACAAACAGTTTCCAGCGGCCATTGTATTGTTTGATAAAGACCGCCATGCCACCGCAGTTCTGGTGAGTAAACCGGTTGATGGCATGTGGATTCTGGAGGCAGTTAATGATGAACGCCTTGTTCAAGCAGCCGTTTTTGTGTTCCGCACTACGGCCGAATGGCTCCGTATTGAGGATTTCGAAATCGGTGATTTGGAAGGCCTTGTACGTGGCATTCAGTTCGTACCCGTGGCAGACGAAAACGGGTTCCCTGTTTTCGCCGACCAGGCACCGTCTTTTGGTCCTTTCGAGTTGCTGAACAGCGGAGCCAATCCTGAAGGCCTCATGGTCCAGGCTAATTGTTCTGGTGACCTCGGCATCTATCAGGAAGCCTATGTGACCGTTACCAAGGATGGCGAGGCAGTTGCCGATGTTCGCGTTGGTATCGATGAATCTGGCCAGCCGCTCATCACGATGACGGCAGATGGCTATGGAGATGGTGATCACAAGATCTGCATTCATCCGATGCGATCCGTTGACACGGCAATCGAGGTATTGAAGGAGGACAGTCATGTATACGCCCTCTAAAATCTGTAACCTCCGCTCCGAACTGGCTAGTGCATCCCGCATGCTTACCCAGGTCACTCTGAAAATCGGCCGATTCAAGCCGGGCACCTCTGCTCATGCATTCTTGGAAAAGATGCTGGAAGAGGCTGCAACCCGGAAACTCAATCTGCAGAAAATCATCATGGCCAACTCCCGTAGTCTGGCCTAATACCCGTTGTTCTCTCACCCCATGGGGCCTTTACCATGGGGTAGAGGCTCCTTCTTTTTGAAGGAAGCAAATTCATGAACACCAATACTGAACTGATGATCCTGACCCTCCAGTCCGGACTGAAAGCACTGTTCGTCAATGGCACACCTGTTTGCGCCACCGGTAGTGAAGACAGCAAAGCCGACCCTGAAGTTGTTGCAGATGTTCTGGCGAAGCAACTGGGGGTAGAGGTGATCCATGGCCGTACTTATTCTGGTGAGACGAACCCGTCTAACTGGAATTCGGTCTATGAAGACATGTTCTGGGAAGACCGCAAGAAGGCCAAAGTGATGGAGGTTTATCGTGGCGAACTAGATATCGAAGACCACTTCTCTCAGGTGGAATTCCAGGTGCCGGCCAATAGTTCCCAGGCCCAGAAAGACGCTGCATTTATGTCTGCAGTTGCCCAGTATGGTCACGTTGACTCGGAGCTGATCCGAACCTTCGACCTGTAACCTCATTTAACTCAACCCATAGGGTCTCATCCCTATGGATGTGGCCCTTCTTTGCAAGGAAGATGCACATGGCCACGACAAAAACCAAAACCATGCGTTTCAATGGCAAGCACTATCTGTCAAAGGGAACCTGCTGCAACATCGCAGGCCTGCCAGCGGATTACAACGGTTTCTTCGATGCCCAGGTTGGCAAGACTTACCTTTACGACCGTGTGGGGACCATGTCAGCCGTTATCATCAGCAACAAACGCCAAGGTCACTTTCTTGCCTGCGCTAGAGAGGTTGAAGGTGGGGTATGGCATACCTACGGTGATGATCTAATCAAAGTCTGGACCGGTCTGGATAAGGTTCTCTACTCGGACAAAAGCGATGTCATCCGCGCAATTGAGGTCGTGGATGGCATTGTTCCTACTCAGGCGCAGGTGCCAAAGCGAGTTCGCTACATGGAAAACAATGCTTCGGTGTTGTCCGTGTGCCCCTTTTGCAAGGAACAATTCAAGCCGTTAACTGGTGATGCGCCATTCGATGTTGATACTGGCGCTCCGGTGTGCAAGGACTGTTCTGATTCGGCTGTTGAAGCGGCCTAATAACGCAAGGGGAGATTATTCATGAGCTATGAAAAGGCAATGCGTCATACCGGCCGCAAGTCCCGCAAACAGGCCAATAACCACTTCGGTTTCACTACGCTTGGCAGTAACGAGCGTCGTCGAAATCCAGTACTTGGCGCGGTGTGGTATGAGCCAGGCATGGAGCAGGAACGCAAGGCGTTTATCGACGCTTGGCACCTGAAGACTGCAGAAATGCAGAAGCTAAATCCGAATCTGGTCATCGTGGACTGATTCAACTACCAACTGCCCAGGGCTACTCTTAGCTCTTTGGGTATGAGTAGTTCTGGTTTCCATCGTATGGGTTAAATCATGGATGTACTCAAATACAAATCGACCGGAGCTTTGCTCAAAGCAGTCAAAATGGCCAAGGCCGACCCGGTTCTGGTGATCAAGATGCCGTTCGGCTACCAGGACATGACTTCCGCTCAGTATCTGGAACATTTTCGCCGCGGCGTAATGGCTCGTTGCAACCGAGGCTTGGTCTTGGCCAGTGATTGTGTAAGTTACAACCTTCTGCACGATGCCCGAATTGTGCGTGATGCCAGCCAGGGTATTCGTTGGTCTGGCCGTAACGTTCTTCGAGATAAGCGAATGATTCGCCGCTTTCCCGACATTCATAACCCGCAACCGTACTGATCGGTTTGTCACACAAAGCGCCCCGCACATCTTCACGGATGACGGGGCGTTTTGTCGTTCTGGATGCAAAAACATGAAGAAGCATCCGTGGTACTGGTACGAGCAGTACCGGCTGATGACCCAGGGTGAAGATTGGCGCTGGAACACTGCGGGAGCAGAACGCGCTATTCTTGACCTGTTTGGCATGCGCAAGAACAAGCTTTTCGAATTGGAGCGGAGAACACGCTAATGGAAGAACTGGTGCTGCAGATTTGGCCTGAAGGGGATGGCTGCTATGGGGGTCGGATACTCCGGGATGGAAAGGAAGATGGCCGCATCTCCGGATGCTACAGTGTTGCTGAGGTTGAGGAGCAGGCCGTCGAAATCGGTATCTCAGTGACACGGAAGGAACGGCTACTAGGTGAACCACGGCCGTATTAGCGAAGACCGGTCACAAGAAAAAAGGCCCCGTTGAGGGGCCTTATTGTTTAGTGGATTCGCTAGACGTTGCGCATCATTTCGCTTTTGCTCTGGCGAATACCCTGCAGACGCAGGAGGATCCGGCCGACACTGGCTGATGCCAGGCGGTGGTCACAACTTTCCGAACTGTAATCAACCCAGCCAACCTTCAGTCGGTGCTCCTTCTTGAGCAGTACCTTTCTGATCAGATCAGTGTAAGAAGGGGCTTTCGCCTCCTCAGCAGAGAACTGATCAAGGGCTTTAGCGAAGTAGTGCGACAAGAATCGCGGCTCCCCCGCTGACCGCGGTTCATAGACCATGTAAAGCGCCATTACCGGCAACTTGCCGGGCATGGTTTCGTACATCGCATAGAATTTAACCATCAATCGCTTGCCGGCATATTTCTTCAAAGCAGGGAAAATCTCAATCGCCTCTTTGGAAAAGACGGCAGAGTTAAATTGCTTCGAAAACGCTTCGTCTGCCAAAAAACGCTGATCTGAACCAGAGAACGTCGCGGCGATGTCTTCGAGTGGGTCATGGAGTGCTCCAGGTGAGGTCGAGCATCGTCGCAAGGTGGTCGCAGTACTGCACGATGTTATCGAAGAATCCAATGGCGAGGTGACCAAGGAATCTCTCATTAAAGAAGGTATTTCGCCCGAAAATGCACATTCCGTAGACTGTATTAGCCGTCGCAAAGATGAGAGTTATTCGGAGTACCTTCGTCGTGTGACAACCGACGAAGTGGCTTTGGACGTGAAGATCGATGATATCGATGACAACATGGATCTGAGCAGGATTCAATTCCCGACCAAGAAAGATTTCGCACGAACAGCGAGATACCAGAAGAAGCGAATTTATCTGCTCGATTTCCGCTCGTTTAAAGCCGGCAAGAACATCCTTCCTGCCTAACCTTTAACAATCTGCAAAAGAAAAACGGCCCGTAAGGGCCGTTTGTCATGGTGAGAGTAGGTTAAATGTCAAAGTGTTCGTCAAGACATCGCACTTTGACTGCATCAAGGGCAGCTTCTTCAATCGTTTTGAAACGATCAAACGAGCAAGAATAGCCATTCGTATTCTCTTGAAACCACTGCCAGGCTTTGTCTTCTTCGTCGAAACGGAGCGAGAGTTCGCTTTCCTTCGAGCAAAGCAACTGAGCCCAAAGGCCTGCACGGTTTTCTTTCAGCCATTCCATCGCATTTTCACTATCGACCGAGCACTCAAAGCCGATAGGTGAATTGGTACGTTGAGACGCACGGCAGAAATCAAACAGGTCAGCGATGTCCACATTCCCGCTTTCGAAGAACAATGCGACTTCATCGGCCGGGTAATCACCTCGCCAGCCAATGTCGTGAAGTTCTACGATCGCTTTGTCCGATGCTATGGCAAACCACGGCGCAGCATCGAAAACAGCGGACTTGGCATGCGAATCATCATGCACTTCTGCATTAATGCCAGAAGGATGATCAGGGTAGAACGGCAGGGACGCAATTTGGTCTGCAGACGCGTCGAAACGTAGGACGAAGCACTGATGCGCCTCGGCAAACTCCATTACCTTCCTCAAGTCTGCAGGGATGGCTTCATTCCAGGCTTCACCTTCCTCGCGACCAGGCACGGCAACAAAGACCCCGTGTTCATAGCTGGCCACCGTTGTTCCAATTACATTCTGACCGGTAATCGATTCAATAAACTCAAGAGTTTTTTGCGAAAGATGACCGGTGGAAAGGTCGAGGTAAGAGAAGATTTGATCTACTTTTGCGAAAGTGGAATCGATGTTCATGGTGCAGTCCTCAGTAAGAAAATCAGGGCGCACCATCAGGGCGCTACCCTGATAGGGGGTTTATAGAGTGTGATTAATTACAGGCTTTGCTCAGCGAGCGATGCCGCGATGTCTTCAATCATTTGAGAAGAAGTACCGATATTGTGGTCAAGATGCTCAACGCGAGTGACCCAAACATCAGTGATGATGCCTTCAGATGTCGCGTTGACGTGCAACTCGCCCAGCTCTTCTTCCTCAGGAACGGAAACGTTCTGGTAAATCAGGCGAACACCAGACGGCGCAGGAATGAAGGTAAGACCATCATCCAGGCTAACCAAAATACGGGTTTGAACGACGTTTTCGTCAGTTGCTGTCTGGGTAGCGTTATTGCTCATGGTGCAGTCCTCTAAAATTAAAGGGACCGCACCCGATAGGGATGTGGTCCCTAAGGGTGGATGCTGAAAATTCAGCAGGTAACTGCGACGGCATGTCGCGAAGTGAAGAACCTATATTCTACATGGTCAAATGTGCTGGCGGGAAGTGCTGCTGGTTGCATTTGACGTGGCTACGCCTCAGGCTTCATTATTACGGCTCAATCTGCCATTAGGCATCCGCATCTTCTTGATGCACTTACCGCGCTTTATTTCAACCCTTCGGGATCATCTCCCGCAAGGGGCATGGTCCTAAATCCAGGAGAATACCATGTCCCAAAATACCGAAGTTGAGAATGCAACTCTGTTTCGTGAAGCTCCTCTGATCGAGACTGTAGCAAGAACATTTGCTTCGATTCTTCGCGAATCGTTGACTACTGCTGAAATGGAACTGGTGAATAGCCGCAATGCCATCGAGCAGGACAAAAAGGTTTGCCACTCGCATGATTTTTGCGATCCAAACATGTTGATGCTGGATGCCTTTAGAATTTGCGGGATGACGGAAGAGCCTGATCAATTCAGCGAAGCGGACTTAACCGTGTGGAACAAGGCATGGGAAGTGGCTATCGAAAACAAGTTCTGGGTTGGAGCCAAGTTCCTTGGCGAATTGCCCATTGAAACTGTTCGCGATGACGTAATCGCAGTACTTCAGAAATACGGTTGGATTGTCACCCAGCGTGGCACCATTCAGCGTACCTATGGTTCTGCGTTCGGTGCAAAGGTAGCCACCGTTTGTCTGGTAGAGCATGATGGTCCAAACTTTCATTCTTGCCTGAATGCCATGTTCATGAGTGAACAGCGAAACATCCTTTCGACAACATTCATCGCATTCCGCAATGTGGATACGCAGAGTGATATCGTTGGCCATGTTGTCGAGTTTGCAGAAAAGGTAAACGCGATCGTCAAGGACTCATATGGTGAGAAGGTTTCTCGCAGTGGCTCGATCTATCTCGACTTGCTGAAAGAAGGTCGGGCCAAGGTTGAACCATTCAACGAGACCTACGCCAAGTTCTTCATGCGCCGGCCACCCGTCGATCTTTCCAAGATTCAGGGCGGTCTTAATCGTTTCTTCGCGGAAGGCAGTCCTGAATTTTCCTCACCGGTGCTGGTGAGCCGGGAATTGGTTGCTGAGTATCTGGACGATGCCAATCACAGTTCTTGCCACTGCGACAGTAGCGGTACGTGCAAATAAGCGCACAAAGCAAAACCGCCTTTTCGAAGGCGGTTTTTTTATTTGCGGGTGGGAATGATGAATGGAGCCAGGTCTCGTAGCTCGGCGTATTCAGCGTTGTAGAGTGCTCCGCTACCACCTTCCCGGTAGGCCTCAACGGATGCGATGCCTGAGGCGAATGCGACCAACAGGCGACCAGTGTCATCCCGGTTACCAATGGCGAGGCCTTTTGATCGATGCGCAAGGTTGGGGATTGGCTTGGAACCGTCTTCTACGCGCATGAAGAATGCAGCTGCAACCACTGGGCTCACCTTGAGTACAAAGCCGGCGTATGCACCTTTGGTAATCAAATCCGGTGAGTAGAAGTTTGAGGAGTAGGTAATGCCGCTCACAAAATTGTCGATGTCCAGGATGTCGCAAAACGACATGGCGATCAGTTTGTGAAACTCCTCGCGGTAGACCAGCGGACATCCCATCACTTCGTCCAGACGCGTTTTGCTCTGACTTGGATTGTTGCCATACCATCGCCCGGGTTCAATTGTGCCTCTTTCGTGAACGTTACCCTGATTAGGGGCTCGTTGTGATGGAGGGAGGTTCGCCTTCCTTTTGGCCAAACACCTTGCCAGGAGGAGGGCGCTTGGAATTGCTACGAAGAATGCAGTAACAATAACCACAGCACCATTCATGGGTATTCCTAAAAGTGAAAATCACGGGGGATATGTTTTTTTGGGGAATATAGCGGCCAGTGGGGCGCATGTCTTTGCCCCGGGGTGTAAGAGCTTGCAAAGGTGGAGCGATCTGTAAAATAGGTGGCAATTTCGTAAGGAATGGCCATGCCAGCAATGTCTACATCCGAGCGGCGGATAAAAGCCGCACAAAGCATTCAGTTTTTCCAAGAGGTAATTTCCGCATATACCCATGGTTCTGCCGAAGGCATCACCAACAATCAGCTGTATGCATCCGTTGCCATGCGTGCAGGCATACCTATTGCCGAGTTCAATAGCAAGTCTCCAGTTGGCAAGGACAGGGAGATGTATAGCCTCATGGCCAGACGCGTTCGTTGGCATCAGCAATCTCTTCGCGCAGCCGGCATCATCGAGCGAGTGCCCGGCGAAAGAGGGGTCTGGAAGATGACGCGACCAGAGAAGGACGATCTTGACGCGGTCGAGCCGGGCGTATCTGTTGTCGGTTTCTCGACTGAATTAGGTGTAGCCATTCTGGGCTCATGCTACTCAACCTTTTCACGTATTGATGATCCCATCACCCTTTGTCTCACCAGTCCTCCGTATCCGTTGGCAAAGCAGCGTGACTACGGCAATCCGAATGAACGTGAGTACGTGGATTGGGTGTGCAACATGCTCGAACCTATCGTCAAGAATTTGGTTCCGGGTGGATCCATCGCACTCAATATTTCAAACGATGTTTTCATGGCCGGAAGCCCCGCCCGTTCCACCTATCGGGAACGGTTGGTTATCGCACTGACTGACAGGCTAGGCCTACACCTGATGGATCAGCTGATCTGGCATAACGGGTCGAAAGCACCAGGTCCAATACAGTGGGCTTCGATACATCGTGTGCAACTCAATACTGGATGGGAGCCGGTGTACTGGTTCACGAATGACCCCCAGCAGGTGAAATCTGACAATCGCCGGGTGCTGCTTGAGCATACCGACCGCCATCTCCAGTTGATGAAATCAGGTGGCGAGATGAGGGAAGGTGTGTTCTGTGACGGGGCCTACAAGATCAAGAAAGGTAGCTTTGGCCGGGAGACAGAAGGGCGCATACCACGGAACGTGCTCAGCTATGGCCATGCGTGTGCTGATCAGATGCGGTACAAGAAGAATGCCCGCGCACTCGGTTTGCGGACACATGGTGCCCCTATGCCATTGCGTCTTGCCAGATTCCTCGTTGAGTTTCTGACTGCGCCAGGTGACCTAGTGGTCGATCCATTCGGCGGGTCCTTCACGACGGCCAAAGCATCGGAAGAGTTGGGCCGGCGCTGGATCTCGACGGAGCGTATTGTCCAGTATGTACTTGGCGGTGCCTTGAGATTCGTTAACTCGATGGGCTTCGAAATGCCCATGATTAGTGGCTGCTAAGCGCCAGTATGGGTCGGCATTCCGCCGGCCCATGATTTCGCCGTTCCTTTGATTTGGGCCTACCGACAATCCAGAATCGAGCTTTCAGTTCCTGAGTCTGGCAATGCCCATCTTTCTCGCCCTTTTCGTCTTCCTCTGCTTTTCTGGCGCACTTTCGCATATAGGAATGCTGCTGATCTCTGTCGTAGTCGCCAGCGTCCTTTTTCGTCGCCAGCCTCAAACCGTGCTGCTTCCCCTTTGCCTCGCCTTCGCTTTCTATCACATGCTCATGCTGGCTCTTGGCATCGCACTGGCTATCACGGTGTACGAGGTTGTTGCGGGGCGTCGCAGGTGGGGCGCATGGACTGCACGTCAGCCCAACAAACGCTGGAAGTGGAAGCCAGGCACAAGGCGATCAAAACGTGTTGCCAAAGTCAAAGATGCAACGCGGGAATACGAAAGGCCACTGGTGACACGATCCATCGTGAATCCGAAGGCACCAGGCGCTGTGTTCAAGCAGGGTGATTCGCTGGGTAGCCTCACCCCCGAAGCATTTGAACAGTACTGTGCTGAAGTGCTACGGAAAAACGGATGGGATATTTCCCTTACACCCAAGTCCCGAGATCAAGGGGTCGATGTTATCGCCACGCGATTTGGCAAGAAGCTGGCAATCCAGTGCAAGCGTTTCAGTAGTCCGGTAGGCAATGCAGCGGTACAACAGATCGTCGCTGGCAGGGCCTTTGTCGATGCGCATTCAGCGATTGTCGTGACCACCAGTTCGTATACCGGGCCGGCCCGAGAGTTGGCTAGAGCGAACCAGGTCGGCTTGCTTCATGCTCACGATCTGCACAAGTTGTTCCGTATCGAAGACGTATCCGATATCGTATTTGGCACCAACTGATATTCCATGCAACTGATCGTTGTTTAGACCAAACGCCCAGGTTAGACTGGGCGCTCTTATGCAGTCGCGGCATTTGTCGCAATTACCCCGCTGGCACACACCAGCACCTCAACCCTCAGGGACCATGCGCCCTTTGGGTCATGGTTCCATCTTGCAAAGGATGTAGTCATGGCCACCAATATCACCATCTCCACTATCAACGGCATCAAGGTGCACAACCTGATCGGCCTGTCTCCTGCATCGGCTTACGACCACGTTCAGTCCAGTGGAGAAGTGAGCGATGGGGAAGTCATCCTGCTGGCCCCCGGCAAAGTAGCAATCATGGTCGAAGCTTGGCCTACGATGTATGTGGGCAATGTTACTGGTTTCCATGCTGGTACTGTCGATTGGGACGTTCTCGCTGATGGGAAATACCTGCCGGCGTGCGAGTTGGCCGGAACAGAGGCGATTGCTTCGGTACGTAGTTGGGCCTCGGGTATCGTTTCGACGAAACGCATCCAGGCCAACCGAGCTATGGCAGAGTACGAAGACCGCCCGGTTCTAATCAAAGCCATGGCGGTGACCGTCAACCCTGCCACCAACCTTGTCGAAATGCTCTTCAACACTGCGTTACCGGGTAACGGCGGGCAATTTGCCATCTTCGAGTCGGACCTGTCCTCTTATAGCGAACTGAAAGTCGCGGAGAAGCTTGAGGCTAATCTGTCACGGGTTAACCTTCAGACGGACATTGACGGCCACGCAGTTTCGATCTCTGTCAGTCCCTGCTCGTGGATGAATGACAACTATGGCTTGCAGATCCAGGTCACCATCAACGCGACAATGGAACGTGCAATTCACCACACCAAGAAGGTGAACTATCAGGTTACAACCGTCGAAGACATGCTGTCCCTTGCCTCGAAATGCCGGGTGGTTTCTTGCCCGAAGTGCGGTAAGCCGGCCTTCTCCAAGCTGAAGAACGAGTATCACGACGAGAATGAGTGCGAGGTTTGTCGTCTTGCCAGGCTGAAGGCTGAGTTTGAGCAGGCTGAGCAAGAGGACAACGCGAAACTTGCCGAGCAAGATGCCGCGATGAAAGCCAAGGGCTACACACACCGGGTGGATGCTTACATTCATCCTGAGGGTGGTAGCGATGACCAGTTCATCAGCCTGTACATGGTTCGACCTACCAAGGCCGGTATCAAGTCTGAACTGAAGAAACGGAAAAGCATTACCCCTGATGATTATGTGATCATCAAGCTGTGACCAGTAGTAACCCAAAAACCCGCCATTTGGCGGGTTTTTCCTTGTAAGTCTCTGTAGTGATTTAGTGGTTTTCTTGAATGATGAATGCTGGTTGGGTACAGTCGTGGCCTGTTAGATGACCGTGCGAATGAATCGGACGGTCAAGGTTATTTGGAGGCGTTATGAAGTCTTTTTTCCTTAAGTACGGTGAGGTGCTTGGGGCCTTTTGCATTACCGCATTTTGCTACTTCGCCTCACTTGGCTGTAAGGACATTATTGCTCGATGCCCTGAGTTTGGTGCCGGCACAATGATGTTCATCGTTCGGAACTTCAGCGTTTTCACCACTGAGCTTTTGACGCTTGCAGCCGGTGGATGGGTCTACCTCTGCGTTCGCCGCCTGTGCGATATCGCTGAATTCAATGATCAGGTGGCAAGAGATGAAGATCTGAGTTAGTCACTCGATTTCATCTCAATCCAGGGTGCCGTTCAGAAAAGCTTCTCACCTTTTTTGATCTTAGAGCAGGGCTCAATGCAGCATGTTGTATTGGACACCGCCGCGTTTCACTGTGCCCCCTCTATTGTAAAGAATTTCATAGAACCCATCAGTTGCATGCCACATCGCGTTTAGACCATCGGATACATAATCAAGGAAATTGCCTTTCTCAGCATTAATCTTGCATACCCAATTCCCCTTAATCCATTCTTCTCCATCGTAGGTTTCACCAGATGGGAAGTTACAAGAAAGAGTCATTCTTTTGTCTTGGGCACTAGCCAAGGAGGGCACCAGCATGAGGCCTGCTACGCAGAGGGTAGCGGGGTGTTGGAAGAATTTCAGGCGCATGAAATGGTGTCCTTGATGTAGATGTCTGGCTAAGAGCCTTCTCAATGTACCCGGCTATCTGTCTGTGCTGAATGAATCAAGTTATATATCGATGGGCTTGCATTTGTTTCAGCCTGTAATACCTTTTTCGCACTACCAACCAGGGGGCACTACCTGCGGTGCTGGCCTCTAATGTGCGCGAGTCATTTTCATGGAATTCACCCAGACCAATCTCTTCCTGCAAGATCCACTCCAGGACGCAGTAGATGAACTGCATGCCGCAACGGCCATCTACACCGCTGAGCCGGTAGTCGATCAGTTGCTGGACAAACTCAGCTGGCCGGCCAGCGGCAAGACACTGGTTGATCCGAGTAGTGGTAATGGCATGTTCCTCGTTCGCGCACTAGAACGCCTGCTGGAGGCCAGTGGAAAGCTGGATGAGTCAGACTTCCAAGTGCTGGAAGGTTGGGAGATTCACCCCGGGGCATGCGATGAGGCCCGCCAGCGTATCGCTACCCGGTTGCTGCTGGCAGGGTATCAAGCAGATGTTTCCCGCCGCGTCTCGGAGCGCATGGTTGTTTGTGCCGACTTCCTGACAGACGGCCCCACAGCGCCACGCTGGGACATTATTGCCGGCAATCCTCCGTACCTGCGTTGGCTCAAGGTTCCGGCGCTTCTGCGCCAGCTATACGAGCCAATCGTGCCGGGGTACGCCGCAGCGGACCTGCTGCATAGCTTTCTTGATCGCTGTGTAACGTGTCTGAAGGCGGGCGGGCGGATTGGCTTCGTCACAAGTGACCGCTGGCTGATCAACAAGCAGGCCGGAACATTGCGCGCTCGAATTGGCCACACGTTGGCTATCACGTTGCTGGAACGGTTGGACTGCCAATCGGCTTTCTTCCGGCCAAAAAATCGCACAGCTGGCACCCCTCCACGGGTACACCCTGTCGCGGTGATCCTTGCCGACTGTAACGACCCAGCAGCAGTGCACCAGCTAACCGACCAGCCTATCTATCCGGGTGTCGAGAGCAATGCGTACGCAGACATGCTCAAGCTTGGTGAAGTGGCGGAAATCAAGTTAGCACCATGGCTGGGTACAGATGGCGTGTTTCTGGTAGATGCCACAGTGGCTAGCAACCTGCCGGCAGGCTCTGTTGTTCCGGTACTGGCTCCGGGTGACTGGAGTAAGGATGGACTCGCTGAACCCTCGCGCTTTGCTATCTGCACTGCGCCAGGCACTGTTCCACATGAAACAGTGCAGCGTCATCTGCTCGATTCGCAGGCGCGGCAGAGTAGCCGTGCGAAGCAGGGCAGTCCATGGATGCCACCAGAAGGTTTTCATAGCTGGGATCTGGAGAAGCCCATGCTTGTTCTTCCGCGAATTCTTTCCAGCATCAACCCTATCGAACTCGCACCAGGCCGACTCCCCATCAGTCACCAGCTTGCCATTCAGTGCGATTCGCAGGCCCAGCTTGCCGAGATCAGTGAGGCCCTGCGCCATCCGGTGGCGATGCAATGGGTTCGTGATCACGCGCCCAGGCTAGAAAATGACTATTTCCAACTATCTGCCACGCTGCTACGCAAGATGCCGCTGGCCAACTGCACAACGCATGGCAATACGCCAGAAAGTAACGTATGACCACCTGTATTCAATGTCGAGTCTGGGACAAACCAACCGGTCAGTGCCGAGCACGTTCGCCTGTTATGGAAGGTTGGCCCAAGACAAGTCCAACGGACTGGTGCGGTGAATGGTCAAAGCCGGATGCGGGCGCGACAGTTGAGAACTCGGGCGCAGCCGTTTGGGCCAAGGAATTCAAGGTATGCGTAGGGGTCAATGCAGTTTACGTGCGGGACTTTCCGGAGCAGTCTGCCTTGTGGCTCTTCAATGTTCTGTGTGGCGACACGGAAATTCCGGCGGCACTCAGACCTCTCCTGCAAAGTCCTCTTTCTGGCTTGCGCACGCCCATCATGGACATGACAAGCCGAAATGAGGCCGAGGAGGATGCCGACAGGCTCCTACGCTGGGCACATGCCATTGATGGAGGCGATGACCCTGCAGTTGGTAATGAGAGTGGCATCATGCGTTATGTGGATGATGGTGACGACGCTAAGGAGAACGCCCGTCTGTTGGCGGAATTGCCGGAAGAACATCCGTGGAAACTGTTTGAGCATGGACGCCGGGTTTTCTTTGAAGACAGGGTGTCGGCACCTATCGCCCAGCTGGCCATTGCGTTCCGACTTTCGCAGACAGAAGCTGAGCTACTTCTCCGCTCGTAGTCGCGAGCGTGCTTCACGCGGACTTGCATTGCGGGTATCCTGCGATACGATTTGGCATCGATACGACATATGGGTTTTGGCAAATGGGTAAGAGATATCCAGTAATCACAAAGATCGCGCCTGTTGATGCTGGTCACCAGGTCGTTACAGTTGAAGGCGGAAGAGGTACTTACCGTAAGAAACCATGCCCAGACTGCCCGTGGCGGAAAGATGCTGTTGGTGTCTTCCCTGAAGGAGCGTTTCGAGAGTCGGCCAAAACTGCTTATGACATGTCCACTAGCCATTTCGGTTGCCATGACTCAGGCATCAAAAAACCGGCAACTTGCGCTGGTTTTCTTCTTCGTGGCAGTGACCATAACCTCTTGGTGCGAATTGGCCGTATGCGTGGCCGGATCAAGGATGATGTGACGGATGGCGGTGTTGAGTTGCACGACAGCTATCGGGATATGGCCATCGCTAATGGTGTATCGCCGGACGACCCCGTTCTGGGACCGTGCCGTTAATTTGAGGGGATGTGCTAATGCTTCCAGCAATCTACTTTGTGATTTTCAGCCTGACTGGCATCTGGTTTCAATGGCGATCTTCCTCGCTGGAGACGGCGGATCGACCGGATGATGCACAGGACTTTTTCTGCATGATTTTCGGTATCTCCAGCCACATCATGGCAATGGTGCTCGGATGGCGCGAAGTTCTGCAGCCCCTTTATGTGTGGCTGTCCGGGGTGGTGCCGGAAGCAGGCACCGGCCTGCATCAAGTCACCGTACTCTTCGTCATTGCCATTGTGGTTTTGAGCTATGTAATGATGGTCACGTTGGGAGTCCACCAGCTGTACTGTAACCAGCACAATTCACCTTCACCTTTGAAAGCTTAAAATGGCCACTTCAACTACCGTTAGCAAAGAGGCATTTATCAGTCTCAGTGATGCCAACAAAGTGATGCTTCTCCAGTACAAGGACGTGGTGAACCAGAAACTCCGTAAATTGCTGATCGGTGCCATGAACCTGATCATCATGGTGTTAGGTGCGGCTGTCACTAAGTCCATGGCAGGCTCTGTTCTCCGCGGAGTAAACGGTTTTGTAGATTGGATTGCGTCGGACGCGTCAACGGATTTCTACCGGATTTTGTTCGTGGTGCTGATTGTCCTGTTAGCTGCTTCCACCTACTTCACGGTTCGTGAAATTCTTGCCATGCGCAAGAACGTGATGAAGATGGGGCTTGACGTACGCCCGTGGCG
Source organism: Aquitalea sp. FG25 (assembly GCF_057809375.1). Taxonomy (NCBI): domain Bacteria; kingdom Pseudomonadati; phylum Pseudomonadota; class Betaproteobacteria; order Neisseriales; family Chromobacteriaceae; genus Aquitalea; species Aquitalea sp. FG25. Next base: position 32,831 of record NZ_JBMDJV010000003.1, read on the forward strand.
CAGAGTCAGCGATAAGAAGTTGCTGGTTTGGGTTAATGAATACTGCCAGGAATCACGGAAGGCCAGACCGGACGAGCCTAGCTCGAATTAGGCGACAGACAGGCCGCACTTGCGGCCTTTTCTTTTTCCGGTGAAGCGCAAGAGCAAAACTTGCATCTCCGAAGGCGGGGAGTACGCTCAACCGAGTCCTTTGAAGATTTGGAGATTTCGATGGCTGCAAACATTTTGATGATTGAGAATGAGGACGGGGATTTGGTAGAAGTTCCGTCCAAGTACGTTGTGTGCCCTACCTGTGAGGGTAAAGGCAAGGTCGAAAACCCAGCCTTCGCCAACGGTTTCACCGCCAATGAGTTTGATCGTGCGTTTCCTGAGGAAGAGGACAAGCAGCGCTATTTGGCCGGCGAGTACGATATATGTTGCCCAGAGTGCAAAGGTCTTCGCGTGGTAGAGACGGTTGATGAGGCGCGTGAGCTGTCCGAGCGCCAGAAGGCTGCTATCGCATACCAGGAAAATACCCGTCGTTACGACGCCATGCTTTCGGCAGAGGTCGATGCAGAGCGCCGGATGGGCTGCTGAGCGTAAACTTCCACATCAACCAACAATAGGGCTGGGCATAGCGCAGCCAGAAATACGAAACATGCTGCTGATTTTCTCGATCCTGACCCTGCAACTCATTGTGCTTGGTGGACTGTTCCGCAACGTAGTTTGGCAAGGCGTGTTGAAGGGGCAGGGCCTTGATATGCGAGAGTCCGGCCTCGCATTTCTGCTTATGCTTGGCGGGCTTTTAACCATTTTGCCTTTCTTCCGCGACATCCTCTTGATGGCACAGGTTGAGAAAAGCAATGCCATGCCCACGTCAAACTCCAACATCGACATTTACTTGTGGGCAGCAGCCTCTTTGCTACTTACGGTTATGTTTGGCATCAAGCTCTATCGCCACGCTATGAAGCCATCCGGCTTCTTCTCGATTGGCCCCTCAGTACTTGGCCTTTTGTTTTCAGCCTACTTGGGGACCGTGGTGATTGATCACCTTCGGTTCTTCGTGCCAGGCAGCAAGGACGCTGGCGTGGTATTCGTGAGAGCGATGAGTGATGTCCCGGCATTTAAGAGTCTGGGTTGCAAGTCAGAGGTGCTGCTGGTGAGTGACGTTAACGCCAATGTGGCCAGTTATCGCTGCCCCGACAACGATCTGTTCATGGTGGACAGGTTCAGTTCACACCCGATTGTGGCATGGCCTTCGTACACTGAAGGCAAGAGCCAGGCCATTGCATCTGCCATGCAGGACATGATGCGTCAGTCCACCAAGATTGAGCGTGAGCCGGCCAAAGTTTCCGCATCTTCAGCCAAGTGAGAACTATGGGCACCGTTATCAAAGTTTCGTTTAGCCAGCGACGAGAGGGTGGGCCGGACACCAGCAAGCCTCGCATAGAATTTGATGGGTATCCACGGGAGCCGGACTTCGAGGGAATCACCTTTGACCAGGCCATCGAGATTCATCGCTTGTTTCAGAGCTACGATGAGGGCTTGTCGGTGCCTGCCATCGCGGCGCGATTGAAGCTTCCCGAGAAGATCGTTATCAGGACGCTATGCGGAGAAATTTTCCCGGCAGCACGGTCACGTTGGTACGACGAGTGATCGGCTTGCATAAAATCAGTTTTTTGCAAAACTTGCTGCATTCACGTTAGATAAATGCAAAAAATGTCTTTGATAGCCATGCTCAAGGCCACGTTGCCCGTAGACGATTCCCCTGAATCATTTCTCAGTTTCCTCGACTCGGTGCGCGTTGAGTGTGATGGTATGTGCCGCGTCATATCCAGCCTGTTGCTTCGGGAGGAAATTCCCCACCGTATATTCGGTGGGCAGCTGGAAATAGAAGGCCTTGGCCATTTCGCACCCCACTTCTGGATTGTCCTTGAGGATGGCCGTGTTTGGGATCAAAGAGCCAGGATGTGGTTTGGAGATGATCCCTCCGTGCCCCACGGCATTTTTCACCCAACACCGGCACAGATCTATACACCGCGAGGTGAGGAGAACCCTGAGATATTCAGGTATCCCGATTGGCTCTTTGCGTTTGAGACCGGTGTAGCTTTGCAGGATGTGCCGCCTATTCCCATGTCACTTTTAAGGCCAGAAGCATGCTCGACCAAACCGTAATTGATCAGGAAATTGCACGACTGATCGCAATAAAGCCCTCTGTTCGCAAGACCAATGTATTTGGTGCAGACCATCATGCTGCGATCGATGCCCAGGTAGAAGTATTGCAGGGGAAAATGCGTGAGCCCCAGATTTATGAGCGGTGGGGTGACGAGGATGATCCGGACTTTGCAGATAATGTTCTGGAAGAGGCCCTGAATGCTGCGATGTGGATGCTCGATACAAGCGACGGAGCCCCCCCGTCAGAGAACTGGGCAGATCTGGTCATTTAGGAGGTCGCATGTCGATACTACTGGAGCTGCTTTCATTCCATCGAACCAAAGGCCAGAGCCACGCTGGTGGCCTTGGAGCGCCGGGATTCCATCCTCAAGCGGTGGTTGAGTTGGAGCGGCTACATGCGATTGAGCTGGCTGCAATGGCACTGCTGGAAAAGCACATAGGGGAGCAGGGTGAATCTGCAGCTTCTCAATGCCAGGGCCTCAGTCCCGAGTTGCAGGCCCTGCATAAGCTGATGAAGACCCAGGCCCATGGTGGTAACACTGACCTTCATCCGCACGGCACCGTAGAGCATGAGTAAGCAAGGGCAAGATCACTCAACTCGGCTTGAATGGACCAGACGTGTTATCGACTTTCTCACGACCATCGGAGTCGAAGTCGTCGAGATGCAAGATCAGCAAGAAGCAGACTGCTTTCTGCCGGCCATTATCATCAAGGCTGGCGTCTTGCATGTGGACGTAGCAAAGGTGATTCCAGGCGATATTCTTCACGAAGCAGGGCACTTGTGCGTATTGCCCCGTGAGTTCTGGCCTCATGCGTCCGGCAATCTCAAAGGCCTGTTCGATGCGGCCATGGCCCATATGGATGACCATAAATCCGGCCTGATGGAATACCCGGAGTGCCCCGTTTGCCGCGCTGGCATGCAATCTTCTGATGTTGAGGCGACAGCATGGCAGTATGCCGCAGCACAGCATATAGACCTTCCCGACGAATTGCTTTGGGGAGCCGATGCCTTCGGAGGCAAAGGGGAGGACATCAAGTTTGCGCTGCGCATGGGCTCATACTTCGGCATCAATGGGCTCCAGGCATCCGGATTCACTTCTGCCCGGAAGCGCATGGGGCAACCGAATACTGCTGTATACCCCAAGCTTAATTTCTGGGTGCATCCCGGCCGTGGTGAATGAATACAGCTGTTGGCTAACACACCACAGAATCTGAATAAATTTGCCATTAAATTGCATTCGTTTTCTGAATTGCTAGGATACGGCCCAACGAAATCAGGAGTACATCATGGCCGTATCTGTCACTACCACTGGAGCCGAGTTCAGAGACTTCATCGCCGATAAGGCATTCTGGACTGGAGACAAATTCTCGCATGGCGTCTGTTTGTTCGTGGACGGTAAACCTGTTACCGAACTGGCTATTCGGGCAATACCGACCGGGGCTGAGGTGGAGGTGGAGAATGGCTACGTGATGGGGAATGACTACGACAAGACCTTATCTGAAGCCTTTACGGACTGGCGTAACAAGCGGGTATGCAAAACGCTTGTCGTGGAGGTGAGGCCTCACCTTATGGACGCCGTCCTATCTGCAATATCAAGCGCCGGCGGCATTGTTAAGGCATGAAATTGAGCACCAGGCTGGTCGCCCAGGGCTAAGTCTGTTAATTTGGGAATTCCTTCTGCAGTACCCGCGACTGAATAGTTGCACTTACCCTCTATATTTGACCCATCGGGACCTTCTCCCGCATGGGGTTGGTCTCGCACTTTCAAGGCTTGACCATGACAACCACCCAAACCAATACCCACAAACAGATCAACGATCCGCTGGCTAATGAGTTGGCTTATCGTTCTGCAAATCCGGATACAACAGGCATCCGGGTTTCGGTTGCTGAGTTGAAGAAGATGCTGGCGGAAATCGGGTACAAGATGGACTACTCGATGAAGTGCATCTGCATGGCTCGATACATGGATGGAGAGCGTGCAGGATTAAGCTACCCGTGCATGACCATTGGCATCGATCAAATTGATGATGGAAAATCAGCCTTCCATTTCGAATCGCGCCGTGATACGAATTTTGAGGCACTGCAACACATTCGGCTCAATTACTACGCGGTTACCAAGGGAGTAATCTTGGAACCGTAAAGCAACTTCACCCTAAACCCCGCTACGGCGGGGTTTTTCTTTAATTAACCATGATGATTTGTCGGTTTGGTTGAAGGAGACAGATGGTTAGCGGAAAATTACGATCTACACAAAGGGGTACATATGCGAATAAAGATAACTGGCTTTTCTGGCCGTTTATTTAGCCGGGTTGTCGATGGCCATCTCGAAATGAGGCTGCGGGACCAGCGTGGTTCAAGGCAGGCGAAGGCCAGGACGTGGTCACTTCAGGGAAGAGGATGGAAGTACCGCCACACTCGCAAGTTGATCGTGCAGCACCTTCTGAGTGGCCGCGAATGATAGGTAACGAATTGTGGGGCATGGTGTGCCTGCTGGAGGCGATCGCACTGGGTGTTTTGCCTTGCTGGTGGCCTGTGCGCCGGACAGAACCGGTAGTCGCGGATGATGGTCACGCTGCCTTGAGAGACAAGATAAAGCGGCTTGAAGAAGAGATGGAAGTCGCGAAAGCATCGTACGCAGAGGTTAGCCGTTCGCGGCATGAGATTCTGTGCGATATGCGATACGTCATCCAGCGTATGGCTGACCTGATCGATGCAGAATGTGGCCATCCTGATCTTGCTGTGCTAGCTCAGGCCTTACCCTATATCCTGAGCGGCCGGCGGGAGTGGGGTATTGAGGTGCCCGGTGACCGGGATAACGCGACAGATCTACGCGCCCAAGTAAGTCGAATAGTCGGGCGCTTTGGCTATCAGCTACCCCGAGAGCCAGACATGGCGATCAAGGTAATGCTGATGGTTGCCAATGATGTTCTAAGAGATGTACGCGCTTCATGAGTAGCCATCGCGTTTTCGTCCTGTATGATTCGCGTACCCACAACGAAGCAAGAATCACATGTTTTCCGAATCAGAGAAGCAGCTGGCGCTTCAGACCATGCACACTACTCAGGAAGTGCTCACCGCGAAGGTAATGGCCGAGCCTGCCCAAGTAGCACGGAAGATCTACCAGATCGTAGATAAAACGATTTCAAGGCATCAGGAGCTTCTACCAATCCAATGTGTGCCCGGTTGCGACATGTGCTGCCACTACCGTGTTGTAGCCAGCGCTCCAGAAATACTGGCTATCGCTGAATACATAAGCGGGTATGACCATGCAAGATATTCTGCTTTGATGGCCAGGCTCCAGGAGCATGTAAAGCGCGTCGAATCACTCGGGCCGGCACAGCAGATGCGCACGAACAATGCATGCCCCTTCCTAGAGTCCAAGAAGTGCTCCATCTACCCGCTACGACCAATGAGCTGCCGTACTCATCATGAAGCGGTAGACCGCTCATCCTGTGCTACAACATTCGCAAATCCATCCAATCCTTCAAATGGTAGTACTCATGGCTATGTCGAGGCGATGAGAAGTGGCATCCGGCTTGTGCTCAACCAGGTGCTGATTTCGGCGAAGGCCGATCCGTTGATGTATGAGCTTGGTGCCGGTGTCCTTTCGGCGCTGAATAATAAGTCCTCGCTGAAGCGATACCGGGGAGGGAAGAAGTCATTCCCTGATGTGAAGGATTGCAAGGTGCTTGGTGGCGACGACGAATTGCTGTAAGCAAGCACCTCGATACCGGAATAAAGCCCGCCAGAGCATGGCGGGTTTTTTTGTGAAATATTGCAGGCTGGGCATGCGATTTCGCTGAAAAATTGACTATGAATTCTGTTGTGAGAACATGGGTTTATCTTAGTGGAATACATTGCCTTAGGTGATCTGTAGTGAGTAATTCGCATCTTGCAAATGGTGGTGATGGGACGATCGAATCAGAACTGTTGCACGCCACAAAAGACTTTGTAGGTATTCCAGATTCTGAATGGCGTGCTGTCAGGGCGCAGTGGTGCAGAGACATTGGGGTCTTCAACCGAATGAGCCCCTTGGCAGATGATATTGTCGGACAGATGATCCTTGGCGGTCACTTGCACCCACAGAATCCAGTACACCTGTATGCACTGTTCCGACATACGCGCTCACGTCCATATCTCAAGCTTTTAGCAAAAGGTGGATGCAGGTTTAACCTCAATGGTAACCCTGCCAGGCACATCATTGGCAAATACACTCAAGAGACTGCTGCAATGATGGCTCAGGGCGTAATTCCGCGACTGGCCAGGTCACACGAGGTTAAATGGGGGCTGAATAGCCTTCAGGATGAAGGGACCAAAGAATTGAGTTTGCTGAAGATTCAAGCTGGTGCGTTGAAAGTGCGTCTTGCTGTTGCCGATTTCGAGAAATACTGCCAGGTTGAGACAATTGGCGTGCGTGAGATCGATGTAGTCTTCGCAACTGAGAGCGGCCAGGTCAAAGCTAAGCTGAAAGCAAAAAGTTTCCGCAAGGCCCAGTCACACTTCACTGACCTCAAGGGTAATGCGCAGGTGACTATATCTGGTGGTCTGGATATGACTAGTGGTGAGATTCTTGAGCCTCTGATATCTGTCTCGGCAAGAAGTGCGGCATATCAGCGCCATGACAGTAAACACCTTGTCGGCGCGAGTTGACCTGCGGTGAGTAAAGTCCCTAGCAATCTGTGGAACCCGGTTCTTGACGGCTGGAAGGGCCGATTCACGGTCTTTCGCGATTGTCTTCCATTGGACCGCGACATTAGGCGTCAAATGGCTGCAGCAGGCGTTTTTGATCCGAGTGACAGAGTCCATGTCCATGCCTTTATTCGGCATACGGAATCTTCCGACTATCTCGAACAGGTCTCCGTAACGCATCTCCGGTACAACCTTGATGGCAGTGTATCTCCCCATCGGTCACACCCTTCTGAGCAGACCCGGGCAGCCTTGAGGGTACGTGCGACTCAACCAGTCAATTGCGGAGTACTGCGGGTCAGGGCTGTGGCCACAAACTTTGCAGACTTTCTTGATGTGCCGACTACTGGATTGAAGTCACTTCACATTGAATTTCGGACCCAAACTGGCGTACTTAGCTCAATGCTCGGCGCGAAGACTTTGCGGCGGGCCCAGGCTGAATACAGCTGCCTTCAGGGGCAATGTGTCGTCACGATTGTGGGGGAGTTGGATCTGAAAACTATGAAGCTGACCTCAACTGGAGTCATCGTGAATGGGCTGAAAAGGGCATCGCAAGTGAAGTCTGGTGTTAGGGAATGCAGTTGAACATTTCAACGCTAAGATCGATAAGTAGCATAGAACTCGCCTTCGGTACGACGAGGCTACTTGCCCCAATCGAAACGATTCCTGCTGATTTCCATAACCCAGAAACCAACATCTACGCGAAAATATCCAGTGCACTATGCCACGGTAAAAATATCCCTAACGGGAAGGTGACATTGACAGAGGCATTCGAAGGTGAGTCCTTTGCTGATGTCAAAGAATCCCTAGCTATTGCGGTAAGGGCACATATCAAATCGGAAGAAATTGCGCTCCATCATCGGGTTGCCGGCATCGCATTCATGATCTCCCAGGTAATGTATGTACTGCCAGCTTGAGCTTGATGATTTTGTCAAAAATTTGATTTGATGTGTGTGGACCGACACTATTGGTTTTTTATTCCACGCTCCAACAAATGAAAATCCCCAAGATAGCCATAAGCTTCATGGCTGCTCTTCTTTCTCTAAGCTCAATCGCTTCAGGGCGCGAATGCCAAAAAACCTCTATCGAGAAAGTTGTCCAAGCTACAATCGATCAGGGCACACCCCAGAAGTTAGCAATCGAGATAGGCAAGGCAATTTGCATAAGCTCTGACAAGTTTCTTAACGTACGACTTCAAGATACGGCAGGTTGGGTCGTAAGGAGTATCCAAGATGCTACAGAGGGAACTAGCGAAGGGTGGGTCGTCTATCCTGAAATGCACGCCGATCAGGCAGTGATGATTCTGACCCCGCCCGATGGGATAGAAATCCCTGTGAACATCAGGGCAGTTAAGTAGCCGGGTCTTGCTCCTTACCCATCTTTACATTGTCAACATCTGCAGGTGGGGTTGCATTATTTTTAATCTAATTTAATCTTTGCCCATCTCAATAAACTTGGAGTTGGAAAAATGAAAAATCTGAAGACATCCCTGCTTGCAGTTTCTGCAGTAGCAATCGCTTTATCTCTGACTGCCTGCAATCAAGACGGAGCCAAGACAGCAGAACCGAATACTGTAACGACCCCCGCACCTGCCCAGGCTTCGGCATTTGCCAACAAAGTTGATTTTGAGAAAATCAAAGGTCCGTGGTACAGCAAAAATGGGTCAGAAGTTGATGTGCTTCTTATTGAGCCTACGAAGGATAAGGATGTAATTCGTGGCACACTTAACAAGCAATTCGACAACTTTAATCTCAATTTGTCACCTAATGAAAAATTCGACAAAAATGAGATGGTTATGGCATCGCATTCTACGAACAAATTCATGATGTATGATGATAAGAATGATGTGATGTACTACTCCAATCACCAGAATGTCAAATACAAATTTACGCGCAACAAAGAATAAGACGGGTAATTTTAAAAGGAGCTAAAGGCTCCTTTTTTTTTGGCCAGGGAAGAAATGGGTAATGCATATGGCCGTACATTATGGGAGAGTGGTCAAAATAATGTATGAGGGGGCATATTGCTGGGTTAGTTGTGGGGAAGGTATCTGATTGCCCTTAGCATGCATGCATTGAGTGTATGCCAGGTTGTCGGTACTGACTATTGGTGCCCCCCCAGAAGAACAATGCCAGCACCCACGCCTGCTGCATTGTGGTTACCACCAATCAGAGCCCCAGCTGCAGCCCCGGCACAATCCCAGGCGGATGAGGCAAGCCCGGTAGCACAAGACACTGCTCTACCACCGAACCCTCCGCAAGCCACTCCCGCAAGCTCGATGACTTCATACCCTGCCGCTAATGCAGGGGAGACCGCACAGGCCTGTAATGGAAATGTCTGGAACTACTGCCAGGCAAACAAAAAGTACTATCCCTACTTTTCAGAGTGCGCAGGAGGCTGGAATACAGTTCCAGCCAAAGGCGACTAGCCAGAAATGAAAAAGACCCTTGTCGGGTCTTTTTTTCCTACTTTTCAGGGAGCGGCTTTTGTCGCTCCGCCTTTCGGTTTTTCCGTTCTTGCATCAAATCATCTTTGAAGTCCAGGAGGAAAACCGAAAGAACAGCGCAGAGAGCAACGCCGCAGGCGATAAGAATGTATTTGATGGCCAGGGCGATGATGGCCGCAATAGCCACGCTCTTGATGGCGATTTTGAGTTTGGACTTCGGGATCATCGAGAAGCACATTTCGTAGTGAACATGAGCAGATGATACATAGACTACTTCCCGAAGCCACAAATCGACGAAATCATGCAGTAAGTATATTCAAGATACCGGTCTGACAATCGGATTGCTGGATGGACAAATTGCATCACCCATCAGGAGTGCTATCTATCAGCATGTGTCGGTGCTCCCAATGGAGCGACGTGATGCATCAGATCGAATACCGGTCTTCTAACATGGTATCAACTGCGCTGAGAAGCGTGGAGATGGAGAGCAAGGAGGGGCTGCCGGACGTTAGTCCGGCAGGAAGGTTAAGGAAGGTTATTCAACACCCATGTTAGGGCACTGATAGAGGATTGGATGTAGATCCGGGCCTCATGGTCTGGCAGGGGCAACGGAACATCTGAATAGTCATTGTTTGCCAAGTTAGCTCTCAGTACTTCAAGCTTTCTGACAATCAACCACTTTGTATCAGAAACTGAGAAATTCTTACCTTTGATGTGCTGAAATACATCCTTGGTCGTCATTTCAGTGATTTTAATGTCCTCGCGCTTAGATTTAACTGAGGTGGAGTTTAAAGTCCCCCCAGGTTTGACCCCCGGCTTTCTACCGGGAGGTCTTCTTTTTATTTCTTCCATGATCATCTCAGTAGAGTAGTTCACGGCATGCAAAGCATGCTTATTCAAAACGGTTAAATGTTATAATGCTCACGGTATTTATCCGCAAGCCTCTCAATTTCAATAATTGCATCCCATGCTTTTACGCCAGCTTGATAATCAATATCGAGAAACAGATTATCAAGTTCTACATGAGCTGCAGTAATAAAATCACAATCTTCACTCTCATGAAACATGTGATCGAAGCTTTCATCGTCGCCCTCAAAACAGCCACAAGGGCAAGTCATTTCATCAAGGCCATGAATACATAAACCATCCGCTTCCATCTCAAGCTTTTCTTTATGTCTTTCTGTAGGTGTTAAATAACCAACAGAATTTCTGGCTACGGCTGTAACGTATTGCTGCTCATATGCAGGCAAATGGGCAACAGCCTTATCGATGGCAACCGATAGGTTGCGCTCGAACACTTCGTAAACAAGCCCGCACCCGCTGTTCGCATCCTTCGCCAGAGCAGGGAGTAGGGCTATAACTTCTTCGACTGTTAGGTCGCGAGAGGTCAGGGTTAGATCCATGGTCTTTCTCCGTAGTGATAGACCATGCCACCGGGCATTGGTCCCAGTGGGTGATTGAACTTGCTTAGCAAACTCAGGGTAAGTGCAGCCTATGGCTACGAGTACAGCAGTTGATCTTTAAATTTACGCTGGCTTACATGACATTTCAATGTATGACGCACGGATTCGCGTTCCACCTAATAATTACAGGTTGTTTTTCTGGTCTTCCCTGAAGCTTGCATTCGCGTCCGACTACGGTAGGCTGAAGTTTTGGAAGGGCGTGCTATGCAGTCAGCAATCATTGGGTCGTTAGATTTGAAGGACTATTTGGAGAAGGTCAGCGCTGGCGTAAGTGAAATTACTAAGGCATTTGCAACCTTGATTGAGGCGAGGAAAGCACTATGTGAGCTTGGACTTAGTGAGTACCACTTCAACAGAGCGCTTTCTCCGCCTAGTAGAGAGGCGCTGTCACTTCTCACCAATCAGAACTGGCTTCAGGTATCGATTGAAAATATCCATGCGGAAATGTGGGATTTGATGTTGATCAAGAGTGGCCTACGCTCATTTATGGATCAGGAAGCCCGAGCTGAGTGGGATGCTACGATTCGCGGGAAGAAAACTCCGGAATTTTCTGAACAGAATGTACGAGATCTATTTCTCTCGATTTATGGTGAGAGAAATACGCTTCTAAGACGTGGCGTGGTAAACGTTTTTAGACGGCTGAATCATAAATATGCAACGAACAGTGTCTGGTCGCTGGGCAAAAAGGTGATTCTAAATAACGCATTCTCGCGACCTCCATGGCAGACTTTGTCTCATGAAGTTTTTGACAAGATTGATGATTTGGTCCGTGTCTTTTGCATGCTTGACGGACAGCCAGAACCAGATCATACGCGACGGACGTACATGCTTTTATCTGAATCAGAAGACAAAAGTTGCCTCGATACAGATTACCTGTACATCACTTTGCATCGTACTTCACGGACTGCCCACGTCAATTTCAAACGTCTTGATCTGCTTGAGCGTGTGAATGCCATGCTTGCTGCAGAATTTCATTCCGCGCTTCCGGATGCATCCACTGCCAAACGAGACAAATCCAAGGCCAGGGCCGGGACAGTGGCATGGGCATGATTTTGCGGAAAAATTGAATAGCAAGGAACTGTTCTGTAAAACCGCACTGATCATTCTGATGGGGTCTTACATGTTTGCCATGCGTCTGCGATTCAAGAAGAAAGCCTGTGACAGTTACGGGAAGGTTCATGTAATTCGTGAGGTATGCAGGCTCTTGTCGCGCATGGAGTTGGATTCGGTCGGAGTGCTCTACAGGGGGCGAATTTTCGAGTTGGTTGGTATCTCCTATCCCGATCTGAGGGACCTTGTAGGCGTGTGGGAAAGCCAAGCCCGTAGTGAAAGTGGCAGCGCTTCCGCGCCATTGCTTGAAGAGCGATTAGGAGAACTCGACAACTGGATACGTGAACATCCTCATTATGTGTTTACGCTGATTTCTGCGCTGGCAACTGGGCGGGGTGAAGACTACGCATGGGGGATTGCCTATGGATGACTCACCGTCTCAGTCTTCCATCTGGGATGCGGCTGAGGCATACACCATCTCATTGCTAACTGCAGTAGGCGCTGGATTGGGTATTCATTCTCTCTTTCCCAATCGGCACTCTTTCTTCGCTTCGTTTGCCGGAATGACATTTGGTCTGTCTATTTCGTGGCTCGGGTTGCGAAGTATCAAAAACAGGAAGGAAAGAGAATCTTGAAGCAAGGATCGCAGGCAGAAGTGAAGGTCCACCCGATCTCGATGGCAATGGTGATCATATCCGCCACCATCGCAATGGCGCTTGGCCAGGTTGCATTTGCAGGGGTGAGTAGTGGCTTTTCTAGTGGCGGACGTACAACGACGATAAGCACACCAACGCGCTCGATCTCGACTCCATCAAGCGTCACACCCAAGTCGTCTGGATTCAGTTCGCCGTCCCGTTCAGCGGACTCATATTCGATAGCAAAGCCGGCGACATCCCAGACAAATTCTGCGCTATACCAGGCCGGTCAGAACTCGGTAGCTGCAGGTGTTCAGAAAAACATTAAGAACAACCAGGCCGTCAGTACGCTCACGTCTCCAAAGGTAGCGATTGCAACTGGTGCTGTAGGTGCTACGGCCGGTTATGAAGCAGCCAAGTCGAGTCAGTCTGCCACCACACATACTGCAGATACCTCTACCCGACCGGTAACGCAGATACCCGCACCTGTTGCCCCTTCGCAAACTACTACCCATGTCTATGTACAAGACCGAAGCGACTCTAGCGTCATTACAAACATGATGTGGTTCATGATCGGTCGAGACACGGCGCCGAGAATCCATGAGACCAACGTCGTGTATCGGGATGCGCCTATCCAGTCTTCCAATGCGGGCACAACAGTTGCAACGCAACCACGCCAGGCAGAGAAGGACCAATCAAAGGACGAGACAAGTGGATTGATGTGGTGCTTGCGCATCTTGCTTTGGGCTGTAGCCGCAATCGTCATCGGCCTCTTTGTTAGCTCAATCCGCAGTTCTTGGAAGTCGCATAAGCGTTCTTCTAAACGCAATCCAAATTACCGTTTGTGAGGAAGTCCATGGGCCTAGTAGCGCTAGCCAAGCAAGTTTTAAAAAAGAGAGTCATCGGGGCTGAGGCTGAGCAAAAGTTGCCAATGAATGCCACTATCGGTGGAATTTTGGATGTCTCGCGATCTGAAATTGCCGTCCTTCAGCACACCTTGCTGAAAGTCCCTTCTGCGTCTCAGCAGATCATTGTCGGTATTGGGCATCTCGTGATGTCGGGTGACGACCCCATGGGCCTGTATCGGCTGTACACCAACCTTGGCCCAGACCGTAAAGGAGAGGGGGCCTCATTTGTGCAGCTTTTCGGTGACGAATCGTCAGTAGCGGAAATCTCACTTTTCCAGCATCTGCTGAGGCAAATACCGACCACAGAAGAAGATCAGCTGGCTTTTATGGGCCACGGCTACGGGCTGGGTGATCGACAGTACGATTTGAGTAGAGAGTCACTGATGTCAGCCGGATTTGATGCCGCCGCTTGTAGTGAGCTACTGGCCGGCCATGAAAGCATTTCATTCAGCCGCGATACTCCAGGAGATGAGGACTATGTCAGCCCCTATTGCGCAGAAGAAGTGCGTATAGACGATTCGTTTGGTGAAAAGGGTATGCACACCTCGATGTGGTTCATGCCCTACGCTCGACAGTTGGCCGGGGGCCAGGTGGAGCAGTTGTTGATTACTTTCAACGTCGTCGATTCGCAAGACGGTCATCCAACGTCGAGAGTGTTTGTTGATTTCTTCGTTGGGACAACCATCCCGTCATCGAAGGTCAAGGTCATCTAAGGGGCTGGGCCCCACGTAAAGAGGAGAGAGCATGTCTGGCTGGAAATTGAGCATGTCGCTGATCATGAAGCATTTCGGCAAAGCCGGTGACGGGCTGGCTACAGCCATTGCCGCGTTTGATCCTGAAACGGCAACTCAGGTCGATCGTGATGCGTTGTATGCACGCATGAAGGAAATATCGACATCTCTCGCAGATGCCCGTAGCAAACTGAAAGCCGAGGTGGCGGAACGGGATGAGCTTGAGGCCACAATTGCGAACGATGAGAAAGCTGCAATTGTTCTGATCGGTAAAGCCGAAAAAGGTGAAGTCGATGATTCCGTATTGACTGAGTTCACTGCAAATCTCGAAGCAATGAAGTCTAAGTTGCCTGCTGAGCGCCAGGACGTTGTTGAGGCTCAGGAGTTGGTCGATACGTTGCAGCAAGTAATGGACGGCATTGAGAAGAATCTTGCTGACTTTGACCGCAATGCCCAGGAGGCTCAACGAAAGATTGAACAGGCCGAAGCGGAGCAGCAGCGCCAGGAAATGCGTCTCCAGAATCAGACCGAACTTCAACGACTCAAGGGTGGCCTTGGTGGTGCGTCAACTGCACTATCCGCTCTCAATGCGCGTGCCGCAAAGTTGGCAGTTGAGGCTGAGGCAACAAAGCAACTGGCCGATATCGGCCAGAAGCCGGTTGATCGGGCCAATGCTGTAGAGGAGGCCCGAAAGATTGCTGCTGGTACAAGTGAGCCCGACGGGGAGACGGCAATAGAGCGGTTGCGACGTATCGCAGGTGCCAGCGCGAGCGCTTAACGGCTAGAGCGTAGAAAAGCCCTCAAAGAGGGCTTTTTTTGTTTTTAGTGGAATTTAAGTTAGCACCTATAGATAAGAATTAATTTTTGGATTTTTTATGTTACATGCACTTTAGTTTGAGATTCTGCGAGACGTTAAGGTTTGCGGTAGGACTGGTATTCCTCTTGCACGGAAACCTGTTCGTGTTGCCACGCTGATGGATGAGAATGACTTTCTCGATGGTCATATTCTCATTCATCTCAAGAACGTTTTCCTTGAGGACTATGTCCACGATTGGAACTGGGACAATGGTGTATTTCGTTTTTATACAAGAATTGCCTCTAAGGCGGACGTGCTGATTGTTTATGAGATAGAGGATGTGCCAGGGAGATATGATCCTGAAACCGGAGAAAAACTTTTCTAAGGTCATTCCATTCGAATCGTACATCCCTGCTAATGATAGCGGCTTGCATTAAAAATGATTTGTTAGATACTGCGACCACATTCTGAAGGAGGTGGCGCAATGAACGAATCTAATAAGGAAGATGATGGCGATGGCGTCGGTGCAGAAGGAAAGGGTCCACTTCTTATTGATACTTGGCGTGAAGCAATAGAAGCTGCTTCGGCCCAGTCAATGAAAAGGGAAGCACGGAAAAATGAGAAGATGGCTTTGTTTTTGGCAAAGCGTATACGAGGGCATATTGGCCCAGGCATTGTTGATCAGTCATCGCTCTCTAAGTTTATTAAGTACCTCAAAGAGGAGGAGAGCTTGTACGGCTTTGATATGGTGAGGTCTGCAACACGTCTCTGCGAGGAAAAGTACTCGGACTATGTCGCTGCAGCCATTCATGCCATTTGGCACGGTAAGTCTTAATCACGTAATTCGCTTTTTTTCATGTTGTATGCAGCGAATGAGTCTTCTTCGAATCGGCGATAGCGTCTCGTGGTAATGTCAATTTCCATAGACGCTTTCCCCTCGGAAAGTATTGTTACTACCTTATCCTCAGGCACATATGCCAGGCATTCTACAAGTTGGCTCAATCCCTTGAGTTTGGCCATATTTGCTAGTTTCATCAATTTATGCTGGTTATCTGCAAAGAGAGTGATGTTCGTCCTCTTTTTTCTTAATTGCTTCTCCATGCCTATCTTTCATTGTTCAACAAGATCGCGGCGATGCCGCATCCTTGCCATTTTTGCTTCAACAGCATAGCCTTTGTTGTCATTGATGAATTTCACAATGATATCTACAGGCAAGCTACCAAAATGCTCAACCAGGTCACTAATGCTACGCATTTCCCCAAGCCTTGCAGCGTACTCAAGATTGGCTTTGGTTGCGTCGTGGAGGGAAATGGTTACCCCGCGTTTAAGTTTTCTGTCGTCCATTGCTAAAATCTCACTTCACGTATCATGTATTGTAGAGTCCGGGATGTATCCTGTCCGAAAACGCTGCACTTAAATCAATCATAAATCCTTGAAGTACGGTAAGGCGCTGAATAAATGTCAAATTTGAAGTGTTGTAAAATTCGACATAAACGCGCCCAATTATATTGGCATTGCTTTGTTGTGATTTTGTGCGACTATTTCATATTCATTTAAGGAGGCCGAAGTGAGTCATAGCATTGAGTTCAACATGTTTGATGAGGCAAGTGGAAATATCTTAGGTATCGGGGCTGCATTCATTACCTACCGTGGACGCCGAAAGCGAGTTATTTCTGCTCACCTGTTCACCAATAAACCTGCTCAGATCTCTCTTGAATTGCCGCGTATGCTCAAGCCCGATGAACTACCTCAAATATCCGCAGTCATCTCTGACTTCCATGCTGAGCTGGTCGCCAAGGGGTATGCGATCGCATAGAAAGAAGTAGAAGTTCTGGCCGCTTTCCAGCGGCCTTTGTCCTATCTGAACTCCCACCACGCATACAGACCAGAAACATTTGTGACTGAGTACTTTGCTCCCGATGGAACTGTGAATGTAATCATATTGTTCGTCCCTCAAGCGGTGTTCATTGATCTGATAACTGTAACGCCATTCACTAGGCCAGATAGGGTGTGCCATTCTGAGAAAAAGTTAACCGTGATAGGGCGATAAGTGCCGTTCCTGTACCCCAGCTGCCGCCCGTGTCAAGTAGCGCTCTCGTACTATCTACTGCGACGCCCAGTGCCCCAACCAGGCTTGCGATGTGTGCTGCACGCACAACGGTTGTTGTGGTTCCGGTTGCCATGACGAGGGCCAACAGGGAGGTGGAAGTCGGCAGGTTGACTTTTAGGCAAACTGTTTGACCGATAGCGTTTGCAGCGGTCATCCCGCAAGCAAGGTAATTGCCGGAAGCCAGTTGCGGGATGGTAATAGTTGCCGGGAAGGTGCCTGACTTTATGGTCGCGAAATTGTCTTGGATGTATGACTGTTCTGCTTGAGAATCCAGGTTCTGGTACTGACCAGTAACGGTAACTTGTTGACTGCGCGACATGCCCCACAGGTAGGATGAAATCCCAATGAGCATGCTGGTGCTAATCACTTGGGTGAGAAGCACTTCAACAAGCGATACGACTGGTTGTCTTAAGCCGGGGAATTTCATGGCATGCGCACTTACAAGTATTAGTACGCATCATGAATAGTGATCGGTCGTTGCGCGATGGAGAGAAGAGGGTGTAACTCCCCGTTCTCTCAAATTAAACGACCGTTAGGGGTGTCATCTGGCTTGAAGATGATAGACCATGTTGCGAGAGGTTACCGCATGTAGGCGTGGCTCAGAAGCGAGTGCGCTGTGCCTGTCGTATAGTTTTGTTTGTTTTGTAATTGGCAATCATGGAGGGAGTCTTCTTAAGCACTGCCCAGAGTCCGTGCAAGACTGCGCCCGCTAAGCCAATTAATATTCCGACTACCCAACCTATCATCGTGGCGAATCCGGCCGCAAGCGTGGAGAGGATTGTCGGTGCGATTGAGACGCATAGTATTAAGCCCACTGCAATCATCAAAAATATCATCATTTCTTATCTACCTGTCGTATAGCTGATTGCAACTCTACCTCAAGTCAGCAAAAGGTCAAGGTCAATCCAGCTTCATTTTCGGCTACTTTCGATTCATTTCAGTCGAAATTTCGATTATTTATTACGTCGTATATCCAAAGGGTTACATCGCTGCTTAACGCTCTTTACACTCATACCGGATGGTGTCAGATCAATTACTGGTGATCTGGGGCGGTTCGCTCCTGATGCCTACTTGCATTCCACTGTGTCTGCTGTACCTTGTTTCCATTCATTGGGAGACGAATCGTGAAATTGAAAGAGCTGGTTGTTGGGAATGTTTATCACGACGGCAAGGTGGGTGTCCGCGCCCTGCTTGGTATTGATGGTGACACTGTCCGTTACCGCCTTCTGTCGGCGATGCAGAAGCAGTCGTGGACTGCCGGCCAAGAGCAGGGTATGACGGTGATCGGTTCGGAATTGACGATGACCACCCAGGCATTCGCCGCTTGGGCCAAGCATGGCATGTCGGCGGAGGAGGGTGTTGTGTTGATGACATCTCTTGCCGCCAGGAAGGTCAAGCTATCGCCCGGTGAAGTTGCTTTTGTTGAGGCTGTTATCGATGAACTGGATGGCGACTCAATTCAAGAGTGGGGTCGTGTATCGTACGACCATACTGAGGGGCGCGCAGTTGCTGGCCTTCAGAAGAAAGGCATCGTCGTATGCGACAAGAAGACGCATGAGGCTGAATTCACAGCTCTCGGTGTGGCCAAGCTCGAACAAATTCGTCAAGCAGCCTCTGTAGGTGCTTAATGCCGGCCAAACTAACCAAGGAACCTCGCACGTTCCACATCCATATCCCACTCGCGACCCTGCTGGCCAAAACAGACGTGGAGTTGTCTGAGGTGCTTGCTTCAACGCTTTCTCCGGCAGAACTTCGCAAGGAACTACTAGAAATGCAGGTGCGAGGCATGCTCGTATTCACTGGCAGTGACTGTGAAAGCCAGGATGCACAAGGATATTGTGAAGGGCATCCATCACAACGCGAAACCGCGATGACTGACAGTATCAATGTGGCTGTAGTTGAGGCGGATGTCGGCGACTTCGCTTCTGACAAGCAAGTGGACGAGTTCAAGGACAAATGGTTGGGCTGATTAGTACTCAGCTTCTATGACCAGTGAATCAAAAGCCATGGATTCCTTTCTGTGGCTTTTGTCGTTTTCGTTCAATTGTATTTATTTGGCATTTGTTATGGTGTGTTGATAGATGGAAAGTCAGAAGGAAATAACCTACTTTGAAAATCGACATTTCATTCCAGGTAGATGCAATGGTGAAATTTCTCCAGATCGCTGCAGAAGGAGCACTGGCTTGCTCCACGGGGAGGTCTTCGGTTTGTCACTATGTGTAAGGTCTGAGCTAGTGGCGTCCTTTGATTCTAACGTGATTAAGTGGACAGAAACAGCACCAGGCTTTCATCGAGCATGCAAGGTCGCACAATGCGTGCCCGCACGACCTTCCCACGGAATGAACTTCGTCTGAGGCTTGATCCGATTTGCAAGCCGTTCAATACCTACGCGGCATGTTAATAAGCGTAAATTAATTCCTTACCAAAGCACATCATTCCTGATTTCAACTGTTTGAATTAAAACAGAAATCTTCATTACCTCCTCGTAACTGAGTCTGCCCATACTGGTTTATTTCTTTGATGATTTATCGGTAAATTTGAATCGTCATTTCTATTGGTTAATTCTCTGCACTGTTAGGGACACGTATGTGTCCCATTTGTGAGCTGTCCCGTGTGGGCAGCGCGGGTAATTGACTTAGAGGTGCCAGGCGTTGAGCTTCCCCATGTCTGAACGTGCAGCACGGTTGAACCAGCTGATTCTGGACTACATTGG
The DNA here is from genome assembly GCF_057809375.1 of Aquitalea sp. FG25. Taxonomy (NCBI): domain Bacteria; kingdom Pseudomonadati; phylum Pseudomonadota; class Betaproteobacteria; order Neisseriales; family Chromobacteriaceae; genus Aquitalea; species Aquitalea sp. FG25. Next base: position 52,524 of record NZ_JBMDJV010000003.1, read on the forward strand.
TGCAATTAGTGCCGAGAAGGTCAAAGAAGTACTGAAGAAGCCCGGGGTGAACGAATCACACCCGTCCGTAATCGAAATTCGGGACAATCACACTCAATATTCTTGGCTGCAAAGAGCGGCCAACAATGCCTTGCAGTTGAAGGTGGTAACACATATTGCCAAGGGTATTCATTCGGCAGCAAAAGGGTCTGATGTCGATTCCAGACCTTACATTTCAAGTTCCCGTGAACTTGTAGGAACTCATTCGCTGGCGGTAATCGCGGAAGAGATTTCGGGGCCTGCAGCAGCACTTGGTGCATACAAGTTCCTGATCCAGGAGTTTGAGGGCAAAACATTGCTGCAGTTACTACGCGAAGGTGATGCTGATGCCCAACGCGCTTTAAGCGATGACCCGAAGCTTGCGGAAAGCCTGCGCGATGCGTTTTTGAGTATCTACATCCCACGTCCAGACGTTTCCATCGACCATCTCGGCAAGTCAATCTTCTGGCCAGTGCCGCAGGCGGGAGAGAGTCACGACCCAATGGATAATAGTCAGTACCACGTACTGGCATCCATCTATGCTTCGTCCCTTTCGTACGAAATATTCCTGCGAATCTCAGAACACCGCTTCGGTGAGGCTGCGAAAGAAGCAAGAGCGGCAAGGCGCGAAATGCGTACCCACCCAACAGGCTTTTGTGAATACCCAGACCTAGCAATTGAGGAGAAAGGTGGATCGAACGCCCAGAACGTTTCCTATCTGAACGCTAAGCGCACCGGCATCAACTACCGGCTCGCCTCGCTTCCGCCAAACCAGTTGAATATCCCCCAGGCTGATCCCGAGTCTTTAGATACTGTATTTCGCGATTCGTGCAAAACCAGAGAGGTTCGCACGGCGCTGAATGCACTTCGCGATTACTCCAGCAGTGATGATTCTGAAGCCGGCAGGGGAAAGAAGAAGCTGAGTGGATCTGATAAAGCGCAACTTCTCCAGGTCATTTTTGATGGGTTGATGCAGCACACCGCGACATTGCGTTCCCAGCTGAAAACAGGTTGGTCTCGTGATCCTGATCTGGAATGGCCATCCGAAGAACGCTATTGGCTTGATCCACTGCGTGCTGCAACAGAACCTTCATTTCTCAATGCGATTGCCAAGCAGGACTGGGCGTTCCTGATTGCAGAGGGATTCGCGGCCCATGTAGCCAAAGCTGCGAATTGGCCGGCCATCCTGCATATGCAGTCTCTTATCGCCGAATGGACTGCTGAAATCCATTTCGATTGCTGCGCAATCGTTGAAGAGGCCGGTATCAATATGCGTGAGGTAGATAATGCCGTTTGATCCAACAAGTCGCGTTGAAGGCCTGCTAGTTCTGCCTTTCCAGCGAGTTCAGAATGCGAACACATTCGCAGGTCAACACACATGGGGATGGCCCGCCATCACCAATTTCACGGGATTCATGACTGCGCTTGCTCGCAAGCTTGGTCCCAAATCTGGTTTGGAGTTCCATGGTGTAGGTGTTGTTGCCCACGGCTACCAAACTCAGGTTTACGGCGGCTTCATCAAAAAGTTCGTTCAACCACGCCATCCGCTCAATAAACATGGCACACCGCCGCCCATCATCGAGGAGGGGCGCATTCATCTGGATTTGACTCTTGTCTTTGGAGTGTCGGGGAAATCTCTCAGCCGAGACGCAGAGGGGCGTGACGCGCTTGCTGCTGACATTCTTGAAGTCACCCAGTCCATGCGCTTGGCCGGAGGCTCATTCGTTGAGCCAGTCCGGATCGCTCAGCCACGACTCATCCCGTTGCCGGCTGATGAAGATCGTCGTGTAGACATCATCCGGCAGGTTCGCCGCAGCTGGCTTCCCGGGTTTGCCCTTGTAAGCCGTGATGCCGTTCTGGATGAGCATCTGGCACATCTGTCTACCGATGATTCTCAAGCAACACGTCTCGATGCATGGCTGGACCTTTCTCGCCTGAATTTTCGACCGATAGAAGAAACGACTGCGGCTGGCGAAGAAGGTGCTGTATCCGAAGTGGCTTCCATCGACGATGACTCCCCAAAGCCGGTTGAGTGGCGCATTACCAAATCCAGCCTGTCGGGGTGGATTGTGCCTATCGCTGTTGGTTATGGCGCTGTGTCTCGTGTTGTACCGCCAGGCTATGTCGAAAATTCACGCGATAAGAGCGTTCCGTTCGCTCTGGTCGAGTCGCTTTACAGTATGGGCGAATGGCTTTCACCCAGGCGTCTCGCCAACGTCAAAGATTTACTCTGGTATCCAGATCATGACCAGGCTGCCGGTGTTTACCGGTGCCGGAATCACTACCAGCCAGCAGTACCCGTACCGTTCAATGAAACCGAAGCAGCAGGAGAGTAAGCATGGCCAAGAAAGCAGCAAATACCGATTCCAAATTGCCTAAAGTCCCGTCTGTTCTGGCCTTTGAGCGCAAGATCGATCCCTCTGACGCCATGTTCTTTTCCGGTGTATGGGGTGAGCGTGATGCAGATGCAGCGTGGGAGCCTGTGAGTGTTACGACCAAGTCTGTTCGTGGCACTGCGTCGAATCGCATGGCCAACGAAGAAGACCTGAATAAGAAAATCAAGAACCCCAACCTTCAGACAATCGATGCAGCGGCATTGCCCTATGAGCATGACACGCTGAAGATTCGCTTCACCGTTCGGTTTATGGGAAATATCGCAGTGCCGAATGCATGCAACGATTCAGACTTCCGCGCACTGTTGGAAGAAGTCGTGCGCGGCTATGAAAATGAGGTGGGCTTCGAAGAACTCGGCTACCGCTACGCCTACGCAATTGCTTCCGGTCGTGCAGCCTTCCGTAACCGTATCGCAGCACAGCAAGTAGAAGTCCGGGTACAGAAAACAGTCAAAGGCGAAATGGCCAAGGGGCTCCTGTTTGATGGACTCTCATTGCCTTTGCGCGAGTTCGATGAGCATGGCGATGTGCGTGCGCTGGGCAACCAAATTGCCGAAGCATTTTCCGGCAATGACCCACTCCTGCTCGAAGTAGTGATGTATCTCCAGTTGGGCCACGGAGCAGAGGTATACCCATCCCAGGAGCTGATTCTCGACAAGAAGGCCGACGAGAGTGATGGCAAGAAGTCCCGCACGCTGTATAGCGTCACGCGTGGTGGCATCAGCATTGCAGGCATGCACTCTCAGAAGATCGGCAACGCCATTCGTACGATTGATGACTGGCATGGCGATGAAGATCAAGGCCCGATTGCAGTCGAACCCTACGGCTCCGTCACTACCCAGGCCAAGGCATACCGTTCGCCAAAAACCAAACTCGACTTCTACACGCTCTTCGACAACTGGGTTCTGCGTGGTGAAACGCCCGAGTTGAATCAGCAGCACTACCTGATCGCGAACCTGATTCGCGGTGGTGTCGTCGGGGGCGCTTGATGGACCACTTTCTGGATCTGCGATTTCTGCCGGATGAGTCGTTCTCCCTGAACGTGCTGCTGAGTGCGTTCTATGAGAAGTTTCACCGCAATCTGTGTGAACATCCGAGGCAAGTTGGCATGACATTCCCCAAGTACAAGCAGGCCACCAATTCCCGCCGTGGGACCAATACGACCTACGTACTGGGGGGCTGCATTCGACTTATTGGCAGTCAGCATGACCTGAATGAACTCCGGGAAGCAAAATGGCTCGGTGGTATTCGCGACAACCTGATGGTCGGCAAGGTCAATCGGGTGCCGACTGATATCGCAGGCTTTGTAAATGTTCGTCGCGTGCAACCACCGACTGCCAGCAAGATGCGTCGGGAGATTAAGCGGTGTGTTGAACGTCTCTCTATGACGGAGGAGGAGGCGATTGCGAAGGTGTCAGGCCTGAATAGCAAGTTGTCGCCACTCCCGTTCATTCAGATGCACAGCCGGTCAACTGGCCACAACTACAGGCTCTTTATCGAACAAACTCCGGCCGACTCTTCCGTGCCGGGGGAATTCAATACCTTCGCAATCTCCACGATTGCATCCCTGCCGATCTGGTAGCGCATATGGGCCGGTCCCTCAGGGGGGCCGGCAAATGTGCGCATGGGCAGCTTCGAGAACACTTGGACCTAGACACTATGTCTGAACCTGCCGGAAGGCAGCTATGAATCAACAGTGCAGCACTGACTGCCGGCCAGGCAGAAATACCAAACCGGAGAGCCCACATGTCTCGCGATGAGAAGAACTCTGCAGCCTACGAGGATTGCGCAAAATTTGCCGAACCATCATATCCAGGTGACCCGGTATTCATGAAGTTCTATCGGTACTGGAGGGCGATTGCGCGCTTCCCGGGTGATGAGTGTGAATTGGATTTTCGCGAATGACCAAAAGCCATGCAGGGCCTCAGTCGTTGTGCGATTTATTCAATAAGGCATGTCCTATCGGAGGTGGTATCCAGTACAAACCGCTTTGGGACAGTCAGCCTAAGGTCACAAGGACAAGGTCAAAGGCCTACGTCCGTAGTGATGGGCTCTAGTAATTTTCGTTGATGGAAGCGGCCATCATGTTGATCTTTCCTGCTGCGCCCCTCTTATAAGCGCGCAGCAGAACCTCAGTTCAGAAGCTCAATCCAGATATGCCACAAAGTAATTTCAATACCGCCGGCGCACTCGCGCTATCCCTTGAACTTGGCATTGAAGCATTCCGGTACTCGCTACTCGGTACGGGGTATTCGCAACTTGCGCAACTTGCCTTTGTCGCTGGCAGTGCGGCAGCGACAGAAGGGCATCCCATCGGCAACTCGTTTGTTGATCGCTATGGGAATCTGGACGATGGATGGCGATCACAGTGCCTGCGGTGGTATTTCCAAAAAGGATACTGGTCAACCTCGAAAGAGTTGGCCACCGAGGATTTTTACTCTTTGTCCTATGAGAATGGTCGAGTTCGCATCATCAGCAGGTGCGTGGACGGGGCAACGGGCGATATTGTGCTTAACCAGGCCATGATCACCCCCTTGTTCAACTTGCTTGCCAACTCTGACCCTTCCAGCTTTATGCAGTGGGGAATGGATCCTTTTCCAGTGGGTGGCCACCCAGTATTTCTGTTCATCGATGATGCAAATCACCCGCAGTCTGGCCAACTCATGATTAATCCCGATACGCACCCGTGCAGAGGCAGCATCTCATTTGGCGACCGTGATCGTGAGTGCCGGCAGATCGGGGCATTCCTTCAACTCGAAAGTCAGGTTCGCAACCTCTTTGTTACCCGACAACCATCAATAAGCGCCAGGCAGATGGCGAAAGACCGTCTACAGGTTATCGCTGACAGGGTAGGCATCCACTTCCTTCCCGACGATGGCTACTGTACGTCTTGCGATGGCGATGTCACGTATGTGTTGGCAGATGTTCCGGCGGGGGCGTCAATCACAGGCTGCCCACTTTGCCATGCGACGTGGTGCGACTAATGCGGCTGACGAACGACCACTTCATAGCGCTGCGATCGTTGGCACAGTGCAAATGGCGGCAAGACGATGTTTTGTACTGGAAGGTGAGCGGCAGGTGGGTAGCTGTATATCCCGATTCACTCAGCATTTATGCGCGTTTCCGGGTAACGGCGTATGAGCTGATTGATGATCTGGTTGAGCGTGGACTGGCAGAGCGTTCTAACCGAACTTGCTGTGAACACCATCGACATGAGCTTGAGTGGAGGATTACGCCGAAGGGCATGGCAATGATCCAGCCGTCTGCGAATCGAGCGCCAGGCATTGAAAAAGTTGCGCCGCGCAGAAGGGGGCGTTTCGCGAGGTTTCTTGCCTATATCAAGTGGCGGCTCAAACCCTATCTCCCGTTCATGATTTCGCGGAAAAATTGATCTCTTGTTTCGTCCTGCTACTGTGACTCCCTAATTTGGCAAAACCCTATTGGGGAAACACATATCTCATGAAGTCAGTTTTCTATCTTCTTATTGCAGGCCTCTTTGCAAGTCAAGTAAACGCAGCTGAGACAGTGGGCGGCGATGCTAATCTTCAGCGCATCCGTGAGGAATCGCATTCGGCCAATGCGCCTACGCATGTGCCTTTTACTCTTCACACCGGCAAGGGCCAGCTCGAAACGAAGATGGCTGACCTTTTAGCCTCTCAAATCACTAAACATGAATACGTTGCTTCTATTGCCGGCCCTGTAAATTGCAAGATGCCCGCTGATCCGCATAACCCCAAGAAAGGGGAGTGTTCCGTCCACTTGGCCACCATGCAAGAAGGCTGGTCGTTGGTGAAGGTTGATGATGCCTGCTATCGCTCGGAGTTAGTTCTGGAACGCTGGGAAAGCATGGAAGTCATGGGTCGCAAGATTGAACTGCCGGTAGCGCAAGAGACGATGTCGTCAGTCCCATGCCCAGGCAAGGGATAGAGCAGTCCCTTGGTATCTTGTATTAGTCGAAGCAGCTGAAGGATTTACGATTTATGGACGGTAAGCAGGAAGAGCAGGGCCATGAGGCACCCGCTGGCAAGACTAGTGTGGTTCCTGTGTGGGTCTCAATCGTTCTGCTCATAGTGGCTACAGCTGCGTTGTGGCGATTCTGGGAATGGATTTTCGACCTCATTTCCGCTCTTTGATGGATGATGAGAGTGTCCGGCCCCTACCTGACTATTGCTGCAGAAGCATTTTCGCGACTATCTTCGGCAACCGGCCAGTTTGTGACGAGTGTGGGCAATGCTCATCCCTTTGTACTGTCATTTCTGATTCTAGGTTTCAGTTCATATGCAGCTTGGGTGAACCTCAGTTGCTTGAACATAAACAAGTCCCATGCAAGGGTGCTGAGGATTCTCAGTGTGTCCGGGAGCGTGGCAAAGGTTGGCTTCCTGTTGATGCTGCCGGTCTGCTTGTATCTGATGGCGAGTCCTGATCCATGGTTCGTGCTCCCCATTGCAACACCATTCGCGCTTTTTATCGGAAACTTCGCATCTACGCGGCCTCAAGAGACATAGGAATGCTCCAGACGCCGGGTGAGCGCCTAGACTCGACTCCAACCGCAATGTGCGGCACTTCTTCACTATACTTGCCAGTTCAAAGGCAACTTGGCCATCAAGGTTTTCCGATGCATACATATTTCCGTAAGTTGTTCCTATCGTTGTCTGCCATGCTCATAGTGCAAGCAGCCGCAGCATCGAACACCATAATTATTGACGGCAACACTGTCTACTCTGGCTCTGGCAACGTCACGATTGTGAATGGCGCAATTGTCGGGGGAGGAGGCAAGGCCGTTCAGGCGAAAGGGGCTCCCCAATCGCAGGTACGATCTGTTGGCACGTTCACTGGTATCAGGGTTGATGCGCCAGCCCAAGTGGCTTGGACAGCAGGCAGTGTCCCCAGCCTGAAAGTGATTGCCCCACCGAACATCCTGCCTCTTGTAGAAACGAAGGTCGAATCCGGCAAGCTCATCGTCAAACTGAATGGTTCAGTTTCCATGTCCAGCCCCATCCAGGTAGTTGCTGTCGGGCAGTCACTGGAGGATATCAAGATTGCTGGCAGTGGAAGCCTGGTCGCTACCGGGATTCATGGCCAATCATTTAAGGTGCGAATCAGTGGTTCCGGCGAGGTCACCGCCAGTGGGGTTGTGCGCCAGGTCGATGTTGGGGTGAGTGGTTCGGGTGATGTCGATATTCACCAGATCAAAGCTGTATCGGCCAAGGTCGAAGTATCCGGGTCGGGTGATGTGAAGGCCTTTGCGTCTGAATCCGCAGATGTTGAGGTGGCAGGCTCCGGCGATGTCTCTATCTACGGGAGGCCAGCAAAGCGCAATAACGACAAGTCTGGATCTGGTAGCATTAGATACCCCTAAATATCCAGGGGGCATGATGCCAATCGTTCGTATATTCGATAATCAGTGGGCGAACACCAATGCGGTTGGTGGCGTTAAACATTCCGTTGAGGTCGTCGGTGAGGAAGAACGGGAAGTGACGGAGCTGACGTACTTTTCCGGTGATCGACTTGCCATCCTGATAACGACAACATTGCTTTCCGACAGGGCAATGTTGGATTTAAGGCGTGCCGTGCACCGTGAGGTGATCGCCGCTCTTCAAAATGGGCGTGACGCCAAGACGATTCAGGAGATCATCTCAAACGAACCGTTCTGACTTTTCAGCACAACAATCCAACCCGGCACTGCCGGGTTTTTCTTTTCATTAGCGAGAATGGGGAGTTACAGGTCCTTTTCACGAGTTGGCCATGTGATTACTGATGGCAACCTCATGGGTTATGAAATGGATACCTGCATCGGCCCGCCAGGCGGGTGTGTCGCTACTCGAAATCTTACTTGCACTCGCGATCAGTACATCATTGCTGATCGGTATTAGCTCGTACATCTGGGATCAGACGCGGTCCCAGCAGGATGTCATTGCGGCTCAGTATCAGAACATGATCGCGCAGGCCGCCCAAAATTACATCAGCGACAACTACACCACCATGCTGTCAGGCAGTTTTCCGGCATCGATTACGGTTTCTCAGTTGATTTCCGGCGGCTACCTATCCTCAGGCATGTCATCGACCAACGTCCTCGGTCAAACCGTCTGTGTGAAGGTGACTTCACCTGTATCGAACGCATTGTCAGCCCTTGTCATGGCAACGGGGACTTCAACAACCTACGCCAGGGCTGCACACATCGCAACGCTCATCGGTGCCCTTGGTGGTGCTGTTGACTCGACAAGCTCAATGAAGGGCACTGGCGGGTCGTGGGTTATCAGTTCTTCAAACTTGAGTTCCTACGGCACATGTTCCAGCGGCTCGATGAGCGAAGGGCAATTTGCTTCGTTCCTGTACTTTGCCAACGGCAGTCTGGTATCTGATTTCTTGCATCGTTCGTATGTTGGGAGCCTATCCGCAAACACGATGAATGTTCCTTTGGGTCTATCAACTCAGACGCTTGGGAATGGATGCTCATCGAGCTACGTAGGATTTGTCGCCAGGGATACGACTGGAGGAATCCTCTCGTGTATGAACAATTCGGGTGTCTATACATGGACTGCCGTCGGGGGGACATGGAAATCTCCGGTGACTACTCATGACAATCTCCCCACCACTGGCAACACATCCGGGGATGTACGGATCACGACAGATACTGGTCGTAGTTTTGAGTGGAATGGCACGACATGGCAAGCCCTCTCTGTTGACGAGTCCGGCAATTTTGCCGTCCCCAACGACCTGACTGTCACTGGCAATGTCACCGCTTCAGGCACGCTTGCTGTGACAGGTGCCATCACTGGCGGAAGTACTGTCTCTGCCTCAGGGCTAGTTTCCGGTAGCACTCTCGCATCCACCACTACGGCCACTGCAGGAGCTGCATGCACGACCGTAGGCGCTTTGGCTCATGACTCTACCGGCAGTGTTCTCTACTGCAAGAAAACCACCATGGTTTGGACGGCCCTTTCTCAGACTGTATTCGGGACAGGTGTTGGCCAGTACTGGTGGACCTTCGGGTGCAACACGACCGCCCCAAATCCAGCAAGCAGTACGTCTACAACATGTGGCGGGTATTGGTACAACGGCCAGACTGTTGGCTTCGGAACATGGACGTTGATTGAGCAGCTTTATACCGGACAGACGGTCGGTGGCAACGTAAACCTTTATTGGGGCCTGTACCTGCGTACGTCCTGACCCTTTAGTGGGCAAATAAATACCTTTCAGAAATTAGGATGATGGATGAATAAGCAGCAAAAGGGCGTCACGCTTCTTGAAGTTCTGTTTGCGTTGGCCATAGCTACTTCCATGCTGATTGGTCTTAGTTCCTACCTATGGGATCAAACCAGGTCACAACAGGATGTGCTGCTTGCCCAGTACCACAACATCGTCACCCAGGCTGCACAGAACTACATCCAAGACAACTACACCACCATCCAGGCGGGGACGTTTCCGGCCACCGTCACGATTAGCCAACTTATCTCTGGTGGCTATCTGTCTTCTGGGATGGCCAGCACCAACACTCTCGGGCAGACCGTCTGCGTCAAAATTATCCAGCCCACTAGTAGCACTCTCTCTGCACTGGTGATGGGTACAGGGGCAGTTACTACATATGGCCGCGCCGCGCATATCGCAGGCCTGATTGGCACACTTGGTGGAGCAGTCGATTCGACTGGTGCTGTGAATGGTGCCGGCGGTAGCTGGACGATCAGTTCAAGCAATGCGGCGTCGTACGGGGCATGCAGTAGCGGTGCACTGGCTATCGGGCAGTTCGTTTCGATGTTGTACTTCTCGAATGGGGCGCTTGTTTCCGATTTCCTCCATCGGTCGTACGTGGGCAATTTATCTGCCAATACGATGAATGTCCCTCTGGGCCTGTCCGTCCAAACTTCAGGCACGACATGTTCATCCACCTATGTAGGCTATATTGCCCGGGACACTTCAGGCAATGTACTGGCATGCGTCAATTCGAGCGGTACGTACACATGGACTGCTACCAGTGGTTCGTGGAAGTCGCCTGTGACCAACTATGCGGCTTTGCCGCTTTCAGGCAACAGTGACGGCGATGTCCGCATGGAGCTTGGGAATTATCGGGCCTATGTCTGGAGTGCATCCGGGTCCGCATGGAAAGCCATTGCCGTGGACAACAGCGGCAACTTGTCGGTGCCAGGAACGCTGACTGCCGGCGCATTGAGCACCACTGGCACAGTTACAGCAAGTGGAACGATAACGTCCTCAACAACCGTAGTCGGCAAGACTCTTTTATCCACTCTTTCAGCTACAGAGTCTTCTTCATGCGCTGGATATACAACCGGTTCTATCGCTACAAATGCGGATGGATCAGGCACGGTATTGAGTTGTCAGTCTGGGGCGTGGCAGAAGAGCCCAACTGCGATTCCGTCTGGGACGATCTGCGGATATGTTACTAACAATGGTGCTACGGGGTCCTTTTGTCAGGGATACAACCCGACATCGGGCTGTCCTTCTGGCTACTCCCGCAGTCAGTGGAATATTTCTCCTATTGGAAATGGCATCCTTTCATTCTGCTACAAGAATTAGCAGCGTTACTTAAGTGACCAAAATTGATGATTTAGTCGAAAAGTTGCGTGAGATTCTGTTGGAGCTAGAGTCGAGGCCATCTTTCCATCAGAGCAGGATCGTATGGCTTCTTTTCCTACTTCCTTTCACGCTTTTGAATCTGGATGGCGTCAGGTCACGGCGCTGTTGCTTTCATTTGTGTTCGTCGCTCTTTGCAGCGTATCTCACACGGTCGCACTTCGGTATGTGATCCAAGTTGTACTGCTAGCGCTTGCGTTCCCTCCCTCGCCGGCGTTACTGCCACTGTTCCGGAAGTGGGCAACTCCGCTGGCGCTTTTTGCGATGCTCGTGTGTTATGCAGCCCTTCATGCATTCCTGCTTTCCTATTGGACGGAGCAATCCGTTGCTGAGGTCCGCTCTCAATTGGTCATTCCTGCATTGTGGTTGATTGCCGGTCTAACCACTTTTTATGTGCAGCGGCGATTCAGCATTGTCGATGTGGTGATTGCCGGTGGCATCTTCCTCGCTCTTGCTGAGTTTGGGCTTGAGGCCTATCACTTCGTGAAAGAGGGGAGTTGGCCTTACCTTGAGACCTTTTCGACTGCCACTCACCTTGAGTTCACATTCTTCATCAACTTTGTGCTGGCCTTTGTAGTTTCGTCACTGTGCTTCGGAAACCTTGGCAAGAGCAGGCCGACGAAATTCAGCAAGGGTTGGTTGATGGTGATTATTTGTCTGTTCGTATTCGTCAGCCTGCGGGCTGCGGCACGAAATGGAATGATCGGCATGGCTTATCTGAGCATGTCCATGCTTGTGCTCTATTCGCTCATCAACGGCCAAAAAAAGAGTTTGGCCAGGATGGCTTTTATCTGGGTTGTAGTCTTGGTCACCATGGGTGCGCTTGTCACTTATGCAATCAAGAAAGATGTACGTAATCTCAGCTTCGTCGAGTCAGTGAAGGAGGGGTGGGACTACCAGCATCACCCGGCATGGACCGGGATTGGCAAGTTACCATTAATGCCAAATGGCCAGACCGTTGATGATTCAGCGTTCAAGCGGACGGCGTATATCCACAGCGGGTTGGATCTGATGATGGCGAAACCGCTGGGTTACGGGTTTGATCGTGGGGTATTCCACAAGGCGGCTGAGGTCGCCGGAATCAAAAACGCCTTTGGTCATGCTCACAGCGGCTTTATTGACCTCGCTGTGTCTCTCGGGGTGCCAGGATTGGTGCTGTGGTTTGGCTTCTGCATGAGCTTGTTCCTTATTGGCTATCGGCAGCTCCGGTTTTCGCACAATGTGCTGGGACTCATGCTCATGCTCATGGTCGGGGGCTTTGTCGGTCGAATGATGATCGAAAGCATTTTTCGTGACCATGAGCTTCAGTTGTTCATGTTTGTGGCTGGCGCTCTGCTGGCAGAGATGTCTTCGCAAATGGCAGGTGGATTGGAGATCGAACGTGGCAAGTCAGCGAACTGAGTACATTATGTTTACCGGCATCGCGTGCTGATCAACGGTGCCACGGCTACTGGGAGGACCACACTCAGTCGGAGAGTGGCAGACGCTATCCGTTCGAGCGCTCTCTTGCAAAGCCCTAGCATTGCACCGGTCCAGATTGTCAGTATTGGCCGATGCGGCAATGAAATTCATGCGGAAACACATTTGTCGATTGACGACCCGGACTTTGATGAGCGTCTGGCGGGGATAGATCTGAAAAAGAGCGTGCTGGTTATTGATGATGCGTTCGATGATCAGGCCGGTCTATCACGCTGGATTGATCTGGCTGAGCATGCTGTCGGGATGATGGTCGTTTCTGTCCATCTCGGCCATTTCATGAGAATACCGGCGGATCAAATCGAAGAGTTTCAGGTAATCCCACTTTTCAGGTCTTCCGGGGAAGTTCCATTCCGCGTAGCCATCGATTCCCCGGTGGACAGGGCAGAGCGGCGACTGGCTAGACTTCTGCGCTATGGGTCACGACGGACCAAGGTATTTATCAGAAAGCACGCGCACTGGTCAGCTCCACTGACGTTGTACAACTTGAAGCCTCGGCCTGTGTGGAATCCTATGGAAAACCTGAGTGCCGCCGATCTTTCCACTAGGATTGCGAATTTGATGTCTTCGCCTCATGAAGACGATTTGTTTGAACGGCGAGGTGCCGAGATGGCGAAGTTGATGCAAGGCACCATGTTTGTATGTCAGGACTGTGAAGATCAAGGCTGAGATGCTTGGTGATTGCATTGCGGAAGCCTGCGGGTAGACTGGGTATTCAATAGTCGTTACCGGGTCACGCAGTGCGCAATGAACTTCTAATCGGTCGGCTCAATACAGCGATGGATGATGATTATGGATAAATTCAGCTTTGTTTGGCGCAAAAATCGCGATGCTACGCACACTGGGCCATGGGTGCGTAAACATATTGTCGCAGCGTCTCCGGAAGATGCTGTCTCGCGGATGAACAAGCACATCGCGGCTTCGATGAAGCCAGGGCATGTAGCTGATCTTGATTACCTGTTCCACAAGATTGGTGTTGGTGGTCTCCATGGAGACGACGTGGTCAACTATACGCTGAAGGCGAATGATCCATGCTCAGACAGGGTGTTCGTGCGCTGCGCCAATCTCTGTTGCAATTTGGCATAGCATCCAATGTACGTGATTTTGTTAGGCTTTTAGACAGTCCTCCGTTTGGGGAGGATTTTTTTTGCCAATGATGTTGCAGAAAATTTGTAATTTGAAATTGGAGGGAGCAATCTGGCCCCGTTTAGATGTAATTGAGATTGTAAAAGTGATTTTGAAGCAGGCTCATAAAAATGGGCTGGCCATAATCAAAGTTAAATATTATTAGAGGGCGCGTTACATCATGCATGAAGTTATCGATTTCGTTATGGCGGTAGTGCCATGGCTTTTTGCAATTATTATCCTCATCACTTTTTTTACTTCCACAATTGTTTTCGTACCTGCTGACAAGTTGAAAGTGCCTGAGCGCAAGTTTTTTGGCAAAGAACTGCCAGACGGTCGTGTCATCGCAATGTCCAATGAAGTGGGTATCCAGGCAAGAACATTGAAACCCGGCCTGCACTTTTTTGTGCCTTTTCTTTATACCTTTCATGATGTCGCTCTCACAACGATTGCGGATGATGAAATCGGTCTTGTTGAATCGATCGATGGCAAGCCCGTTCCTCAAGGCCGAATCTTCGGTGAAGTTGCTGAAGGACATGATCTGTTCCAGGATGGCGAAGCATTCATGAAGTCCGGCTTTAAGGGCCGCCAATTGCAGGTTATCCCTCCGGGGCAGTATCGCATTAACAACAAGCTCTTCAAGGTTTCGAAAGTAAAGGCAACGGAAGTTAAGAGCGGCTTCATTGGCATCGTAAAAGCACAGGATGGTAAGGCTCTGGAAACTGGCCTGCTGGCACCCAGTGTTTCAGGTCATAGCAATTTCGAAGATGCCGCTGCGTTTCTAAAAAACAATGGTTATCGTGGTCCGCAGATTGATGTGCTGCGCGCCGGTCTGTACCGTATTAATACCTTTCTTTTCACTGTTGAAATCATCCAACAAGTTGAGATTCAGCCTGATCATGTTGGTTTAGTCACTGCTCTCGATGGCAAACAACTGCCCGCTGGCGAGTTCATTGCGATTGAAGTTGATGGCCATGAAGACTACCAAAATGGCCAGGCGTTTATTAATGCTGGTGGTCAGCGTGGTCCGCAGCTTACTGTCCTGCGCCCGGGTCGTTACAACATTAACCCACTGCTGTTTGTGGTTGAAATGGCCGACGCTGTCAAGATCGAACGGGGCCAGGTTGGTGTAATCATTTCAAACGTCGGCATGAAGTACACACCGCCATCCAAACCGAAAGCTTTAAGCTCTGCACAGAGTGTGACTGCGGTTGAAGGTGAATCGGTTGAAGAGATGGTTTTTGTTGATCCGCATGCCGAACCAACGGAGCACTATGTTGTTCCTGAAGGTTACAAAGGCATTCAGAAGCATGTCTTGCAGCCAGGTAGTTATTACATAAACACCCGAGCTGCTATCGTCCACAAAGTCCCGACCACTAACGTGACAGTTGATTGGGATGATGATGAAAAAACGAGGTTTGATCCTATTGTTGCCATCAGCAAAGATGGTTTCAAGATCAACATGAACGTCAAGGTGATTTTCCGTGTAATGCCGGATTCTGCACCCTATATGGTTGCAAAGATCGGTAGTATTGAAAACCTGCTGAGTGGCGTGCTGCATCCGCAAATTGACTCTTCGTTCCGCAATTCCGCCAGTGTCGCGAATGGCATGGCATTTATGCAAAATCGAAGCGTTCAGCAGGAAGAGGCTAAGAACCATACTGCTGATTGTCTCAATAAATATCATGTTGAGACTGTGGACGTTCTCATTTGCGCAATTGAGTTGCCACAAGATTTGATGGATACCCAAACTCGCAAAATCATTTCTAATCAGCAGATTGAGATGTTCAAAAGCGAGGAGGAGGCTCAGAGTGCTCGAATCCAGGTCGAGAATAAGAAAGCCGAAGCGAATGCTCAAGCTAAGCTAGTTGACGCGAATATGGCTGTGAGTATCGAAGAGGCCAACAAAAAGCGGATCGTCATTCAGGCACAAGCCAAGGGCGAGGCGCTTGTTATTGAGGCCAAGAGTGACAAAGAAGCTGCAGAGATTCGAGGCCAAGGTGAAGCAGCGCGAATCGAGGCCGTTGGTCAGGCAACAGCTGGTGCTTACAGTGCCCAGGTTGCAGCACTGGGTGCTGGCTCTGTTGCCTCCATCGAGATGATCAAGATGATTGCCGATAAGGGCGTCAAGATCACCCCGGATGTCTTGGTAACCGGTTCCGATGGTTCGTCAGGCCTGCTGAATACCTTCCTTGCCCAGAGTATTGTTGGCAAGAGTGACTTGCTGAGTAAGCAAGTCGGTGCTGATAAGACTCTGGCCGGGAGTGCGCAGGAAGCATAACGCGTTCCGATTTGTAGTGATTCCGAAAAGCAGCCAACTGGCTGCTTTTTTCGTTCTATGCAACATGGTGGATTATTTTAGAAAAGAGGTAGTTACACGTCCTTTTCGCAGCCTTGTCGATCTCTTACATCGGTAATTATGGTTCATCTGTAATTGGATGAGCACATGGATTACGCAATGAGGTCCCCTATTTCGCAACTGGGGGCTACCCTTTTAGAAATACTGCTGACGCTTGCAATCGCCGCTTCACTGCTCATTGGCATAAGCTCGTATCTTTGGGACCAAAGTCGCAGCCAGCAGGACATCGTAGCCGCTCAGTTCCAAAACCTTATCGCTACGGCAGCCCAGAACTATGTCCAGGATAACTATCAAACGCTCCTTTCGGGATCATTGCCGGCCACGATTACAGTTTCACAACTGATTACTGGTGGCTACCTGTCTTCCAGCATGGCGTCCACAAACGTTCTTGGCCAGACGGTTTGCGTCAAGGTGGTATCGCCAGTATCAAATTCCCTTGCGGCACTTGTGATGGCCACCGGTACAGCGACTACCTATGCACGGGCAGCACATATTGCGGCACTCATTGGCGCTCTCGGAGGTGCTGTCAACTCCAGCGGCGATCTCAAAGGCACTGGCGGCAGCTGGTCCATCTCATCTTCAACTCTCAGTGGCTATGGCAGCTGTGCATCTGGCTCTATGGTGGAGGGGCAGTTTGCCGCCTTCCTTTACTTCTCAAATGGATCACTGGTTTCTGACTTCCTGCACAGGTCCTATGTTGGGGCTTTGTCGGCCAACACCATGAATGTTCCACTGGGTCTTGCCGTGGAAACCTTGGGAGGAGGGTGCAGTTCTACTTATGTGGGCTTCGTTGGAAGAGATAGCACCGGGCAGATTCTTGCATGCACTTACAACGGAAGCTCCTACATCTGGACAGCGACCGGCGGTACATGGAAAACGCCAGTTACGGACTTTTCATCGCTGCCAACATTGGGCAATTCCAATGGCGACGTACGGATGGAACTGACCAACTATCGGGCCTATGTATGGCAAGCCACGCCTAAAACGTGGAAGGCCCTCGCCGTCGATGACAGCGGAAACATGAGCATCCCCGGAACGCTCACAACTGCCAATATTTCGGCTTCCGGCACCATTGCAGCGACAGGAACAGTCACATCCAGCTCGACAACATCGGGCAATACCCTTGTTTCTAATCTTCTGGCCACCTCGGGAGCTTCATGCACGGGTTATACGTCAGGTGCGATTGCCAGGAACTCCGATGGCACCGGCAAATTGCTTTCTTGCCAAAGTGGCGTGTGGGCCAATCTGGGGGGATTGTCTGAGAGCAATTGCGCGTGGTACGGGACATCATCCGGTGGTGACAATACTTGGCATACCGATATGTGTCCGACCGGCTACTACATGAAAGGTTGGCATGCCTTTGCCTCGACTTACCTTGACGATAACGATGCAGCGTATTGTTGCCAGCCATGAGACCAGAGGGCTGCATCTGGTCTTGCTTGCTCCTTAATTTGACTATGCGGACTGTACCGGCACTTTCGTGGGCAGATGTCCGCACAGGGGTGCAGAAATGACTGGTGGAGAGCAAGGTTAATGGAGCAGTTGGACAAGTTGCTGTACATCCAGGGCGGGCGTTGTTTCTTCTGTCGCAAGGTGATGACCAAGGACGAGGCAACAGTTGAGCACTTGGTTGCGATAGCGAATGCCGGCGGCAATGGCGAAGACAACACGGTCGCCTGCTGCAAATCGTTGAATCAACTTCTCGGCTCGCGGTCGCTTAAGGAAAAGCTGCACATCCTGTTGGCACAGGGTAGTAATTTCTCATGCCCTCCAGTTGGCGTCCGTCTTTTAGACACGGGCTATCCAGCGAAGTCAGTAGCATCCGTTACGGTTGTTTCTGGCAAGCAAAAAAAGGGCAAGTCGGCAGGTTGCAAGAAATCGAAGCCCAAGGGAAAGCCATTGACACATGGAGGTCATAAGACGGTGCCAACGAATGTGGTGCCCATCTCCTCGGTTCAGGCTGATGCAAGCGGGCTGGATGTCATGCGCACCATTGCGTTGGTCGTGAAAGACCCGCGCCTTGCTCAGTCAGCCAGTCCCAAGCGCCGTCTCTCATTCTGCAATCACCTGCTTGCATCAAGCTTATTGAAGAGCGCGGGACTGACCACTCGGGATCATGCAAGCGTGGTGTACGAAAAAATGATCAATCTTGGCCTGCTTGTCGAGCACAACGGCAATCTCGTCTATCGGTTTGATCAGAGCCGTTTAGCGAAGGTTCTTGCAGTGGACCAACACATCTGCATGACGAACGCATAATTATGATGGATCTTTTATTTAGTATTCCCGGGAATACACGCAAAATTTGTATTCCCAGGAATACTCGCGAAGGTTGTATTCCCGGGAAAACATAAGAAATGCCACGGGCATAATGACGATCTTGTTGGCCTATTCGTATAGTTACATGGTCTTTTCATAGACCCCTGTCTTCGAGCCACCTATTAGCATTCCCTTAGCCGAATCAGGGAATAGCAATGAAGACGCATAATGGAAGTTCGTGTAGGACGTTGTTGAATCAGGCGGGGCTCTCACTGATTGAAATCTTGCTTGCGTTGGCTATCGCCACGTCCATGCTGGTAGGTCTGAGTTCCTATATGTGGGATCAGACCAGGTCCCAACAGGATGTATTGCTTGCCCAGTACCACAACATCGTCACCCAGGCTGCACAGAACTACATACAGGATAACTACTCCTCCATCAGCGCTGGCTCGTTGCCGGCCACCATCACCGTTGCGCAACTCATCTCCGGCGGCTATCTCTCAACAGCAGTCAGCAGTACAAACGCGCTTGGCCAGACCGTGTGCGTCAAGGTTGTTCAGCCAGAGAGTGGTTCCTTGTCAGCAATGGTCATGGGGACTGGGACAAATACAACCTACAGTCGGGCCGCACATATCGCATCGCTGATTGGCGCTTTGGGTGGTGCAGTTGATTCAACCGGCGCAGTGAAGGGTGCTGGTGGTAGCTGGAACATCGACTACAGCACCGCAGCAACATACGGCACATGCAGTAGTGGGGTACTGTCGGCCGGTCAGTTCGTCAGCTTCCTGTACTTCTCCAACGGTTCATTGGTCTCGGACTTTCTGCATAGGTCCTATGTCGGCAGTTTGTCTGCCAATACGATGAACGTACCGCTTGGGTTATCTTTAAAAACAGCCGGTGTTGATTGCACCGGCTACGTCGGCTTCATCACTCGCGACACTTCAGGCAACGTACTGGCATGCGTGAATTCGAGCGGTACGTACACATGGACCACTACTAGTGGTTCGTGGAAGTCGCCAGTGACCAACTATGCGGCGTTGCCGCTTTCAGGCAACAGTGACGGCGATGTCCGCATGGAGCTTGGAAACTATCGTGCCTATGTCTGGAGCGCTTCCGGGGCGGCGTGGAAAGCCATTGCCGTGGACAACAGCGGTAACATGTCCGTGCCAGGCACCCTGACGAGTGGGCCCATTAGTGCATCAGGGACGGTAACCACTACCGGCCAAGTTTCCGCAACAGGTGCTGTGAGTGGGTCTACATTACTCGCGAATTTGACTGCGACGGCAGGAGCCAGTTGTTCCTCTTATCCCGCTGGCTCGATTGCCAAGGACAATACCGGCAAAGTTTTATCCTGCCAGGGCGGGCTATGGGCAAGTAGTACGCTATCCCTCACCACAGTAACAGCTGCTTTAACAGGATGGTCGTGGCCAGCTACAACCGCGTCTTGCGGTGCTGGGAAGACCATTATATCGGGTGGGGTTGACTGCAGTAGCGGTGGCGGTGCTTCGGGCGTCGAAGTAAGCAGGATGAATGGCAATGGCTGGTACGGGCAGTGTTTTACCCAAAATGGCTTTGGGCGCAATTTGACCGTCTATGTCTATGCGTATTGCGCGGGGTAGGGTGATGACTCCCGGCCCAAAGCAAAGCTGATTGGTCTAAGTTCATACTGTGACTTGCTTCAAATGAGAAGAAAACAGGCGGGTCATTTGTGTATTACAGGACTTGTAGGGTCTTTTCGCCGCAGGCCAGGATAGGGTCTCTAAGTAACATCCCTTTAACAGAAAGGGATGTTGATGATGCGTGGCAAGCGAAGGCACAGGCAAAGCGTTAGGCCGCAGTTCGGTATCAGCCTCATTGAGGTGTTGATGACTTTGGCTATTGTCACGTCCATGCTGATTGGTCTCAGTTCCTACCTATGGGATCAAACCAGGTCACAACAGGATGTGCTGCTTGCCCAGTACCACAACATCGTCACCCAGGCTGCACAGAACTACATCCAAGACAACTACACCACCATCCAGGCGGGGACGTTTCCGGCCACCGTCACGATTAGCCAACTTATCTCTGGTGGCTATCTGTCTTCTGGGATGGCCAGCACCAACACTCTCGGGCAGACCGTCTGCGTCAAAATTATCCAGCCCACTAGTAGCACTCTCTCTGCACTGGTGATGGGTACAGGGGCAGTTACTACATATGGCCGCGCCGCGCATATCGCAGGCCTGATTGGCACACTTGGTGGAGCAGTCGATTCGACTGGTGCTGTGAATGGTGCCGGCGGTAGCTGGACGATCAATTCAAGCAATGCGGCGTCGTACGGGGCATGCAGTAGCGGTGCACTGACTATCGGGCAGTTCGTTTCAATGTTGTACTTCTCGAACGGTAGCCTTGTTTCTGACTTTCTCCACCGCTCGTATGTAGGGAATCTATCGGCGAACACGATGAATGTTCCCCTTGGACTACCGCTGAAAGCAGCAGGTGTTGATTGCACGGGCTACATGGGTTTCATCGCCAGGGACAGTTCAGGCAATGTGCTGACGTGCGTGAACTCTTCAGGGTCGTACACGTGGACTGCAACAAGTGGTTCATGGAAGTCGCCGGTAACCAACTATGCGGCTTTGCCTATTACCGGCAATAGTGACGGCGATGTCAGGATGGAGCTTGGTAATTACAGGTCCTATGTCTGGAGTACTTCCAGTTCTGCGTGGAAGCCTCTGGCTGTGGATGATAGTGGCAACATGTCTGTACCAGGTACGCTGACAGCTGGGAACCTATCGACGACAGGGGCAGTGATGGCTAGTGGCACGGTAACGTCCTCAGCGACCATCTCAGGCAAGACACTTCTTTCAACGCTTTCTGCTATATCAGGGTCTTCTTGCGCAGCCTATACACCAGGTTCCATAGCAACCAATTCTGACGGCACAGGATCAATTCTCACATGCCAAGGTGCTTTGTGGACCAAGTTAAGCTCGATGCCGACAGTTGCCACTGGTAACGGAGGGACTTTGCCGGCAGGCGGGACATGGACATGGTACGCATCGCGAGGTGACCAGTGGCGTGCTGCTGGAACTAATGCCGGTGGCACGGCCCCCTTTTGTAGTATTTGCTGGTGGATTGCGATCAAAGTTAATTGATCGCTTGTGTTAGGTAGATCAGCTGCGTAGCGAGAGAGCGGGTAGGATTTTGAATCCTTCAGCTGAGATAAAATAGGCTGGTCATTTGTTTATTGCGGGACTTAGAGGGTCTTTTCGCCTCAGGCCAGGATAGGGTCTTTAAGTAGCATCCCTTTAACAGAAAGGGATGTTGATGATGCGCAGCAATCGAAGGCACGGGCAAAGCGTTGGGCAGCAGTTTGGTATCAGCCTCATTGAGGTGTTGATGGCTCTGGCTATTGCCACGTCCATGCTGGTAGGTCTGAGTTCCTATATGTGGGATCAGACCAGGTCCCAACAGGATGTACTGCTTGCCCAGTACCACAACATCGTCACCCAGGCTGCCCAGAACTACATCCAGGACAACTACTCCACGATCAGCGGTGGCTCGTTGCCCGCCACCATCACTGTTGCGCAACTCATCTCCGGCGGCTATCTCTCATCAGCAGTCAGCAGCACAAACGCACTTGGCCAGACCGTGTGCGTCAAGGTTGTTCAGCCAGCGAGTGGTTCCTTGTCTGCAATGGTCATGGGGACTGGGGCCAATACAACCTACAGTCGGGCCGCACATATTGCATCGCTGATTGGCGCTCTGGGCGGTGCAGTTGATTCAACCGGCGCAGTGAAGGGGGCTGGTGGTAGCTGGAGTATTGATTACAGCACTGCAGCAACATACGGCACATGCAGCAGCGGAGTGCTGTCGGCCGGCCAGTTCGTCAGCTTCCTCTATTTCTCGAACGGTTCTTTGGTCTCGGACTTTCTGCATAGATCCTATGTCGGCAGTTTGTCTGCCAATACGATGAATGTTCCCTTGGGTCTCGCACTTGAATCACTTGGGACAGGATGCAGCTCAAACTATGTTGGATTCGTAGGTAGAGATAGCACCGGCCAGGTTCTTGCGTGCGTGAGCAATGGCAGTTCTTACTTGTGGACTGCGCTGGGTGGGACGTGGAAGTCACCAGTCTCGGATTACAACTCACTACCCATGACAGGTAACAGCACGGGGGACTGCCGGATCACATTGGACAACGGCAGAACTTTCGAATGGAATGGATCATCGTGGCAGGCCCTTTCTGTTGATCAAAGCGGTAACCTCACAGTCCCATCGACTTTGACTGCAGGTGCAGTGGCCGCCTCAGGGACAATTACCTCGGCATCTACCGTTTCTGGCAAAACGCTGATCTCTACTCTGGCAGCAACAAGTGGGGCCTCATGCTCTGGTTATTCAGCAGGTACGCTGGCGAACAATGCAGACGGATCAGGATCAGTACTCTCCTGCCAATCTTCAAAGTGGGCAAAACTAGGCGGCGGGATAACCGGGAGCTACACGAATATAGGGACAGGGACGGGAACCTACACTGGATATAACGCCAATAGCTACGCAGTCATGATCATGGTGTCTGGTGGTGGCGGCAGTTCAAATGCTGCGCAGCTTTTCGCTTCGGTTGGGAGTTTCGGTACTGTCGTGTCCAGCTCTACAAACAATATGAACTATTCCAAATATGTGAGCATCACTTTTGCAGTACCAGCCTATACCTCCTACACGATTACATCCTATCCGTATGCGAGTGGAGCCGCTTCATTTACCATTACACAGTTCAATTTGAACTAACAAGAAACCGCCTTGGAGGGCGGTTCTGGCCGGGTTTCAAAATGTCAGTAAACGGACCTCAATTGCTCTCGGCCGGCTTCTGTGAGTATGAACGTATCAGGCTCTGCGACACATAACATCCCGGCCTTGCACAGCGCGTTTATGGTTTGCTTGGCATGCCGCTCTGCAGCCTTTCCGACCAAGTACAACTTGCCGTCGCCTTTGTAGGCATCAAGCAGCGCATCTTCCTGTTTTGGAGTTAGTTGCATGCGGCGGCACCCAGGATGCGCAAAGCTTGGCGTACGGTATCGGACTCTGCCATCTGAAGTGGGTCATTCGTATCAGCCCAATGCTCTTTGGCGTAGTCTTCTAGGTGATGAGCACTCGCCGGTAACTTGCCCGTTTTCTTCCAGACGCTCACTTCAGGGCAGCGATGAACAACACTGTCACCGTTCGTTGATACTTTCAGTGCGGAATTGATCCGGGCCAGGCCCTCAAGAGTGATGGCCGGCATCCCCGACTCGGTCGCAGATGCTGGATCGCCTGAGATAATTGACTCAATTAGTGCAAGGCCAGCCTTGGCCACCTCAACTGCATCGCTTGTGGACAAGATGGGGCCATCCCCAAAACTGCGGCATTGGCCATGGGCAGTCCAGTCCAGTGTCTGGCCAACTTGCTTCAGTGCGTCAGCTACCAATTTCAGCTTATCGGCATCCGCCGTGATAGTGGTGCTTACTGTGCTCATAATTGCTCCAATGTCTATGCAGCTATCCTATTGGGGAGCGGCAGAATGTCAAATTGGAAGATTTGTAGTTCGCAGGATGATTTCCCGGCTTTTTTGACATTGGGTTAGCTCTTGGTACAGTACGGCACAAACAACCGGAAGGATTCAGTCTTGGCCGAAGTGCAAACGAGCGGTGCGATTTTCAAACTGTTTTATGGCGACGAAACTATCTGGGTAGGCGACACTTTTCATGATGACACTCTGATCAGAGTCGATGGTAAGGAATACGACAGTGAAATTATCGTCGAAGAAATTTCGGATGGGTCTGTAGTTGAAATCGTGCATGGCTATGTGGTCATGGACTCAGACCAAGAATGCAGTTTTGAGGTTTTCTTCAACAAGTGGCTGGCCATGCAGAGCCAGGCAGATGAGCAGGTGCTTGTGGTCCGTGTAGCAACTGCAAATCTGGACGCAGTGAAGGCAGCAATCGAAGCTGCTGGTGGTCAAATTCAATAGCGCCATGACCCGGTCGGGTAGGGGTGCATCAAGGCAAATACTGTGAAACAAGATTTCGAAACCATGTTCTGGACTGATTTGGTCCAGAAGCTTCACAAAGCGAACCCGAGCGTTGGGCTTTATGTAAGCCCTTCGATGCTCACCATGCTTGATCTCAGCGAAAACACCAGCGAAGCGCGAAATAAGGTACGCAAGATGGTGCTCGAATGGGCCGCATCACCCAAGCGCTGGAAGCAAGCTATCCCGGAGGATCACGACAAGGCGATTTCCTTCGAGTACCGGGACGATCACGTTTACATCAAGGCCCAGGGTGATGGTGATGATTGGCACTTCCACGTCGAGCACGACGATTCCCGAAATCCCCGTGTGTGGGTGACTGAGGTAATGGTCTCCTACGACGAATACGGCAGCATGGTTGGTGTTCGCAATGCATGTACCGCATTCGGCCAGGCCACACCCACGTATTCGACGCCGGCAGTGCTCAAGTCAATGATTCAGGCCGGCATGCTGAAGGACTTCGAAATGCAGGTTGGTGTAGCGCCCATTTTTGTCAGCGACCAGCAGGGCGTTGATAAACTGGTGGATTTCCTTGATGACCAGAATCGCACGCTTCCTGTGATGATTTTCACGCCTCTTGATGACAAGGGTATCTATCCGCTTGATGTGCGGATGGTTGCTTACACAATGCAAGGTGTTGCGCATGTTTTTGCACTAGACGGCTGGGCTGCGCGTGAGTTGAATAAAGAGTTCGGCCGGGCGCTGGGCGCGTTTGGTGGGGCCATCAGAACCTACCTACCGATGCTGAATCGAGCCGAGCCTCAGAAGCATCCCCTGCTCCTGCACAGGTCGATGCATGGCAAAAAACCCGCTGACCTTGAGAACATCCTGATTCGCTGTTCTTTCCGGACAAACTCTCACCAGGAGCAGGTCTTCAAAGAGTGGGAGGATATCCAGAAGTCCTTTGTTGGTAAGCCTGAGTTTGCCAAGGTTGTGCCCATTTAGCGCCGGATATTCGCCCAGATGAAGAAAGCCACCGAAGGCATGTTCTGGACAGATCAGGTCCATGCCCTGCAGCATAGAAACCCGTACACATGCGTCTTTGCGCAGCCCAACACCATTTCATTCATGGATCTGGTGGATGACAGTGAAGAGTCCCGGGCAAGCATCCGGCAACTGGTGCTGGAGTGGGCCGCTACAGAAAGGCGTTTGCGAAAGGGCATTCCTGCTGAGCGCGGCGGCATTCTATGTCACGAATACGAGGACTCGAATCTCTTCGTTAAAGTGCAGGGCGATGCTGACTATTGGCACTTTCATGCGGAATGTACTGAAGGCACCGGTCGTCGAGTCTGGGTGATTCAAGTCATGCTTACTTGCCAGGATGGACTGTGTAGAGTGGGTGTCCGAAACGCGTTTGCCACCACGACGGATTACATACCATCCTATGCGTGCCCGTCGATCATGCCAACCCTAGTTCAGAGTGGCTTGATGGTCGATGCCGACTTTCCAATTTCGTCTGAGCCCACTCGCGTGTACGGGTACGATTCGATTGAAGCACTGATGGAGTTCGTCAAGAACGAAAGCCGTGTGCTGCCCATTCTTCTTTTCAGCCCGTATCCCGGTCAATCGCATACGCCGAGTGATCACAAACTCTTCGCGGAGCAGAATCAAGGGACAGTACACGTCTTTGCGCTCACCCCTTGGGCAGAAAATACAATGCGCCGTAAGTACGGACAGGATATTGCAGTGTTCGGTGGTGGCGTGCGTATATTCCGAGCACTGTCGGGGCCTTTCATCGAGACGGATCATCCTGTGCTGTCCCTCAAGCACATAGCTGGCAAGTCCCGAACGTCGATAACCAACAAACTCCGGCGTCTCTCATTTGGCCAAGAGCTTCATTTGGCATCTATGTTTGAGCGCTGGCAGAAGTATGCGCGTCCCAAATCCGAGGTCCTGTCGTGAACCGCAATACCAAAATCATTCCGCTGCCAGAACTCACAGAGGACCTGACGCGCCATCCCTTTGCGTACGCCAGAGTTTCGCGCCCGTTCATTGATGATCTGGTGAAGCATATTGCTGGTCGGCGCGTGCTTGAATTGTTTGCCGGGCGGGGAATGCTGGCCGGCTACCTGCATGCGGCCGGGGTGCAGGTGACGGCCACGTCGCTGCATTCCGGTTATGATGGCCACTCTCAGGGTACTTATGCCGAGGTCTTGATCCACGAAGCCGAAGATGCCGTGTTGCAATTCGGCAAGCTCGCCGACATCCTGCTTATTGCATGGCCAGAAGTGACTGAGAGCGTGCTGTCTTCATGCCGGCTATGGGAAGCGTTCCACCCGGGTGGGGAAGTCATCTATATCGGTGAGGTGACCGACTATGCGGAAAGCCAATATGCAGGTTGTGCATCGGATGCTTTCTTCGAAGCCATGGACTGGCATCACCGATTTTCGAGCTATCCGACACCGAACTACATGGAGCGGGCTTTAGTTGGGCGTATTAAAATTTAATTTGTGATCGGATGGAGTGAGCGTAATTTCTCGGAAAACTTGCATTCAAATGTACTCATGAGACGATGCCCCCAATCTAATTTGGGGGCTTTTTTATGAACCGACGCATCCTTGTCGAGGCACTGATGGGGGCCAGTTTGCGCTCGAATGTCAGCACCTTGCGGGTATCGCCTAAGAAGGGCAAGCCGCACATCTTCAGTTCGCATGGCTGTTTGGTCGTAGCCAGCGGAACAGCCAGGCCGGAATCGAAGGTGGATGCCCTGATGTATTGTGACAACCGCTATCAGTCGCGGCAGGCAGTGGGGCAGGCATGATCGAATCCATTCATGCACTGAACTTCGCGGGCGTCCCGCATCTGGAAACATCCAGGTTCATGCTGTCTCACCCCGAAGGCATCACATTTTCCAAGGTCAGACCCAACGTTATCATCGGGCCGAATGGCGCAGGCAAGTCATCGCTGCTGACAACCATGTCCCTGCTGACACTCACCTACACGTTGGGTATCTCCCATCCCGACCGAATCTATCTGGATTTCAACCCCACGAGCCGGGACCCGCAATTGTGGTCGCAGCGCAAGAAGTATCACGAATGGTTATTCATGGATGGACTGACCGTGAAAACGGACAACGCGCCAGCGATGTACTTCCGTCCGTATCACATCCCCGGCAACGAGAAAAATCCGACGCATGCCCTGTTTTCAGGCTATAGCAGCCAGGCAAGATCCTATGTGCATTTGACGCGGCACAAATCGTCCGGCCAGCAGCTGCAGGCCTTGCTGGGAAGAATTGTTGCGGTGCTCAAGGGGGAGGAAAGCGTCCCCCCGCACAACATCCACACATGGGTTCGGGAGAAAGAGCGGCTTGAGAAGGAAGGTGGCCGGGAACTGTGGCGCGACGACTTCGCACGCCTCAAGGTGATTGTTGACCGTTTTGGTTCTGCGCCAGCTGACGCGCTGCCTTTGGTTATGCTGGATGAGCCTGACCAGAGTCATGATGCGATAGCCACGCGTAGCCTGTGGCAGGCCATTGAGAGTGCCGACACCAGCCGGATGCAGATCATCGTTGCAACTCACAGCCTGTATCCGATCATGCATCCCGACAAATTCCACATCATTGAAGCCGTTCCAGGCTATGCCAGTGAGGTGATCAAGGCGTTTGGCCTGTGAGCCAACTTGCGTTTCATCCGCCTTGTGTGAGCATGTCGCATAGATAATTCGTGGGGTTGGCGGAATGTAAGATGTGGCTCGAAATGATGTTGTGGCGCTGGAAGGTATTGAATACCAAGCAATTGAACATAAGGGTGGCGCGTGTGGCTTGTGTTCCGCTCGCCGCAATGAACAACTCTCCCTGTGCCTGCCACCGTGTGATCCGAATGTGAGACCGGAAGGACGAGCTTTGCGCTGGGCAGAAATTCGGAAGGAGAAGAATTATGCAGGTTGATGGTCGCTTGCTGTCGAAGGACGAATTAGCCGGTATTCGCGAGTATGTGCGTGCCGAAGTCGCGGGTGCCGCGAACGAAGGTAGTGCCGAGGTGTGTATTCGAATTGGTATCGGTGATGTGAAGCGCCTGTTTGGACATATTGATTCCCAGGCGGCATTGCTAGCTGAACGTCCTCAGGTTGCCGGTAGTGCCAAACATGAACGGGACATGCTGGCAGAGGCCATTCGTGATGCGGCAGTCAAAGCCGGGATTTGTTCACCGGATGTTCCTCTGACAGGCCCGCAGCTGCTGATGTTGTGCAACGACCTCGGTAGCAGTACGGCATCAATTACTGGCTAAGTGAAGAAGATGAAACCTACCATCCGTGAAGAGAACGGCGGCGAGCGCCGTGACGATCGTTATACCTTGGATCACCCCGCATTTGGAATCATGGAGGTCAGCCGGGTATCGGGTGGTGACCAGCGCCTGTACGGTTCTGATCTACGCCACAACAACGTGATTCGCGTTGCCATCCACACATCATGTGAATCGCGGAGCTTGTCACGTTGCGTACGGCACGAAGAGAAGCGGCTGGCCGAGTGGTATATGTCCGAGGCCCAGTGGGCACATTTCGTTTCTTCCATCGGTGGGGCCCATGGAACGCCAATCACCTTCAGGCTGCGGCCAGGCGATGATGCTGAGGTTTCAGCGGTGCCTCGGATCGATGTGGACCATACCGAGCGTGAGATTCATGCCAGGGAACTCATTCAGGCCAGCCGTGACGCATTGGCCAATGTCAACGAAGTGCTCAAGCAGGTGACCGAGTTGCACGCCAACGGCAAGGCCAACAAGACCCAGCTTGCGGAAGTCATCGAATCGCTGAAGTCCCTGAAATCGTTGCCCAACCACCTCGATTTCATCACCGAAAGCTTCGACAAGGCCATGGACAAAACCGTTGCGGCTGGCAAGGTGGAGATGGAAGCCTATGTGTCCAACCTGATCAGCCAGACCGGGTTGGAAGTGCTGCGAAAGCAGAGCGGGATGCTGTTGGGAGGTCATGGCCAACCGGCACCAACCGAAAAGCTGATTAGTGACCAGGATGAGTGCCGAGATGATCAGTAAGGACATGCTGGAAGGCCTCCGTGTCAGGCTTGAAGATATCAAGGGCTGGCGGTCGTGTTTCAGCGACCATTGGCCGGTGCCTGCAGATGATGTCGGGGCAATAGAACCCGGTGTGCATGTTGTAGGAAGTATCGATGATTCCGGCGAAAAGTACCCTCTTATCACCATCGATACTGCGCAGTACGACGAGGAGGAGGGCGCAGCCAAGATAGCGGCCCTTCTGGTGGCTACCAATCCGAATGTGGTGGCCATGCTGCTCGATCATATTGAACATCTTGAGCAAGAACTTCAATCTGCGAGGAATCTGCAAAAGTTGCATGATTTTCGAGGGCTGGCTGCAAAAAATGTTACTTCAGGGGAGTGTCAGTAAATGCCAACGAAAGGCGAAATTGTGGGCTTGCAGGAACGTCTCCTTGAGACGGTCGGTATCAAGACCACCTTGTCGAGCCATGTTATCGAAGCTGCGCCAGATCACCTCGCACCAGGCTTGTCCATTTCGCTACCGGGCGCTGAAGAGCAGGCCGCATTGCTGGTGCTGGAACAGGAAGGTGTAGATACCCCCTTCACCGACTCAAGGTCTGATGAACTGCAAGCAGCTGTAAGTCCTTCGGTTGTGGCCACGTTGCTGGATAGCATTGATCAGCTGAAAGCCGAGTTGGCCAGTGCCCGATTGCTTGCCGATGCGAACTCCGCGATGGTCAAGCGTGCCCAGGAGGAAGTTGCACTGATGAGCCGGCACCACTCGGTATCGGGCATTGATTTTGATCGCTACTGGGCGAAGCACTTCGCAAGCGACGGGTACGACAGCAAAGCCATGGAGGCAGCCCGGCATGCCTATGGTTCTGCCTATCCCGACTACATCATTGGTCTGGCCGATGGCATGCGCGAAGAGACGGATCCGGCGGACACCCAGCAGATCATTTCTGCGCTTGAATCTGGTATCGGCGTCATCACATCGCTGAACGACGGGCGCATGTATCAAGGGACGATTGCCGGCGATGACGAGCCGGTCTATTGGCAGCGACAGGAGTTCATCCGTTGGGCGAAGCAGGAAATCCGCCCTGAGATTCAGGTGGTGCTCGACCGCCTGAAGGACTCGGTTGAGCATTTGACCCGGTTCCCCGGAATGTTTGCCGCTGGTGGCCTTGTTTGGCTCGATGCGGCCATGCATGAGCCCCCCGAAGACTCGCTGTTCCTCATCACGCGTCAAGAAGTGGCTGATGGTGATGATGAATCGGGGATTTGCGACATGGCGGCAGGTTTCTTTGCCGAAGGCGAGTTCCATACCGGAACGCTATTCGCCGGCGAGCCGCTGGAGGATGGCGTCGAAGTGTTGTTCTTTGCCAAGCCTGTCTGGCCTGAGTTCTTCGACGCCAATGGTGTGCGACAATGCCAGCACTCCAGCGACAAGGACAGCAGGAAAGGTGAGCGCGATGACAAGCAGTAATATGGAACGCTACAGGATGGACGTGGGAAGTGCAGTTCTGCACGTCAAGGATGCCAGTGAGGCCGGTATCATCACAGAGCTGGACGACAAGTTCGATCTGGGTGAAGTAACGACATGCCGGGTAGTGTGGGGGGCTGACTCATTGGAGGATGCCCTTGCCACGCCCCGGGAGGACCAGGACATCCAGTGGACAAACAAGCTTGTTGCCATCCGTGGTGAGCCAGACGAGCGGGCGGAGGTGGACTTGCTCGACATCTTGCAGAAGGCCGACCCGCTTTTTGTCACCCTGCCGGCATTGCCGCCCGCCTGACCGGGTACTCCAGCCGCACAATCAATCGCCTTCGGGCGATTTTTTATTGCCGATGGCTAGTGCGGAGGTGTGCATTAAAGTATCCATTTCGTCCTTTGTGAATACTTTGATGCACCTTAAATAGCAGGCAGGGGTGCAGTGCAGTATACTTATTCCATCAAATGCCTACTTTGGTGTACTCAATGCGTACTCTTGCCGCTCTTGCCAAAGCACTCACCACTAGGATGAGCAAACTCACAATGACGAAGGTGGCCTTCGCCAATAAGTCCGGCGTCACCAAGCGCACGGTATACAACGCATTGAGCGGCACCGAAGACATCAAGGTCACTACCCTGTTCGCCATGGCCGATGCGCTGGGGCTGGAGGTTGTGCTTGTGCCCAAAGAAGCAGCTAAAGCTCTCGACACCAGCAGCTCGACTCATCATATCCCTTCAATTGTTGATATTGCCCTTGGTCACCCGCGCCAGTTTGGAGATTCCAATGATCGTTAAAGCACTGCAGATCAGGCTAGGAGAGATAATCGTTGGCAATCTCTTCCAGCTGGGCGCGGTAAATAGCAGTCCCCGATTCCGCTTCGTCGCGGAGGATGCGTTTGCACGGGAGGAGGCTAGCCAGTGCCTGTCGCTGTCGATGACCCCACCGCCGGGAGTTGAGCCGGTAGCCTTCTGGTCTGATCGTACTGCACCTCGTTTCAATGGTCGTATTGTCGGAGCCGAAACAGAACTTCCCGCCTTCTTCCAAGGCCTACTGCCAGAAGGCGTCTACCAGCGCCACATTGCCGAAATTCGGAATTGCGAACCGTCTGACCATTTCGAAATTCTTGGCGCGTGTGGGCTTGATCTGCCCGGCAAAGTGTATGCGGTGCCGGTGAATCTTGATGAGGCAACCTTTGCCGGTGTTATTGCGGGGACGGGGGGTAACATCGAATTTGAGGTTGACCCAGCTCCCATGGAGGAAGGTGTTTCCCTGTCTGGCGTTCAACCCAAACTGGGGGTTATCAAGGAAGGTGGGCGGTATGTGGCCAGAACCAGGAATCACGACACGCACATCATTGCCAAACTGCCGGTCGTAAACCAGCCGAATCTGCCTGAACTTGAAAAACTCTCACTTGAAATGGCCAGGGTGGCGGGAGTGAATACCTGCAATGCAGAATTGGTCCCCCTGTCTCAACTCCAGGTGCAGCACAACTATGATCTGGGCGATGTCGATACCCAAACCATGATTCTGGCGGTAGAGCGTTTCGACAGGTCACCCGCCCGCCGGATTCATGCAGAGGACTTTGGCCAGATTCTGGGCATATGGCCAAGGGACAAGTACCGTCCGTCGTACCTGCACATCGCCCGGGTGATGATGGCAGTGCCCTCGCTGGGTGACTCCGCAGTCTACGAATTGCTTCGCCGCATTCTTGTGAATCAGATGCTGGGCAACCCGGACATGCATGCCAAGAATATCGGGGTCATTTATCCGGGTGACGGGAAGGACGCCATTCTGTCGCCAGCCTACGATGTGGTGGCCTATGCAGCATACAACACCAGGGTTGGCCATGCGCTGCATATCATCCCGCCAGGCGGAGATGGGGCGGCAAAACCACGCATGCGTGCTCCAGCGGAAGGGGAGGCCCTGCCCGGCAAGCCAGCACTCACCAAGGACATGCTGCGAGTGTTTTGCAACGAACTTGGACTGCCGGAGAAAGTTGCGTCGAGAGCACTGAATGAATGCGTAAAGCATGCGTGTGGCCAGTGGCCGGCAATGATTAAGTCGGCATCACTAACTGAAATGCAGAAGGAGCGACTGCTGGCTCACTTCGATGCGCATTCCCGCATCAAGTTCTGATACTTGATTATATAGTTTGCGTAAAGACCTAGTTACCCTTGCTTTTCGGCCCATTCACTCAAGTTCACCTGATTGACAATCTCCCCGTCCATTGGGAGGTTTATGCGTCAATTATCTGCAAGGGTAAATTTCAAAGAGGCTGGGGTGTCGTTGGTGGAAGTGCTTTTGGCTCTATCCATTGCAACGTCTTTGCTAATCGGCATCAGTTCGTATCTGTGGGAGCAGAGCAGGGCCCAGCAAGATGTCGCGGTAGCCCAGTTTCATAATGTGATCACCCAGGCAGCGCAGAACTACATCCAGGACAACTACAGCACAATCCTCGCAGGATCGCTCCCTGCCACAGTCACCGTCTCCCAACTCATCTCTAGTGGCTATCTGGCTTCTGGGATGTCCAGCGCCAACTCACTTGGCCAGACTGTCTGCGTCAAAATCATCCAGCCGACTTCGAACGCGCTTTCTGCACTAGTCATGGGCACAGGAGCAACCACTACCTACAACAGGGCTGCGCATATCGCCGGCTTGATTGGTGCGCTTGGAGGTGCAGTGGACTCGACCGGGGCAATCAAAGGCACCGGTGGTAGTTGGACCATCAGCTATTCTGATGCTGCATCCTATGGAACGTGCAGCACCGGTACGTTGGCCATCGGCCAGTTCGTTTCGATGCTGTACTTCTCGAACGGCAGTCTTGTCTCTGACTTCCTTCATCGCTCCTACGTCGGCAGTACGTCGGCGAACACCATGAATGTTCCGCTGGGCCTGTCCACGAAAACAGTAGGCGTGGACTGCACCGGTTACCTCGGCTTCATCTCACGCGACACCAGCGGCAACATCCTCTCATGTGTTCAGAGCGGTACAGCTTATACATGGACGGCAACCGGCGGGTCGTGGAAGTCTCCCGTGACCAATTTTAATGCTTTGCCGTCAACGGGTAATTCGGATGGGGATGTCCGGATGGAGACCACCAATTACCGGGCATTCGCATGGAAGGCTGCAAATACCACTTGGGTGGCGCTGGCAGTGGATAGCAGCGGCAACATGTCTGTGCCAGGTACTTTGACAACCGGAGCATTGAGCACCACCGGCACGGTGACAGCGTCCGGGACAATCACATCCGCTTCCACTACATCAGGTAAAACACTGCTGCCAACTCTTTCTGTAACGGCAGGGGCAAGCTGCACTGGTTATACAACAGGGTCTGTAGCATTGAATGCTGATGGGACAGGAGCATTAGTGACATGCCAATCAGGATTTTGGACAGCTGTAGGGGCTTCAACAACGACCGCCGTTTCTATGGTGTACGGCGCAACGACAGTCGTGGGCCTCTACAAATTCTGCGCAACGGGTTTTGGAGCAAATGCAGGCTCTGTGTATCCGATAAGTTCTGCGAATGCCAATGGGCAATACACTTGGTATTTCACTGTTGGTACTGGTAATGGGCGCGTCAACTGTTTTAATTGAAGTTCCTGTTTATTTGCGAGAATGCCGAGTTACAGGCCTTTTTCGATCTCTTCTGATCTGGCCATCTAATTGACAATCTCCCCAATATCGGGGGATTCATGCGTCAGTTGGTGTCTAAATCAAGATTGCAACAGATTGGGGTGACCTTGCTGGAAGTGCTTTTGGCACTGACCATCGCGACATCGCTTCTAATTGGCATCAGTTCATATTTGTGGGATCAGACGAGGTCGCAACAGGATGTAACCGTCGCGCAGTTCCACAATCTGGTCACCCAGGCTGCCCAGAACTACATCCAGGACAACTACTCCTCCATCCAGTCCGGCACATTCCCGGCCAGCATCACCATCTCTCAACTCATCTCTGGTGGATATCTGGCTTCCGGGATGTCCAGCACCAATTCACTCGGGCAGACCGTCTGCGTCAAGATCATCCAGCCCACTGCCAGCACGTTGTCGGCACTAGTGATGGGCACCGGGGCAACCACTACGTACAACCGGGCCGCACACATAGCGGGCCTGATTGGCACCCTCGGTGGGGCGGTGGACTCGACCGGTGCAATCAATGGCACCGGCGGCAGTTGGACAATCGGATCAAGCACGACGGCAAGCTACGGAAGCTGCAGTAGCGGCTCACTGGCCATCGGACAGTTCGTCGCGATGCTGTACTTCTCGAATGGGAGTCTTGTCTCCGACTTTCTGCATCGGTCCTACGTCGGTAATCTGACTGCGAACACCATGAACGTGCCGCTGGGCCTGTCTGTTCAGACCTCAGGCGCAACGTGCTCATCGACTTACGTTGGTTTCATCGCCAGGGATAGCTCCGGGAATATCCTCGCCTGCGTCAATTCGTCCGGCACCTACACATGGACTGCAACCAGTGGTTCGTGGAAGTCGCCAGTTGCAAGTTATTTGGCACTGCCTACAACTGGTAATTCTGATGGTGATGCCAGGGTCGAACTGACCAACCATCGGGCCTATGTGTGGAATGCGACAGCTGCAGCATGGAAGTCCATAGCGGTCGATGACAGTGGGAATATGACCATTCCCAACATTCTTACAGTCGGATCTTCAACGATTGCCGGAAGCTCTACCAATACGGTTATTGGTCAGTCCGGTTCCCTCAAGGTAATGGATTCCACAGGCACCTCATATACCGATGCATATGTTGGCCGAGTTGTCGTGAATGCAACCGCTAGTTTAGGTGCTGCATGCAATCCGAATGGAGCGCTGGCTCAGAACGGCTCAGGCACGTTTTATACATGCACAAGCGGCTACTGGACGGCCATGGGGCAAAAGATAATTTGGGCCCAATTCAACGGTACAACAAATACATTTGTTGCAAGTAGCGGATTTTCCAGTGCAACACACACATCGACTGGTCACTGGAACGTCTATTTCACAACAGCATTTTCATCGGCCAATTATTCAATTGTGGCTTCGTCTCAGACAGACGGCAGTGTTGCATGTGGTGCGGTTCCAATGACAACAACCTATGCCTATGTAACCTGCACATTCCCAAATGTCGGCTTTTACGACATGACAAAAATTAGTCTCATGGCAATTGGGAATTAATACATGGGAGATCGCCGAAATCGTTTCTTCGGATGTGCCGGGCGAGTTTCACAATTCGGCCTTTCACTGCTGGAAGTCCTTTTGGCTCTAACCATCGCAACGTCACTTCTCATTGGCATCAGTTCATATTTGTGGGATCAGTCCAGAGCGCAGCAAGATGTGGCGGTGGCTCAATTCCACAATCTGGTCACCCAGGCTGCGCAGAACTACATTCAGGACAACTACTCAACCATCCAGTCCGGCACGTTCCCGGCCAGCATCACCATCTCTCAACTAAGCTCTGGTGGATATCTGGCTTCCGGGATGTCCAGCGTCAACTCACTTGGACAGACCGTCTGCGTCAAGATCATTCAGCCCACGGCCAGCACGCTGTCGGCACTGGTGATGGGCACCGGGGCAACCACTACCTACACCCGTGCCGCGCACATAGCGGGCCTGATTGGCACCCTCGGTGGGGCGGTGGACTCGACCGGTGCAATCAATGGCACCGGCGGTAGTTGGACAATCGGATCCAGTAATACTGCGAGTTATGGCACATGCAGTAGCGGCTCTCTTTCCATCGGCCAGTTCGTATCGATGCTGTACTTCTCGAATGGGAGTCTTGTCTCCGACTTCCTCCATCGTTCCTACGTTGGCAGTACTGCTGGGAACACAATGAATGTTCCGCTGGGCCTGTCCACGAAAACCTCAGGTGTGGACTGTACCGGCTACCTTGGCTTCATCTCACGAGACACCAGCGGCAACGTGCTTTCGTGCGTACTCAGCGGTTCGGCTTATACATGGACAGCAACTGGAGGGTCGTGGAAGTCCCCGGTGACCAGCTATGGCTCGCTTCCATCTACCGGCAATACTGATGGCGATGTCCGGATGGAGACCACCAATTACCGGGCCTTCGCATGGAAAGCAGCAAGTGCTGCATGGGTGGCGCTGGCTGTAGACAGCAGTGGGAACATGGCAGTACCAGGCACGTTGACTGCGGGCGCACTGAGCACCACCGGCAACGTGAATGCTTCGGGAGCAATCACTTCTGCATCAACGGTAACCGGCAACACCTTTGCCCCAACCTTGACCGCGACAGAGGGGGCCTCGTGTGCGGCCTATCCTTCAGGGTCGGTTGCGAATAACTCGGATGGTAGTGGGCTTGTACTCACTTGTCAGAGTTCGGTTTGGCACACGCAGCTTGGAAGTTACAACCTTTCATGCGGGACGGTCTCCAGATCGCTTGGCGTAACCTATACAAACCCACTGTACAAACCCATCACTGTTTCTCTCAACATCAACCAGAGCACGGGGGTTGGTGGATATGCGGTGTATGTGAATGGCGGGATGGCGTGCTACTTGGTATCTGATGTTGGGTACTCTCAGGGTACTTGTACTGTGACGGTGCCGGCCAAGGGGACGTACATGGGGACGTACGCGGCTGGGGTGAATGCGCCAGCAAGTGCCCTGTGGAATGTGTGTTCGTAATTCTTATGGCTTTTGAAACAGCCCAGTCATTTAGTCCAAGACTTGCAAGCTTCGTACTTTGGCGTACATTCCGGCCATCGAATAATTGCAGGTATTACCTGCAGGCGGTGTTGAAATGGAAACGAAGGATACAGGTGCGCTGGTTACAGATCAGCAGCTGAAGCAGTGGGAGCATGACCTCGCCAGGTTGGCCAGCAAGATTGCGTCGGCACGGGGCAAGCAATGCGCGGTTGTGGTCATCACGCCGGCCATTGAGGACTACGAAGATACATGCCCTCAGCTAATCGTTGAGGATGCGCTGTGCATTAGTGAGCGCGGCTGGCCAGATACGTTTGGTTTCAACATCTTGAACGCCTGAGGCCGCTTGTGCACACCGAAGAAGAGCGCATCGAGGACTTGCTCAACAGTCCGCATTATTGGAGTGTCGGCAGTCTCAATACCCGTGGCGTCAAAGTCCCTCCAGGCGTGCGGCATGCTTCTGCGCTTAAGCGCCAATGGCTGGCCATGGGTAATCCAAAGCGCGTTGAGGACTTGGCCAGGATCGAAGCATGGATGGAAGAGCAGGGCTATCTAGTCAGCCCGATCTGCGGTAAGGGCCGCTGGTTTCTGCTACATCCCTCGGCACCAGGCCAAACTCAACTGTTCAACGAGCGGATGGTCCGCAACGTGTCTCACACCGTTTCGACTTCGGACATGCTCACCGTATTCGATGCGGCCGGCGGCAAACTGCATGTGTTCCATCTCTTCATGGAAATGCTGGAATACATCCATAATGATGGAGAGGTTCGCAGTCTTCGCCATCTGTTTGAGGCCGCTCGTTCGCAAGTTGCCATGGCCCACATCCGTGGGTTCGTGCGCTGGACCTTGTCTGGTGATGCCGGCACATACTCAAGATTACGCTTACCGGGCCGCGTCATGCACTTGCTGGGCCGCGTCTCAGAACATGATCGCCATGTGCTTATGTTCGGCTTGAATCTTTCACGCGTGAAGGATATCGCAGGCCTCAACTGGGAAGCGTACCGGGAGGTGAAAGCAAAACCGCGCAAGGTGTTCCGCTACCTGCCTGAGATAGAGCAGTGGAAAATCCTTACCGGATACTCCAGTCCTGATTTACGCCTCCCTTCTCTCGATGGTTTTAAGGTCGGGGTACTCAAGGCCTTGCTTCGTGAAATTGGCACCGATATCGCTGGTGCTGATGCTGTAATGCGTGAATTGTTGAACTGCTCAATTCGGTTGGTCCGGCTGTTCGCGTCGGTGGATGCGATCAAGCAGTTCATTGCGGCCAAGGGGTACGCGTTCGACCCGCAGGGCGTTCATGATGCGGGCCAGTTTACAGTCCCGTCCCGACATGCTCAGTGGACACCTGCCAGGTGGGCTCCGTTATGCCTCAGACACCCGGAGGCAGTCCGTCATTCAGGTAATTTTCCCGAGCTGGAGAAGCGGCGCATTTTCCCACAGTCGCTCAACGAACTGAGAGATTGCGTAGGGATGCTTTCCTACCCCGGAGTCTTGGCCAAGGAAAAGCCGCTGGCAATCATGGGGGCCAAGCTCGGTCTAGGCGAAGAAGAATTCAAGAAGCTGCAGAAATTCTGGCGATTGAAGAAGCCGAAAACTGCTTCCTTCGTTCCCGGCATACACGTTTCCGGCGAAACGGTTGGGCTTCCAGGGTGGGTGGTGAGAACCCTTCCTGAGTATGACATCCGTGGTCCGGTGCTTGGGAAGATGTCTTCCTGCTGCCAGCATATTGATGGCCACGCATGGTCACCGTCTATTGCCGGTGCCTCAAGCATCTATTCAAGTTTCATGGTGGTAGAAAAGGCCGGCCATGTGATGGCGCAGATGTGGGTCTGGAGAGGGCGTACAGGGTCGGTGGTTATCGACTCCATTGAAAGCACGCACCGCGAAAAGCCAGCACTTGCCGATATCCGCACCATGCTAGTTCACGCCTTGCCGTCGCTCATCAGGCCGGCCATGGGTGTGCATGCCGTTCTGATTGGTTTGAGCGGGACCGGGAGGGCCGCAGGCAATATCGGGCACGAGATGTTCCCGGACGAATTCGTTTCCAACGGTGGACGCAAGAAGACTCTCGATCTCCAGGTAAGTGACGCAGGGTATTCCGATGCCTACTACCAGTCGTGCCTTGTCGGTTCCACTGAAACCCAGCGTGCGAATGGTGCCGTTAGGGTCGAGCACGCCCCTGATACCGACTTTGAGGACATGCTGATTCAATTCGCGAAACAACAATTACTCGGGGTTGATGCGGATGATTTCAGGTTCTACGTTGAGGGCGGTGGGTTTGCATCTACCTATATGCGTCTCTTTGCACCGGACGAAGAACGTCCATCTCAAGGCCGACGCAACCGTGGACCAGCAGACGTGCGGCATGCTTTCCTGTCTCTTCCTCTTCCAATCGGTGACGCGTTCCGGATCAGGGATCGTCTGTTCGATGGCCCGGGATATTCATTCTGACAAATTCATTGAAAAGCAGTTTTCGATATGAAGCTATCAAAAACACAGCAGCGCGTAGTTGATCTGATGCGCACCGGCTGGGAGCTGCACTCTTCGGACCTTGGCGTCCTGTTGCAAGAAGGTGGCGTAGGGCGTGGCGGTGAGACCGAGAAGGTGTCTCGGTCAACCCTTGAAGCGCTCCTCGATCGTGGCGTCATTGTTCGTGGTGAATCGGAGTACCCGGGCGTCAAGTACCGCTTGGCGATAGGTAACCAATCAAATTCAGGGGAAGCTACTCATGAGTGAACATCCATTTGGAAAGCCAGAAGGTGGGATCAGTTTCCTGTCTACGGAAATTGCCGCAGGCACAGTAATTTTTGGGGTCTCTTGCACTGGCAGGAGCCGTTTGCTGCAGCAGATAGCAGACCATCAGGGCGTGAGCTATGAGGAGATCGTGCGTTCATGCGAACCCACGCCTGAAGAACTTGAACGACGCCGCGCTGAGCGGGAGGAAGCAAACATGAAAGAAGAGAAGCGACTCATGGCAGTGCGCGAAGCGTTCTGGCTAACCACCGCCTCAGATGATTCTGAGTTGTCACCCCTCCATGACTCTCTGGTATCGCAGATACCAGGGGTGACCGAAGTATCGTATGAACAAAAGCGCATCTTGTTCATGATGCTGCCGGCCAGCATCATTGGCGGAGCGATCAGTTGGGGACTCGACGATACTGAAGTCCGGGATGAGGTGTACGTTTTCGTGCGGGACAACATCGTGGCCGTAAAAGCAGCGCTGGGAATCGAAGCATGACCCTGCTGAAGCTCTCCATCGCCTCCGTTTTCATGGCTGCATCCCTTGCTGTGCATGCAGGCTTCTCGACCACTATCAAGGACATCGCGGTAACCGCGCCACCGGTGGTCAATGATGGCTACCTCAAGGTGTTCTTTCACGGTTACGAGGGCACCCAGGTAATGGTTTGCCCTCGCGGCTCTCATCTGGATCTGACAACGAAAACGCTACGATGTATTGGCCACTTTTCTCCAGACGGAAAGCCGGTAACCCCACAGCGTGCCCTTGACTTGGCCTTCGGCAAGGACAAGGTAAAGCTGGTCGGGCTGGCTCCGTTCCATAAGTGGGGCCAGGATGAAGAAGTGGTTCTTTTCTACCAGAATTGGAAGTAGAGAATGCGCATTCATTCCGTTCTGGCCAGCCTGATTGGTGGTTGCTTTGCGTCGGGAGTGACCTTTGGTGCTGGTTTGGGGCGTCACTATGAACCACCTGAGCCGAAGCCGGCACCGGTGATCTATGAGCAGCCTTCGTTTCTCATGGTGAACGATGGATTCATCAAGGTGATGACTACAGGCTTTAATGGCCCGGTGATGCTGGTATGCCCCCGTGGCGTGGCGACCTCGCTGGTGGCCGGGCGCATTGCTTGCATGAAGGGCGGGGAAGTCGGAGATCCGCCAGTTACTGGCCAGGGCGCACTCGATCTGGCATTTGGGAAAGGTGTGGTGCGAATGGTTGGAATTGCACCTGCCAATGATGGACGCGCCAACGCCGTCATTGTGTTCTATCGAATTGCAGCTCGGTAAAGGAGAAGGACCATGCTTGGGAAAAAACCAGAGACTGAAGCTTTGCCGGTAGTGCGCGAGGTGTACGCACTGGAATTCACCATGGCATGTCCGTCATGTGGAACCTTGCAGCGCGACTGGTCACAGTGGCCGCTCGGCGAGGAGACAGAATGTGATCGCTGTGGTGTGAAGTTCAGAATCGCCAAGGACGCCAAGATCATTCAGCGTTGAAGGCAAGCTGTGCATGGGCCAGAGAGCCCGGTATGTCGAATTTTTTCAAGGGAAGCACAATTGGGTAACAAGATTCAGTCTGGTGTAGCGGGCATGGCGTTCGCGCTGTGCATTCTTGGTTTTTTGATGGCGCACGCGGTGCCGGCATTGCTGTCCGGACTGCTGATGTTTCTCGTAACGCGCAAGCTAAAGGACGTTCTGGCCGCAAGAGCGCCGGCCAGGTTGCGGAATGTTCATGTGGCCGGTGTGCTTGCAGGCTTTCTCAGCGTAGGTCTGCTGGTGCTTGTTATCCTGATTGCCAGGACATACTTGGGTGCCGATGCGCTCGGGCCGATGATGATGACTGCAACTGATACCCTGCAGAATCTCAAGCATTACTTGCCGGCCGACATCAGCGCCGCCATTCCTGATCGCATCCAGGACGTGAAGGACCTTCTGGTGGCCACGATGAAGGAGCACTCGAAGGAGTTGGCAGGCGCTGGAACCGGGATGCTGCATGGCCTCTTGCAAGTAGTACTTGGATGGGCAATTGGTATTTTCATCGCGATCAATCCCATGAAAGTGAATTCAGGCAGTCCTTTGTTTGCGCAAGTCTGGCTCGATGCGTGGATCAGATTGTGCCGAGCGTTCTCTGCCGTTGCTCGTGGTCAAGCTAAAATCGCTGCCCTGAATGCCGTTGTAAGC
This sequence comes from Aquitalea sp. FG25, assembly GCF_057809375.1. Taxonomy (NCBI): domain Bacteria; kingdom Pseudomonadati; phylum Pseudomonadota; class Betaproteobacteria; order Neisseriales; family Chromobacteriaceae; genus Aquitalea; species Aquitalea sp. FG25. The sequence goes on from NZ_JBMDJV010000003.1 coordinate 94,783, forward strand.
GGCATCTTCCTGTTTGTGGTTATGCCCCTTTTCGGTTGGCCACTGCCATTTGTGAAAACGATGATTCTTGTGACCTTCATCTGCGGCCTTATCCCTGTTGTCGGTAACTTCGTTTCCAATACGGTGCTTTGCGCAATAGCGTTGACAGTCTCATTCCATGCCGCACTGGCAGTCCTAATTTTCATGTTGATTGCCCATAAGGTTGAGCTGTTGTTTTCCGCAAGAATTCAAGGGCACTCTATGGGTGCGTGCATCTGGGAGTTGTTGATCGTGCTGTTCGTGATGGAATTCCTTTTCGGGCCGGCCGGGATGGTCCTTGCCCCGGTGCTGTATAGCTTCGGCAAACATCTGCTAATGGACAAGGGGTGGCTGGATTCGCCCAATTCGACATCCGGTGAGCACGGGAAGGTTCAGGCATGAAACTGCAGGAGATCGTGCGACACGTGAGGATGCCTCTTGTACTGGCTCTGCTAGTGCTGTCTGTTATTGCTAATGCTGTGTTGGCCCTGAAGATCCACCGCGATACAGTTGCTTTAGAGGTCGGGCACAGAACAATGAAGTCGATTGCAGAGCAGCAGGGGATGCTAGCCAAGGTGCCAGAGGGTGAGCGGGCGAGGCTGGAACAATTCCTTGGCGAGACATGGGTGGAGGTGGTTCGGAAGGCGAGATTGCCCACGCCAACAGGCCGGGATTAGCGGTGCCGAACCTTGCACTGTGAGGACGTTGGGTTAGCATGTCCAAATCAAATGGTCAGCAGGTAAATTATGGAAACCCAAAGCGACTGCAAGGAAAACTACCCGGCTCTGGAATGCCCTCTTTGCGAGAGACTGGTCAAGCCCAAGAGCTTGAATAAGGATGGTTCGGTCACTTATTCATGCCCGGCAGACCATGTCCACCATGGAAATACCCACTCGTGGCGCATTCTCAAAAATGGCGAGATGGTTGATGTCTAAACCGATGATGTAGGGGAAGATTATGAACACAAAGCTTCTGTTTTGGGATTTCGGCGATGCCTCTTGCGGTATCGCGGGTAACAGCACATCTGTGGAATTGAACCTTGAAGGCGCTAGCCAGGAAGAAACGGCAGACAACATTGCTCATGCCAAAGCAGTACTTTCAAAAGCATTCGAGGAAATTTGGGACGGTGGTCCGGTCACAGCAGTAACAGAGGCCGAAGCCAAGGCTTTTTAGTCCAATTTGTGGTGTGAGTTTTCAGTACCAGATGGACCCGGCTACAACAACATGGCCGGGTTTTTTAATGCTCATTGAAAGTGTTGCTGAAGGGTGACGAATTGCAATCGCCCTGCATTGGCGTACGGTATCTTTATTTGAGGAGGTGAATATGTCGATGGTAATGGATGGGAAGGAACTTAGTGATGCGCAGATTGAGGCAGTCAATCCGGTAATTGCTAAATATATGCAAAAGGCGCGTATCGACAAGAAGTCCATGGAGAGCGAATGTCTCCAGGCGATGATTGATGCCGGTTGTCCGCTCCATCCTCAGGATGTGGAATAGACTCTGTATGACCAGCAATACTAACCAGATGGTGTGCCGGGCTTTCTCAGTGAGGCAAGATGGCAAGATGCAATGGACTAATTGTGAGAGCCAGCTGGAAGCATTTCTTTTGAATTAAGTTGCTCTTGCGGGCGGCGCGAAACGTGCTTGGTTCGCATGGGTCAGGAAGTGATCAGTGATCGAAACAACAACTGAAATTGCACTTGCCTCTCATTGTGGCCGGTTGGGTATTGATGAGCTTGGTGATCCCGGCGAGGAAGTGGAAGTATATGCACTTCTTCCCGACGATCGTTTGGTCATTATTTCCTATGCCGTCTTAGTGAACGGCTATCCGGAAAAGGTTGTGTTGTGGGCGTTTGAGGCGGACACAGCGGTTCAAATGCCGATTGGCCTTTATGCGATGCTTGAGAATATGCCCGCCGAGCGGGAGAACGAACTTGCCAGGCGCAAGACGGCCAGGCGCGGGACGAAGCGGTTTGAGAAATTCGCCCCATTTGCTGGTGATCATGTGTTCCGCGATATCGACATGGCCAATGACATCGTTGAGCTTGGTTGGGCCAAGTTCTGGGCCGAGTATTACCCCTGAGTTTCCGTGGGGGCTATCTGTTTGACACCGCGCAAATGTGCGGCATGTCTTGTTCCGCACATGCCAATGATTTGGAATAATGCATTTGATCTTTTGGAGCTAAAAATGTCAGTCATGAATACTTTGGGTAGTTGTCTAGCAGATAGCAGCCAAGACCCGTTTGAGCCACGGGCAGAACCGGCACGAAGCATTTACCGTGCTTTCCAGGCAGAGGCGGCTCACCGTCATGAGCGGTCGGTAGAAGAGTGGAATTCGGCTGAAGTGTCAGCCGTCCATCAAGAAGCTGCCAAGCAGGCCAATATTTATGGCCTTCGTATTCCGACTCGCGAAGATGTCGAAGAGGCACGGGCCTATGCGATGGGATCTATCGACTATGCCATGACGTGGATCTACCAGCTGAGCAAGGTTATGACACGGCTGGATATGCCCAAAGCCTGCTGAGCCGTCGCTACCAAGCAACTCCACAATACTGAGGTCATCATGGAAGGTCTTCTGTTTTGGTTTGCGAGGGTCAGGTGGAGTGCGCTCATTGCGGGGACACCAAGCAGCACGTACGAGGCGTGAGAGACACAAACGACAGCCTGAAGATCCACTACTGTGGCACCTGCAGAAAACCGCTCTATCCCGCGACGAACACATAAGCGCAGGCCCTGTGCAATTCGATGTGCCGGGCAAAGATGGCTAATTCGGCAGCAATTTCGCATTACATTAGTCATAATGATTAGCTTTCAAATCGTTGCGTCACGGGTTATGATGGCGTCGTCTGGAACTACTCTTTCGCTTGTGTATGCCACAATCTGCATCCATTTCATCCAACTTCATTACGAAGAAGCGTCTTGCTCGCGCAAGCATTCGCCAGAGTCTTTCCTGTGATGGCGTGGATAAAGGTTTCATCTGGATGGATGGTAAGGATATCGGTTCCTACGTCTCCTACGCGAAGAATCGTGGTGGCAATGTTGCCCCTCTACGTAAAGCGTTCGCCAGCCGTATCCTGCGGCATGGTGTATGTATAGAAGTGGAAGCCGGATCGCCGCGTGTCCTGCTGGACAAGGTTGCTGCTGAGATTGAAGCTGCAATTGTTGAGGGCAAGTGGCTCGACTAGCCAACAAAGCTGTATCCCACCCAAAATCAAAGGCCATCATCGCATGGCCTTTTGTGCTTTTGTGGCATGACATAAGTAGATATGGGGACGGCATGTTTTCTGTGAAGATTTGACTATCATGCAGCTTCAGGTCCAATAGCATCATCGTCAAACGGGATGCATGCAGTGAACTCACGACGCATTAACTTCAAGCCGGGTGCAGCGGTAAAGCCGTGTCCGTCTTGCTCCAACCAGATAACCTTCATCATCATCACTGATCAGGTCTCGATTGATTGCTGCGAGACATGGGCGCAGTGCGTGTGTGGATTCGAGACACCGTCCTTGCATCGCTTTGAGACTGTGATGGGCGGTCTGGACGACGATGATGTTATTGCCGCGATCAGTTGCTGGAACGAAGCCGTGGCCACCATCAAACCTAAACCTTAATCAGGGGCAGAGCATGGACAGCATGCAGTTTTCGTACAGACACCCGGCCACCGGTGAGATGGTCAAGGTTGAAGTCTCGCGCCAGGATGTGCGAGTTCATATGGAAGAATTCCTCTACGAGCAGCTGGGAAAGCAGATTTGTCATTGCCAGCCCATCGGTGACACCAATGTCGTGGAGTGCAACTGCCAGGAAACCATTGAAGAATTCGAACTGCTGCTGGACGAGCCGGATGTACTCAGCTTGGCTCACCACCAGGGCGGTCATGGCCATGTTTAAATTGAACTGGCCGGCTTCGCCCAGTCCATTCTGGTACAGCAGAGGTGCGTAATGATTGAGATACTCCGACTGTCCGTCGAGGAAGATGACGCTATTCCCATACCGGCAGGTACGCTGATGGCATTTGTTCAGTATCAGAATATGCCTGAGGGACTTGAATTAGACATTCTGGATGCATATGCCAGGAACTTGTCAGGTTTATGTAATCTGAGAGCATTGCACTGATATCAGGCTTCTAATCGGTAACATATGGGAAACGGAAATGTCTACTGAATCTGATAATGAAGTGCTCTTGGGGCACCTAAAGTCAACACGCGAGTGCCTTGCCAAGTCATTGGGTCATATACCCGAGGTGAGGAAACAAATTGCGAAGCTTGATGAGGCGATTGCTAACCAGGCGCACAAGTCATTGTCCGGAAAAGGCTTTGTAGTGGCTGGAATTCCGTTTCTTGAGGTGACCGTCTCCAATGGTGAGGCGCACATCCATACACCCCACGTTCTCCCTGAAACAGCAGTCGCCATGCTGGTAGCAAGACTGACAACCGGCATTACTGTAAAACTTTCGCCCGAATAATCCTCTCATCGTTTCCCTGTTTTCTTGCAAATCCGATTGTGGTTGATATTGTTGCGTCCATCGTAACGGGCATGCCTGCCATCTGGCAGTGAATAACAGAGGACGTTCCACTGTATGCCAATATCAACTAAATCGAGAAATTAATGCAAAGCCCCTCCATCAAAGCCAATTCCAGAAACGCGACGCTGCGCGCCATCAACCCGACCATTTACGCTCTTTTGGAGCCGGTTTATGAAAAGTTGGATCGCTACACGCGGAGTACAGGCCCCGCTCTGGTTGGCTGGGATCAAAAGCAGCGTCGAATTTGCTGCATCGGTGGTGAATCCAGGACCGCAGAGAGCTACGTCAAGAATGCTCCGGACATGATCATTGGCTTTTTTGATGCGCGTTCGACTTTCGACGACCTTCAAGAGGCTGTCTGCTACTTCGTAACCAGTACCGACGTGCAACTTGAAGCCGCCTAATAGGCCACCCCCCCCATATTTGAGTTGAGCAACCATGACCCATTATAACGACCAGCGTCCGTTTCCGTTGAATCAGAGGCCTGCTCTATCATTTCCCGGCATCAGCTCCGGGAGGATGCTTGGCATCTTCTTCGTACTTGGTCTGATCTACCCGGCTATGGTAATCGCCATTGCAGTGAATTTTCCGTCCATTTCCAAGGGTATTCCGCTCATCTTTTATGCCTTGCCGAGCATATGCATTCTTCAGGCCTACCGAATCAAGACGACATTGCGTCTTGTAGTGCTAACTGGTGCGATAGAAAGCACGCTGATGGCGACCTTCTATTTGAATTGCACTCAGGCGTCTGAAGGACTCAGGGTGATCTCGACTGGTTGCCTGCTTTTTGCTCTGTGCCTCGACATGGTTGTCGCTCTGAGTGTGCGAGAGTGGTCTGGCGAGGCCAGCCGCTGCAACGACTGCTAATGAGGCCATTGTGAAGCGCAACATTCAAATCAGAGTTGAAGTGGCCATCGCAGCATTGCTTGCGATTGGTGGCGCTGTCTACGCCGGCCAGCCATATGTGATGACGCAGAACGGCCTTGTGCAGCCTCCAGCGCCTCGGAAAGTTGTCATTGACGAGCGTCAGGTTAAGCAGGCATGCGTGAAGGGCCTCCAGGCGCTTGAGCGTGCTGATTCGCGAATTGCGCCAGAGAAGGTGTCGATGCGATCAATCGCTGGTGGCCTTTTCTTGTGCGACATCCAAGCACAACAGGTGGAAGGGCCAGGCCTTGTCATGGTCAATGGCAAGATCACCACGACACCTGTTCGTTATTCGGTAACCTTCGATCCATCCACTGGCCGAACAAGTGCGTTCCGTGTTGATGACACTGAGGCAATGAGGGCGGCAAGGGCGGTGTTGGCCGAGGCCTTGATCACCACAAAGGTGGAATCATCAACGCAAGGCAGAGTTGATATCAATGCTGATGTGAACGGTTTAGGCTGCAGGATCGCCATGGAAAGCGTGGCGATACCCGGCACAACAGATCAGCGTTGGCTGGCCAAGTCGTGGAATTGTGGGAAGTGGCGTCATGGACCATAGACGATATCCGAGCCGTCATGTGGTAAGTGCGTACACCACCGATGTATCCGGCCAATACTGGCGTTGCACATTGAGTTGTGGCCATTCGGTTATTGCCTACGGGCGAAAGCCGGCAGGCAATATCGTCCCGGCGGCACCGAAGACGGCATCATGTCGAGAGTGCGCTTTCGCTTCAATCCAACCAGTTAGGGAGCGGGCGTGACTTTCACTCAATTCGTCAAATGGATCGAGCAGCAGAGCATCTTCAGTGCGATGATCGTCATTGGTGGTTTTCTGTTCTCAATTGCGATGGTTCGCGCTGTATTCCTGATGCCATTGATCGTGGCGCACCTATCGACAGTAGATTGTCGGATGGGGCGCGTTCAGTATATCTGTCGTGTACTGCGCTATCTGGCAGATCCAAGTTCATTGCCAGATCGTGTCGATTTTCGGGTGGCCGAAGAAGGCAAGGGTAACGGCCATGGGCGTAAATAGCGTCGGCACTGCGACTTGTCGCCATTGCGGGTCTGTCTATCGTCTATTCACGATTTTCAACCGTGACATGCAGGGCCTGTGCAAGGTCTGGCGTCGTCGCCATGAGCGTGGATGCCAGGCACGCACACCAGCAGAGCGTCGGAAGTGGGCCAGGCGCTATATCGCGCTTGCTGACGAAAGCAGCATCACCATCGACCTGACCCACCCGGGCATGATTGATACCCACCCAGCTCAATGACTCCGGGGCAAGCCTTGCACTTTGAATCGGATGGAGTAGGCTCCGGTCATCAACGTACAGGGAGTAAGCCATGATTGGTCCAGCAGGTTTTATGCAAGCCCCGAAGGAGCGCCGGCGAATCGGCGAGTTGCCTGTTCAAGGTGATCGCGTCGTTGTACCGGCGAATGTCCCTGTCGTGACCTCCGGCCCGCGCAAGAATTTCACCACGAAGCGCCGTCAGACCGTCACCGTAGTTTCAGTCTATTCCGATAGAAATTCCATTCGTTGGGCCGGCTCTGGTGGCTGCTGGTGTGAAGTCAGCATCGAGGACATCCTGCAGAAGGGCGAGCCAAATACCCCGGCCTGAAGGCCGAGGTTTCCCGCGCACTGCAAATCTTTGCGCTTCCTGTCCTGATGGTTCTATCATTCCCCGCCACTCCAGGTGCGCTAGACGAGTACTGCAGTGGGCACCCGGATGCTGGCCGTAGATCATGTGAACCTGTTGAGTGATACGCTCAACAACAATGCAGCGGTGTTCCCAATATCAAAGGGGAACGCGCTTTGGGCCGGAAGCAACCACAACCCTTGTCATACAAATGCGTGCGATGCGCAAGGCCGCTGGCCATGATGACCAGGAATGCATAGAGCAATAATTGAGATTTAAGGATCCACTATGAGCGAATCATCCAACACAGTAGAGCTGACGATGCAGTGTCAGAGCGAATGCCAGTACGAAGCCACGCTTGAGCGAGTCAAGGCCGTAGCAGGCGTAGCCATTAGCATCAACCTGACAGGCCGCTTTGTAGCCACGCCGGTCCTACTGTCCGGACAGGGTGATGACAATGCACTGAAGGTGCGTATGGTATTTGATGTGGCAGCGCTGGAAACGCTGCCAGGTAATGTCATCGGTCCCGAGGCGGCATTGCTGGCTGTAGAACACGCAACGAGACATTGAAATGACAACACTCAATTTGCCAATGGCTGGCGCAGTAGCAATCCTCATTCTGGCCTACATGGCCGGCGCACTTGTGTTTCATACTACGCGCCGGGCAGGCGAACCGACTGTGCGGATGTTGCTGAGGATATTGGTGGGTGTGGCAGTCATGCTGAGCATCATCGTATTCCCGCTTCGTGCCTTGTGGTTGGCTGACATTCAGCTCCAAATCCCGGACTACCAACTGATTCTGAATGCTGAAAACCGGTGGCTTCCGCTGGTGAGTCTGTTCGTAGCCGCATTCGGCTTAGCTAAATTGAGGAAGAAAGCGCCAGCACCGGGTGCCGACGATCAAAAGGACGGCACTACATTCTGAACCACGAGAGAAGGCCGATGCGTTTGCTTAGGCTTCCTTGGTATCTGATGGGTGCATGATTTGCATTCAATGTTCCAGGTGCTAATTTGTGCGCATACTTTTTCAGGAGAAGCCCAATGTCCAAGAGCTTGATGGTTTCAGCATACGCCAAGGTATCCCAGCCGCTGTGGGTGACCCCATTCGAGGCGCGTGACTACCTCATTTCGGAACGGTTCCAGCCTGATGTGGTTGCCGAAATCAGTGACTGGTTTGCACGCAAGTTGTCGATGCAATATGTGGCAGGTTTCCGTGGGTTGACGCAGCCCTTGGTCGTCAAGTCGGACATGACAAGACAGTTGGCCAAAATGGGCTTTGCACAGCTTCGCGCTCTGGAAATTGTGGACTATCTTGTGGAGATGATGCCGAAGCTGTACCTCAAGGGGTGTAGTCATCGCGACAGTGGCTACGTCGCCTTCCATTTCTGACAAAGCAAAAACGGCCCGTGAACTACACGTGCCATTCAATCCGAAAGATCTCTTGTGATGGTGGGTGAATGATCCTACTTGGCCATGAAAGCCAGGCCGATGCAGAGGCATCGGGTGATTTACTTTCGCAGATGGGATGGAGAACCATTCGGCTGCTTGAAGAGTGTGTTGAGATGCAGGGCATAACCCGGCATTCTCAATCGACCACGCTGACTGCGCTGGAAGATGCTGGCTTTGTGTATGTTCGGGAAGAATTGTTCTTTAGTGAGATGACACTGTACATCTCCCCTTGCCATAAGGGAGAAGAGGCCTTGGAAGTGATCTGGTCGCGCAAAGGCGAGGCCAGTAATAGGTAGGTAGCAATGCCCATTAGCGCAAACAAGGTGGAAGGGAAACCACGATTTGTTGGGCAGTAGATTAGGCGATCACGACAGGGTCGGTGCGGGATGGTGTGATATCCCGACCGGCCTCTTTTTTTGTTTATCGGGTTGTTGGGAGGAGGATGCAAAATTCGACATTCTTCTGATTCATGATTTTTCGGAATAATTGCGGACAGCTTGCTTTTTGGTACTGCCGCACGTTTTGTTGGTCAACTTGCAATTGATGGCAGGTTTGATAACGTGGTTTCAACTGCACAGCTGAACAGCAAGGAATAGAGAATGAATCATAAATTTGAGCAAGGCTGCTTTGTCGATTGCGATGGAGAACTGAAGGACGTGGCCAATCCAGGCGAGGGTCTGACCTGCAAGGTTGAGGGTAGTACGGTCTTGCTGCTGGGTCCGCACGACCAGGAAGATGGTGCAAGCGTGATTGGCGAATACTGCTTCTACCCGACAATTGATGCCGTCCTCGCACAAGGTTTCAAGCTGGGTCCGGACGGTGAGTTGATCCCGCTCGTGCTGGAAGACGGTAAGTTCTACAAAAATGCCCAGGGGGTCATCGAACAAGTCTTCTTGAAAGAGCACGACAGTGATTTCCCGTTTGAAGGGGCGACGAGCTTCTTCCGCTATATGCGCGACGGTCGTTACATTCCCGAGCGACACATGCCATGCGCCGTGTTCAACCTCGTTGAGGCGATGTAGCGATGGGCCAGGCCAGGGCGCGCAAGGCCGAAATCGAACGGCTCAAGGAAACTCCCAAGAAGCCCAGGATGGGCAAGCCTGAACTGCGCCGCCAAATGCTCAAGGAGATGGCCACGGTGTTGACGACGGTAGTCCGCCGGGCAACAGGGAAACAATAATCGAGGCATTTGATGCAGAGCTGCAGGTAGAGCCGAGGTCTGAACGGTTTGCCTGCAAGCATGGACATTCACCGATTTCTCGGAAAAGTTTGCTGAAACTAACCGTGGAGACACTAATGAAACTGATGAGCGCACTTGCAATGATTTCCCTCTCGACCGCTGTGTTCGCTGGGGAGCAGGTTTGCATGAAGCAAGTTGACCTGACACTGACCCATGGCTCATTCACCCAGCAGTTGCCTTCGCTGAAGGTGCAATGTGGTGGCGATGCCATGATCAGCGCCGAAGGCGTTACCGTAAGTTGGAAGCAGACTCAAGACCTGATTGTTAGTCAGGTCGAAACGGGCAATCCCGCTGAGATTTCATCGATGGACGGCACGCACCATAAAGCTATTGAGCAGGTTCAACGCCAGATCACCTTGGCAGGCCCGCTTGCGGATTCGTTCACTGTGCCGTTCGGCGACAAGTTGTTGAAGGTGAAAACCACTTGGATGACCGTGGCCGACAACAGCAAAACCTACGCAGCGAAGCCGTAACGGAAAATAGTCGCCTTACCCATGCCGGCACCACCGGCATCAGCAAGACGAATCACCCAGGAAGGAATTTGTATGACCAGCAGCAGAAGAAAGACTGTGGATATGGACGGTGACTCGGCACTTCTCCCGTACTCGTTGGCGCAGCAGTCTGCAGAAGACCGCCAACTGGATCAGGTGCTTCGCTGGCCCAAAGTGAAAGACGCGCTTTTTGCCTTTGAGAGCGCCGAAGCGAAGCGTGACAGTGTGAGTAGGAAGCTGGCGGGCGGTTCCACTGCCGTATCTGTCGCGGATCTAGCGCGGGTGGAAGGTTGCCTTGCAGACGCAAAGGCGACACTTACCCACCTAGCTGCAGAAAATCCGATCTTGGCACGACACCCTACCATTTCCCGACTTTCGGCAAACTCCTGACCGGCACGGAAAATTGTTATGAGCAATGTTGTTCAGCTACGGCCCTCTCTCGCTGAGTGTTACCGCTTCGCTGATATCGGAAAAGTCTCTGATGGACGCTATACCTAAAAGCATTCGCCGTGTGTGTCTCGGTTACGACGCAAGGCGTGATCCGAAAACTGATCGTTTTTGCGTGCGCTGTCAGCGGGACATTCGCCCTGACCAGCAGGCCCGGATCGTCCGCCTCGTGAGTGATGAGCCAATGGTTTTGCATCCTGACGATGCTGGGGACTACGGCGAAGATTGGCTTATAGGCAAAGATTGCGCCCAAGTTGTTGGTTGGGAATTTACCCGGCCTGAACATACAGAACTCGCCAGCAACAACAAAGAGGCTCAGTCGAGCCTTGCATAAGTAAGGGTGGAAAATGAAACAAGGCGAATATAACACCGTAGTTATGATGGAGTCGGGTAAAGGGATGTCTATTCCTCAAGAACAGATTGCCCCCCTGAGTAAAGCCGTTGTAATCGATGTTGGTCCAGCTCACGGTGGACTTGTTGATTCCGTGCGCGAAGGAAAGACAACCACATTTGAGGAGGTGCAGCTTCTGCAAGGTCGGGAAATTGAAGTAGAAGAATGCCCTGAGCTGATGTTAGCGCGGACCTCACGCCAGTAATCTCGGAAAATTTCACAGCCTACGACGTGGGATCTATTCTTTAGCGGTCTTAGTTTTCTGCCGGATGGCAGCTTGGCAATGCTATAAGTTCCCCGCCTTATCCCTTCCTAAAAGCAGCGTAGAAAGCGCTGCACGCTGAAGCTCTGTAGTTGGAGTTCGACTGCCGCATGGCAGCTTTGGAAAATATCACGACGGCTCATGCTATGGCCAGGTCGTTTCCTGCCGGTAGGCAGTGTTGAAGTTTCAAGCGCGTTGTGGCTGGCCAGGCACGGCGTTATACTCGGGGTTCTCTATGCCAACTGGCATGCGCGTCTCCTGACGCAATTACCCCGGGCACCCGCCCTCAGTTCCTCTAACTGGCGCTATCTGCCGGATCAGTTCTGAATCACACCAGCCACACATCACTCATTGCATGCGCTTCGCCATGCGGTGTTGTTTCGCGTCCGGCTATTTCAACCAAATCATCCTCGACTACCCTTGCGCGTTCGGCTATGGGGGGAGTGGATTTCAACAGGAATCAGACCATGGAAATCAAAGATGCAGTCGTTGTTGTTGGTGCAGTAGGCGATCACACCGACCTCGCGCTGAAGTTGTGCCAAGCAATTGGCTTCAAGGCCTTTCGTGTGTTCAAGAAGGGTGAGCCAGGCGTTGTCATCGCCAGTGTTGAAGACGACTGGGTTATGGAAGAGGGCTTCGATGACCTGTCCGAATCTATGTTCCGTTTGGGCCTGTATGCGCCGGCGGCACTGTACGAAAACGGGCTGATCGATTGCAACCATGATCGCAGCATGAAGGAAGTATTCCGTGCGCTGATTTCGTGGTTCGTTGAGCGCTGTCAGTTTCCGGAGAATTGCCCTGCAGGATGGGAAATCACCCGGAATGTTGAGGACGTTTTCCATCGGAACTTCATTCCTGAGGTGGTCAGTGCCAATTCTGGCTGGATTCTGAGTGCCGGCCGCATCATTGTCGATTTCGGCATGGAGCGGGTGGTGGTCAATCTGCCGGAAGAATATCAGCCGATCTTCGGCATGCTGCAAAACGTGCGCTGAGCGCAATTCATATACCCATAGGGGCCAGGCCCTTATGGGCCAGCACCGAATTCAAGGATGTTGATCATGAATACCAAAACCAATACCGCCGAAATTCACACCGAAGCCGAATGGCTTGTCGAAATCCGCCTGAAGGACTGGAAGGCAGACTTGCCCAGCGGCTCGCGGATTGTTACCTACGAAGAAGTGCTGGCCCGCGATGAATATGGCGCACGTCACACTGGTTTCGACCAGTTCGAGCGTCGTTGTCAGTATGAGCCGATCATGAAACGTAAAATGTCGCAGCTGGGCCTGACCAAGGCTGATTGCTGTGCGGCGGACGCTGTAGCACTGACCTAAGTAGTCAAACCATACCCAGGGGGTGATCAGCCCTCTGGGGCTGCTCCCTGTTCAAACGTAATAGGAGAGTAGAGCGATGTCTTACAATCAAGGACCGTGGGCGTGGAAGCACCTCACTAACAAAGAGGGCAAGCATGTGGCCACGCAGTTGGTCACACGCCATCCCGGCGTTCCTCACAATGATCCTGTGATCTTTGCCCTGCGCGAAGACTGGATGCAAACACCGACTGGTACCCGTGCGAAAGCCATGGATCTGATTCTGGCAGCACCGGAATTGCGTGATGCACTGATCCTTGCCCGCCAGGCCATGATCAAGGCCTTGCCTCATCTGGATGCTGACAAGGAAGCCATTCATGTTGGCGAGTCGCTTGCCGAGGTCAATGAAACGCTTGGCAAGTTGTTTGGCTGGAAAGATGGCCAGCCGGCCATCCCCAAGCAGTAACGTCTGACATGGCCACCATCCTGGTGGCCATCACCTACCATACCCAGGGGGGAACGCCCCTTTGGGGCGCTCCCCTGCCTATCTGAAGGAGTGAATTTATGGCTGCAACCCGTGTTGAAGAACAGTTCCTGATTACCGATCCGGATGGTGTGATTGAGCCTCAGATCATCACCGGGCGGGACTCGCTGCGTATGGCGCTTGATGCTGGTTTCAAGGACTCCAGTAGCGATGACGTGCTGTTCGATGAAGTGGCCAATCGCGATACTCGCCGTGCCAATGGCGGCTACGGGCTTGGGCTCTAACTTTCAACAGATGAACTGGAGAAATTAAATGTTGAAAGACAGCAAGGCTGAACGTTGGGCGAATCGTCCTGTGCGTTTCAAAGTACGACGTTTTCTCAATGTAGTGCAGGCATTTACTGGTGGGATGATTTCTTTTCGCCAATTCATGTTTGCCCTCAATGACCCGGTGAATGTGACTGCTGTTGTGATCCGCCCTGCAAGGGGAGGAGGCATGCTGCTGGTGTGTCCTGAAGCACAAGAAATTGCATTCGGGACGGGGGCGTGAGGCAATGACATCGCCACCCGATCTGCCGAAGTCAGTGCAAAACCATGTCCGTTACCATCTGTCCCGGCTCCGTGAGCATGAGCGTGCCCTAAATGGGGTCGTTGCTGCCCGTGGCAAGGGACACATTCTTGCCCTTGAACTTCGTGATCGTATTGAAGACATCGAGATCAATAAAAGCAGCCTTGCAGAGTTCCGTGAGCTGGCAAGCGAGAATGGTGTGGATGGTGACCATGTGATCAATGAACTTGCCGGTGAACCCAGTTTCGAGCAGTTTGGGCACCCCGCATAACCCTTGCCCGAGAGGGCAGGATTGAAACAAGAAACCCGGCGAAAGCCGGGTTTTTTATTGGTGCTAGGCCATTTCAGCGATGAGCGATTCAGATTCCTTGAAGCGTGCGCCTGTTGGCTTTGGCTTCGCTGTGTATGGATTGAACACCCGCCGGACGGTCGTGTAGATCGCGTTCTTCTTCTCGATGCGTTTGTCACCGAACCAGATGTGCCGGTTTAGCAGCCCCTCGCGACGAACAAGACGGCCCAGGCCTTGGCGAAGCATGCGGATGGTCTCGTATGTTTCTGCAATTGGGATCGACTTCGCACGGCGATCATGGGTCAGTGTCTTGTTGCACCGGAACGGGATGCGCGGGATGAACAGGTCTGTCAGGAGCGTGTCATCAACGGCTTCAACTTGATGGTCGCTGAGGTCAATGCCTGTCCATGCTGTACCGACACCCAGCCAGATGGGTTTCTTGCCAGCAGCGTGCAGTTCCCGAAAGAGGGAGGCACATTGCGCGGCAGAACGCTGCTCACCCTGCGTGATGACACATTCTTGAAGATCGGCCAGGCGTGCGCTCATTGCAGCAGCTGCAGCGTGACTGGTTAGCAAGACGAGAGTGCCGCCGGTGGCGCGGTTGTAGATGGTGCGGGCCTGAGACGAGATGATGTCGTACCAGTTGTCCGTGTTGGCCGGCTCTGCTGGAGTATCAAGAATATGAAATTCGGGCGTACTGGTGATCCATTTTGCGATGACAGGCTGGCGGAACACGACTCGGTTTTTGGGGATGTTCAGCACCCAGCGTGAGTAGTTGCCTTGGAAGCTGCCGTCTGTGTCGGTGACATACAGAGTGGCAGACACCAGTACTGCGGCGCTGCAACGCTCCCAGAGCGCATTAAGCGGCTTTTCCAGGTTGGCACGGCCAACAGTGAACAGAGGTCGCTCTTGCACCGGTGAAAGGCCGATTTGGACAGTTGCTTTGTTGGACAGGGCATTGTCAAACATCGCTTTAGCGAAGCGGAGGGCCTTACGGGCTTCCCGGGCATCCAGCGAGGTCCTACTGGTAATTGCAGGCAACTCAGCCAGCGAATTGCGCAGCTCAGAAACGTAGTATTCCAGCTCGTGGAAGTCCCGCATCAGGCCGGACTTCCCTGTCTGGTAGATCTCCTTTTGCCGCCATATTTTCTGCTCGACCATATCCAGGGCGGCTTTTGCAGTCCGTGTCTTTCCTGCCGGAAGGCCAGCAGAATCGATCCGCCGGCCAAGGGCATGTAGGTGGATGGTCTGGCAGTTCGCAGCAGCAAACGATGCTTCCAGCAGATGGGCTTCATCCACCAGCAGGGTGCCAATTTTTTTAGGTAAAAATCCGCTTGAGCCCAGGTCGGTGAAGCGGCAGTCAGTTGCCAGTGCCATGTGGGTGCAGACGATGATGTCACCCTTGCCGAAGTCCCTGTCCCGTAGGGCGCGATAGATTAGTTCTGCCGGATTCTCTGTATCTGCGCCATCGTTGAGGCGCAGCATTTCCAGCGGAATTTCATCCCCACCAAGCGATACCAAGTCGTCAGCCAGCCAGCGTAGCGAGCCGTCGATGGCATTGTTGAGGGCTTTGGTTTCCTCAGTCACGGTTGGGCCATGGGAAGCAAACCACTCGACAAGTGCTGGGTTCTCATTGTCTGCCAGCCATTCTTCAAGTGCGACCGGGTCGATGAAGTTTCCTCTACCCAGAATTATCTGGGGGGAGCAAGTGGGGTCAACGACACGAAGCTCATTCGCCAGCTGGCGCATGATCGGAAGTGGAGCCGAAATGACCACAGGTCCGGAGGCTTTCGACTTGATGGCCATGGCAGCAATCATGCGGCCTTTGCCGGTGCCGGTAGATGCTTCGGCAAGGATGATTTTCCCATCCTCAATGGCTTTTATTGAGTCATCAAGGAGGTTGTGGAGAATCGGACGGATGTGGGTTTTTATCCCTTGCGATTGATCTTCATTCGCGGCGATTACATCTGTAAATGTGTTGCCATTTGAGTGGGTTATGGCTGACGCAATCAATTCTGCAGCCAAAATCGCAGGTGCGGCATTATGCCGTTGTGATTCTGCTTTAAGAAGCACTTCCAGAGAATCTGGCATGCTGACGGTGAAGCGTTTTAGCAAAGCATCAGGAACCGGTTTCCGGTCGTATTTTTCGTGCAGCGCGGTCCTGATTAGACGGCATACGAATTCTGAACGAGATTCATCGCCATGCTCAAGATGTTCCGGTAGTGCACCAAGTTTTATGATCTTCATTCCGGCTTCCATGATTTTCCGATTCGCTTGCAATCTTACAGAACAATCCTAAACTCCGTCCACTTCTTAACCGGGTTAGCAAGTATGCAAGTGAATCCCCATTGGCTGTGTATTAGCTTCAATCTGCAAGATTCTTTCTTCGGTGATGTTGCACGGCGGAAGACTGCAGATTTACTTGATTTAACAGGCGGCAATAAAGAGTTGTCTCAACGCCTTTTCCATTATGAAAATGGAATTGCCAAAGATGGTTTTAGCCCGCTGAAATTCCAATCGCGTAAAAATGGCTTTGCTATTCTCGGTTATGGAGAAGAAATGCATGTCGTCATGCGTGAAATGGCTGGCCACATTGCCATTGCGTGGAGCGCTTCCCTACGGCAACCGGTCACGCAAAGCTATGCCAGCGGCCTTTGCAGCATTGAAGCTCGACCGTTCTCCCTGCGTTACGTGATTCCCAGGTTGGTCATCCAGAAAAAGCCGCGCCATCTTGAGGCTTTCAAGAAAGACCCCCAAGCGCATGCATCTGCACTCATTAAGCGAAGCATCCGCGAACAATGTAACTTTCTGAAGATTGATTGCCCTGACCTGAATGTAAAAGTACTTTCGTGGGAAGGTGATGTCGCCGCGAAGTTGGGTCATGGCACTGCCGCATTGCTGACGCTTAAGCATGTCACGATTGAAATCAATGCAATGCTCTCTGGATGGTGGTCACTGGGTTATTTGACCGGCAAGGGATATGGCATGCTGAATGCCGACTACGCTGCTGCAATGCGCATGGAGTCCCGCTATGTGGCCGAGTGATATTTTCGCCCAGGCCATGAAAGGCCTGCCGACCCCTGATCTGTATTGGGAGAAAGAGGACGGCTGTAATTGCGGCCATTGCGGCAAGCCAATTAAAAAGGGCGATCCATATTCGCCAATCCAGTCTTCTGAGTTTTTCTCGGATACCCGTGATCTGGCTGTGCGCAATGGTATTTGTTGCCATGCATGCTTCTGGCTTCGGAAAAAGACTTCCATGAACGGGTTGATCTTCACGGTTATTACCCCGGAAGGTATTTTCCCCATTTCCAAGGACATCAACAAAGCTTGGCTCTTCCTTGACCCGCCGGAACCCCCATTCGTTGCTGTTCACACCTCATCCAAAATGCAGCATCTGGTTTGGCGTACGCCGGTAACGCTCTCAAAAGAGTTGATTTACATGCGGCGCGGGAGTGATCTATTCACCATCCGCCCGGCCAAGTTGCGCCAGGTAATGGCCATTGCTGAAAAAGTACGTCTTGCACGTATCGAGGCAGGTGAGAAGAAAGCCCCGTACACCATCTTTGCCGTAACCGACCGTGATCTGCGCGACTCTGGCCATGGCCGGCTTTCCCCGATCGCACTGAAGTACATGACAACGGAAGACTTCAAGGTTTGCACCAAGCTGACACCCGGCGAAGTGTGGGCCTTGACCTTCCTGCTTACCAAAACGCAACCGGCTCCAACCCGGCCCGAACCCAAAACACTGGTACTTTAAAAGGATACGTTGTGAAGATCGAAATCATTTTTACCAACACTACTCAGTACCACTCCAGCCAACCGGGTGAAGCTCGCGTTACCCTCAATGGTGAGTTCACCTCGGGTCCGACTGGCTTCCCCTGCATCCGTACCCGCTCTCTGCCTATCATGGCGCAAACCGGTGACGAAGAAGGAACCGTACGTCCGCGCTACTTGCCGATCATGCCTGCCAACAGCCTGCGCCATAATCTGCGCGAAGGCATGATTGAGCCGATCTTCGACGCCTTCCGGGGCAATGTCACTCTGTCCGATAGCGCTTATGCCGCCGCATTGTCTGGCAACGCATCGGGCAACCCGGACGGCATCCAGGCCTCCTTCGAGGAAGTACGTACTATCGGCAAGCATCCGTTCCTCGGCGTTTTCGGCGGTGGTCCCCGCATGATCGCCGGTCGCTTGCAAGTGCATGACGCCATGCCGATCACCCCGGATACTCTGCGACTGCTGGGCGACTACGAAGACAAGGTTGTTTCCGGTCGCCTGACTCAGGTCGTGTTCAAGCGCCGAGTTGATCCGGTGCTGGATGCCGACGCAGAGGATGCTGAACTGATCACGAATGCAGAGCAGGCCATTACTGAGTGGAGCAATAAATTCGCCAGCGGCAAGGAAGGCGAAGACTCCGCACGCGGCCTGCGCTCCTTCCCGGCGCATGAGGTGGTGATTCCCGGCCTGAACTGGCTGTGGCGCGTCGGCCTGCGTAAGCCGACCAAGGCCCAGGCGGGTCTGTTGCTGCTCGCCATCAAGCGAATGCACAAGTCCATGCTTGGCGGCATGAATTCCCAGGGCTATGGCCTGATTTCCATCAGTTCCGTGATTGTCGATGGTGAAGAGGTCTGGGCCGGTAACGGCTTTGACGAGTCTTCCGATGTCATCAACTCCTACTTTGCCGCTTGGGCTGAGGCATCGGACGAAATCACTGCCAACGATTTCGAGGCATTTGCCATGAGCAAGAAAGCCTCGAAGAAAGAAGCTGAGGACGCTTGATGCAACCGTTCCGCATTACCGTCCACTTCGGGAGCAAGGTGATGATGCCTGAACATCCCATCCATCTGGACGCGGTTCTGTCGGCCCTCAAAGTCGAGCGTGAGGAGGAGGGTGGCCATGCTGATCCGTGGAGCACTCAGCATGATCTGCCCCTTGATCGCTATGTCACCAAGTCCGGTGAGTGGGTATTTAAGGCCAGCATTTTCCGGGGCGACCCGCTGATAGAGCCATTCCTTGTATTCCAGCGAAGCGGCTTCAGTCTTGAGCGGGTGACCGAGGACATCGACGCCGGACTGGTGAAGCGTAATGCGGCAATCAACCCTGCTGGCGGCACGTTCCGTAACACGGTGAACTCGCTTCACTCGACCCTGATGGATTCGGCCGTAGCAGAAGGTGTTGGCGACATCGATGCTATCCGGGAGCTGATCAGCGACCTTGAGTATCTGGGTGGCCGGCGTTCGTTGGGCTTCGGCTATGTGAAGTCCATCCAGGTTGAGCCAATCGAATCGGCAGACTGGTCGGTACGTGCCATGCCTGTTGATACCGATATTCCGCTGTCCGGGAGCATGGCAATGGCCATGGGCAATCTGCGAGCGCCGTACTGGAAGAAGACAACTTCCAAGCCAGTTCTGATGCCAATGGATCTCTGACGGTAGCACTCCATCTGGAGTGCTATAGGAAGTTCGGAATCCCCCGCGCAGGCGAGGAATTCCGTGTGATGACGTGATGGAGACTAGCGCAAAGGTTTGTTCCTGCAGCGCACTTGGGGGAGAGCGCAGCGCAACGTTTTCACTCTGGTGGGGGTGAGCGGTGGCTATGGCTTGAGTTGAGTCACATGCAGTTCGCATTCCACGCATTTGCGTGGGTGACCGGTCGGTAAATTCCGTATCCAGGAAAACCAAATCGTATTCCCCGTCAGTTGGCGGGGGTGAGCACTACATCACAATACAAGCATTCCCCGCATCGCGGGGGTTAAAGCAGCGGCTCGGAAATAGAGCATGTCCCGGGGAAGGACCGGACAACTGGTCGATGCATCACTATCCCGATGGCTGGTCAAGCATCGTTCCTGATTCACGATGTCCTCAACCGGGGCATTGATCGGTGTCTTGATGCGCAGGCCCTCGGCCAGGAAGTTACTTTTGATAGCCAGCAACTGCGTGTCTATCCTCTCGATGAATGCCTCAAAGCGCTGCTTGAGCAGAAGCATGGCATGGGTCCAGCGATGCCTCGGTATCTTCTCTTACGGCAGTTGTAGCGCCAAGATTGGCCAGAGCTGCCTCGGCCGAGAAGCGTGCCGCACCGGCAATCCCTCTGATCGATTCAATGTGCTCTTCCATACCCTCAAGGCTGTTCGTCGGCGTGCGTTCCACAATGTCTCGTACAGCATTCAGCAGCATCTTGATGATGTCGTCTTTGTTCAGATTGGCCATGTATATACGCCCGAATGGCGCTCCTGTACGGCAAAACAGCACACCATACATGCTTTGATTTGTTCCGCAATAAAACCGCGAAATGATGCCGCCATTCCGGTCAATTTGTGGCTTTCACAAATATTTATGCCGGTGATTTCGCCGAAAAATTGAAACCAGTCCATAGATTTCAAATAATCGCCTTCATTCACGAAGGCAGGCTCATTTGCTGCCTTTCAATCAGGGGATGGTGATGCAGAACCGCAAGTATTCACTCTTTGAGGTGGTGTGCATGGTGTTGATCGCCATTACAGCCACAATAGGAATTGTTATTGAAGCCTTGGATTCTAAGGCCACTTCCGAAGAGTCACACCTCGTTTCGGATTACATCATTACGAACGAGCTTTCTCCACAATTTCAGGAACGATTCGACCAGATCAATAACGATTGGCCACCATCAAGAAACAAGATGGCAAACCTTCTACTGGATGCCGAAATCGCCGTTCTAAGGAAGCACTATGACCACTGATAATGAACAGCGCGGAAGCGTAAATGAAGCTGCTCATTCAACTGGCAATGGGAGCGTGTTCGAACCACTGGATCAAGTGGTCTCCGTATACGGAGAGAAGATGACGGTGCGTGATGTTGTGCGCTGGTACAAGTTTTTCCGCTCGGTTTGCATTCGGTTAGCTATTGCCTTTCTGCTGGTTTCCGGGGTCTTCGCTGCAAGTTCGTGGTGGTATGTGACCCACGATTTCACGCGGATCGTATACGTTCACGACCAGAAAGTAGGGCATTAATGGCCGCATATAACGTGGACTCATCCCCTGCGGTCTCTCAACATTTTGTGCAGGCGATTATCGATGCAAATCCACCAGAATCGTCTGAGACACATTGGGTGATTTTGGGATGTCTCGTGGTGACAACCTTCTGTGCTGCTCTTGAAGAAAATGGACTTCAAGTATCCAGTCATGAATTGGCCAGGTTGATTGAAACACAGGGGAAGGGGCTAGAGTCGCTTCCATTATCTGAAAAGGTCAAAGAAGACTTGAAGCAAATCCAGGCCTACCACCCTCATTTTTACCAATCCACTTTGGCCTGCACGCTGACAACGATCGCCAATATGAAAGGGTAGTCGGCCCGCCTCATTCTTGCATCCAGGTCCGTTTGTGATTCACTTGCCGTCATTCAGGAGTCGTAATGTTTCAAGTAGTTCTTGCTGTTGGAGTTCTGTTGATCATCGCCTCTCCCGTAATTGCTGCAGTGTGCATCCGAATAGATATCTGGAGGAAAAGTCGTGACTGAATTCTTTCGTGGCATTGCTGGTGTCCATCGCCACCGGCAACGTCGCGATTATCTGTGCCGGCAGAACCGGCTTCAAGGGGCGCTGAAGCGCTCCATGCCAGTCCTGCAGTTTGTTGAACATGTAGAGCGCGTCATTGTGAAGACCTATGCCAAGCACCCGGCATTGGCCCAGCGTCTCCGCGTTATTTATGGTGTGCGTTAGCTAGAAGGGATGTGCATGAAGCGAGCTGTTATTGCATTGATTTGTGGTCTGACCATTTCTGCGAATGCACATGCCGGGTTTGGAACCGGCCTGCTGCTGGGATACCTCTTCGGTGCCTCAACGCAACCCGAGAAGACCGTGGAGCACATCCGAGACCAGATTTCGCCTGAGGACGAGCTGTATCGCGAGTTCACCCGTAACAAGGAAGCCGCGCAGGTAACGACTGGCGATGACCGGGAAGCCCTTCTGCGCAGAAACCGCGACATCGCGGGTCAGTTGGTCCAGAAAGCCCGGGAAAATTATGTCGCCAGGTTCGATCTGAAGCTGAATGAGATCAAGCGAACTGTGGTCGAGACCGATACGGCGCAAACCCACCTGAACGATGACATGGGCCACCGAGTAGGCACAGCCCTTGACTCACTTACCTTCCAACAGCGCGAAACACCTGAAGCAGTACGTGCTCAGCGAAGCCAGGTGGTCTACGGACTCAGCTTGGCCGGCACAAGTCCCTTGCCCATATCCACCTTCGACATCCTTGTTGATGGCAAAAAGCTGCCGGTGACCAATGGAGTGCCCCAGTACACAGCGGTAGAGCAGTTTGGCCACAACCAGGTCGAATTCCAATTTGTGGACAAGAAAGACCCTTCCGTCAAATTCACCATCAAGCATGAGTGGGATGTTCAGAGCGCACTCTCGATGGCAAGCGAAGTCCGGGAGCAGGATCGACAGACTCAGCAGGAAAATTCGCTGTCAACTTTATTCTATTTAGGGATGGGGTGCATATTGATAATTTTATTTATTTCCATGGTGAACATTGTCCGCAATGATAAATAAAGATCGGCGCTATCCGCAAGAATAAAGAAAAGCGCCACTGCTGTGCTTTGGTATTAAGCATGGCAGGGCGCATGAATTAGCCGGGATGATTTCTGGGGTGCAGTTAAGTTTACCAGTGCGCTTGTTTTGGCGTTGGCAATAATCGCTTTATTTTATAAGGCATTGCATTCGTTTTTCTGAACTTTGTTTTATGTAAGGTTAAGTTGGCAAGATCAAAATTACAGATTGAAATCTGCATTTTGAGACTTGTATTCCTTTTCCAATGCTGCTTTATGTTTGTTTATGATTTCATTGGACATCATGTTCTGCTCACTCACAATATTAGCAAGAGCCTTGGAGTGTTCGCGAGCGATGACTTTTAAGTCGTATGCCAGTAGTTGAGACTTAATATTTGCAAAGAAATTGCCAACTGTGGCGCTACTTGCATTTTCGCCGCTTTTCAACATGATCTGTCCGTCCTTAATTTCAAGGCCGTTGACCGATAGTGCTTTGTTGATGATGGCATCGATTTCGGCAAAGCTTATGCTCATTTGAATATATCCTCCGATTCGTTAAGAGCGCAAAATTCAAATACTTTTTTTTGGAGAAGGCTTGTTGGCAAGGTTGTTAAGATTTTGTTCAAGTATGGTTGTCGTTACATGGGACTTTTCTTCAATTTTAATTGATGTAAAAGCCACCAAGATTTTCTGAACTTCAATTTTGGCTTTTGGAATGGCAGCGTCGAAGTTTTCGATGCAATTGTTTTTTCTGGCATGTTCTCGAAACTCTTGGCATTTATCTATTAGCCAGTCTGTTCCGAGTTTGTTGTTTTTCATTTGCATTGCAGCGTTCTCTATTGCCATTGTGAAATCTTTAATACTTTTCATTTTTACCTCACAGTGATGCAGGTTAATGTGATTAAAATTAAAGTGGTCTTTCTATCTTTGAGTTAATCTGTATTGCATGATAGGTTTTGCATTTGTGGTTTTGCTTACTGCCACTAATTTATTTCAATTCGCCGAGAAAAAGGCATTATGTCTACTAAAGAAAATGCATCAAAAGAACCAACCCACCACTTGATGACGTGGATGATAATTGCGCCATTGGCCTTGTTTCTTATCATGACTACTCTATACATGTTGAGTTATGGTGATGGCGGGAAATCAAACCATAAGCCTATCAGCGAGCAACTTCGTATATCACTCAATCCATCTATTGTCGCACTTTCCCTGAAAGATGGGGAGTACATCGTCATATTCAATCAAGTCCTCTACGTTGAGGCAAACAAGGGCCCTATGGGGACGCAGTTTTTTGAAGAACCCTGTGGAGCAAACCTGCCAGAAGTGAAGCTTCAAGTTGTAAAGGGCAGACTTGCTGAAGTTGTGACTTCGGAAGCACTGCTTTCGAATGTTGATAAGGCCTCCGCGGTGGACTGCATCAACCGCTCTTTGCGGAAGATTACGCCCCAACTGTACGAAAGTCTTGATGACTCACGACGGGCGGATGAGCAACAACACCAGCAGACCGCGAAAGCCAAGAAGTCTTGGGGTCAATGAGCAATCGCAGTGGTGGCATCGGCAAGGTGCGTTACCCGGTAACGGAGGGGGAGTAAATGAGCAATACCAAGGTTTCAGAAGTGCGTCATGCCATTGATGCGCTATCCACCGCACTTTCGGTCGTTGAGCAGCAACTGGCTGGCAAGAATGACGAGCTGACCCGGCTGAGCAGGAAGCGCCGCGATTTTCTCAACGATACTGCTGAGACCTTGCTACCCAGCATTAGCACTTCAGTACTTGAACGCCTGCGCAATGACGTGCGGAGCTTCGTAGATGCACGCGTAGAGAAGTCATTCTCTACATGGCGGAAGGTATGGGGACTGTTCCCCAGGCCGGGTACGGCGGATGCGCTGAATGTGTTGCGCTCCCAGCTCATCGCGCACCTGTCTAAAAGCAAGTTCGGTCTGATAGGTGATCTGGATAGCCTGCTGGATTCATTGCGTCGTGAGCAGGCCGAGCTGGACGAAAAATCGCGCCAGATGCGTGAGCTGCTGCAGTCGTTGCACGATCTGGCCCGAAGCAAGGCACCGGTGCCGGAAGCGCTGGCATCGCATATTGAGCGGCTTGGCTCTTATGCTGGCCGGTCGAGCAAGTTCTACTCGACCAGCTATGCCCGGTATCGGACAGCAGGGGATGTGGCACTGCAAAGCAGCTTCAGCACCACCAGCGCCGCGTCATCGTCCAGCGACGACAGTGACATCTGGATTTATATGCTGACCGACATTCCAACCAGTTTCCGCACGCTAGTGGCCGATGCTGTTGTGGAGCATGGCAAGCACCGCCAGGCAGAGAGCTTTGTCGAGCTGCAGTCGCAGTACAGCAAGCCGAGCTATCAGGAAACTGATCTGCTCCCATCACGATATGGCTTGAGTGATCCGGTGGGATTTTCACAGCGTGAAGAGAGTGATGATCGCCCGGTATCATTCTTCGACCGGTCATCGACGGGAACAAGCCGAAGTCGCGATGATGATGATTCCAGCACCAGCCGGCTCTTTTCGCCCGCTTATGAGCCAGACACTGTCAGCAAGACAAGTGATTCGTTCGTGTGCCGTGCGTCAGAATCTTCACAGAGCGATCCGGGTGGATGGGCATCAGACGATAGTACTGATGACGGATCCTGCTCAGCGGGAGATGATTGAGCGATTGTGCGAATACGGCTGTGCATGCGCCCCTGTTCGATACGTGCGCTCGCAGTTAGAATTCAGATGTGTCTTCCACTGCAGGTAGGCAGCTTGTAGTAAATGCAAGTAGTAAACCTGTCTCTGCCGTCAGGTAGCTTTGTGATTGTTTGAGCTTGTCATACTGCTCTGCCGGAATGGCAGCTGTGTATCATCTGGCCCGCATGCTTGTGCGGGTTGAAGCGTTTTGTCGGGGCCGAATTCATTGCCGGGATGGCTGTTTATGGCCTCATGATTTCCCTGTCGATTTGCATTAATTTCCTCCTCACGTAGCCTTGTTTCATCAACACCAGAACAAGGCTACGACCGATGACCATCAAGATTGCAGTTCACGTCCTGACCCGCACCAAGTATTCCAGCCATGCGGGAGAGCAAGCTGCTTTTGAGCGCTGCATAGCATTCAACCAGCCCATCGCCGAACTACTGGCCACGCAACCGCCGGGAACGATGCTCAATGGTGATTGCGAAGTTTTCTGGCTGACACGCCAGCCAGGCAACACGGCATACGACCTCGTTCACAGCTTTTCGATCGACCCGGAGGAACGTTTCCAAGCTGGCATGCAACTGGACATGATCGAAGGTCTCAGCGACGAAGATATGAACGAGATAGCTGATCGCCTGCAACAGATGGTTCAGAAACCCACCTTTGTGGCCAGTGATTCGGTTCTGGTGCCCCTTTTGTTCGACAACCCTGTCAGCGAAAACCATGTTGATGACGTTGATACCTTTGAAGTCGTTGCACATGACGCATTCAAAGCTGATCCGATGACTGCTCCGGATCCTCGTACGCTTGAGTTGGGTGAGGGCTGGGAAAAGATCGGCAAGAACCACTGGCTTGCCAGCTTTGAACTGAACGGCCCGCGTGTACATCTTGAACTTGAAGCAAACCTTTGGCGTGTCTCTGTCCGCCACTATGGCGGATATGTGGCCAAGTTTGAAAATCTGGTCTTCGACAGCTTCAATTCGGCAAAGCCGGCCGCTATCCAGCGCCGTGAGGAAATCCGCTAGTTAGGCCAGGGGGCGTCAAGGCCCCCATCCAAGGGGGGTGCGGGAGATTGGATATTGTCCGAAGACAATAACAATTTGTATCAAATAACACATTCACCTTTGATATACGCTTGCATATAATGAACCGCTAGGTTCAATCGCCCGTTTGAGCAGAAAAACGGCTATTGAATGAATGCACTGCTTCTGCCTGAGAACTGCATCAGGCAAGAAGACAATTAGTAGGGGAAGAAAATGCGTATTCTGCTTGCCGCAGATGACCATCTGCCTGTCGTAGGAATCGGAACGTACTTTGAAGAAGAGGCATGCGACGTGACACAAGTCTCCAGCCTCAAAGCTGCGCTGGAGCATGTCATGGAAGGGACGTGTGATGTGGTCCTGCTGGGTTCTCATCTCAGCGGCTTGGCTAACTTTGATATCCTGAGTCAGGTTCGCCAGTACAGCGATGTGCCCGTACTCCTGCAAAACAGCAATCCAAAGGAAGAACTCAAGATTCGTGGTTTTGAGCTTGGCGCAGACGATGTGCTGGATACTGATTGCAGCCCGCGTGAAGTGATGGCAAGGGTGCGTGCGATTCTGCGACGTACCGGGCTGAAGAGTACGGCAGGAGATGATGCGGACAGACTGGTGGCGGGGTATTTGACCTTGTGGCCGGGTGAGCGCGTTGCCTACATCGGCGAAGACAAACTGGAACTGACCAGTACCGAGTACACCATCTTGGAACTGCTCGTAAAGAATACAGGCAAACCGGTTCCCAAGGCATCTATCAGTCGGGAAGCCCTTGGACGCAATCTCGCTAGGTTCGACCGTAGCGTGGATGTCCACATCAGCAGTATCCGTAACAAACTCAGCCTCGCCAGCCCAGGGCGCGAGTACATCAATACGGTAGTCCGGGTCGGCTACCAGTTCGTCAAGCAGCCATCCCTCATGTGATTAGTCGGCACCCTTAGGAGCCGCGTAAGTCCTGAATGTGCATCAGCCGCTGATTATCGGAACCCCGCCATGGCTTTGTGGTGGGGTTTTCCATTTCATACCGGCCATCAATCAGCACATCGACGAACTCCATGACTGGCAGGCCCTGCACCTCTTCATGGGTATACCCGGTCCACATCCAGATATCTTTTTCTGGATAGCGTTCCTTGAACAGCCTGCACAGGTCAGTGATTGCCTCGCGATTTGCCGGCAGCAATGGATCGCCACCTGACAGGCTGAGCCCATGATGATCTGCGCATGCTTCCAGCAGTTGGTCACGTACCTTCTCAGTGAAGGGTTGGCCAGACAGGCGGTTCCAGGTTGAACTGTTGTGACACCCAGGGCAGGCATGCGCGCAACCAGTGACAAAGAGGGTCACACGCAGTCCTTCGCCATTCACTACGTCGCAGGTGTAATAGCGGTCATAGTTCACAGCGTTACAGCGTTTCCGCCGGTTCTGCTGCGCGAGCAGTCACAGGTTGGGTCGGTGCGTTGTAGTGTTTCACCCGGCGCATCACTTCTTTCTGCTTGCCTGCATTGAACGGTCGGGCGTTCGGACTGCCCAGGTAGCCGCAGACACGGCGTGTGACCGATAGGCTGGCGCTGTCGTGATTCCCACAGTCAGGGCAAACAAATCCCTCATCCGTGGCCAGTGCCTCGCCCATGAAGCCGCAGGCTCCGCACGAATCAACTGGCGTATTGGTTCCGAAGTAGGGGACAGTACTGACCGCTTTATCCCAGATGGCTTCCAATGCCTTGAGGTTGTTCTTCATGTTCGGGAGTTCGACGTAGGTGATATGGCCACCGGTGGCCAACTCAGCAAAGCCCTTCTCGAAGCCGATCTTCTCGAACGGATTCACTTTCCGGGCCACATCCAGGTGGAAGGAGTTGGTGTAGTAGCCCTTGTCTGTAACGCCAGGCATTTCGCCATACAGCTTGGTATCAAGCCTGCAGAATCGGTGGCATAGGGATTCACTCGGCGTGGAATACAGGGAGAAACCCCAGCCAGATTCTTGACGCCACCGGCGTGCGGTCTGAGACATGACCTCGACCACCTTGTGCAGGAAGGTCTGGATCTCCTCGCTGTCAGCCGGGTGGGTGCCATCCGACATCAGCAGGCCCACCTCATGCAGGCCGATGTATCCCACCGACAAAGACGATCTGCCATTCTTGAACAGTGGCAGGATGTCTTCATCCGGCTTCAGCCGCACCCCGAACGCGCCTTCAGTGTAGAGAATCGGAGCGACATTGGCCTTCACTCCCTCCAGGCGTTCAATGCGGGTCATCAGCGCTTTGTGCGCCAGTTCCATTTTGCTGGCCAGCAGGGCGAAGAACTGGTCTTCATTCTGCTTTGCTTCAATAGCAATCCGGGGCAGGTTGATGCTGACCACGCCCAGGTTGTTGCGTCCGTCCAGTACTTCATTGCCTTGTTCGTCGCGCCATACTGGCAGGAAGCTACGGCACCCCATCGGGGAGACCGGCTGAGACGACCCGGTCAATTGCCGATTCAGCTTGGCGGAGATGATGTCCGGATACATGCGCTTCGATGCGCACTCTAGCGCCAACTGTTTGATGTCGTAGTTCGGGTCAGACGGTTTTAGGTTCAGGCCTTCCTCAATGAAGAAAACCAGCTTAGGGAATACCGGTGTGATGCCCTCCTTACCCATGCCCTTGATCCGTACCTGCAGGATGGCTTTCTGGATGGCACGTTCTGCCCAGTCCGTGCCCATGCCGAAACTGAATGTCACGAAAGGTTGCTGACCGTTGGAGCTGAACAGGGTGTTGATTTCGTACTCCATGGCCTGCACACCATCGTAGGCTTCTTTCGCACTGCGCTCCCGAGCATAGCGATCGGCATCGGGGATGCTGTATTCGGCTGCAAGGGCCAGGTTCTTTTCGTAGGTGCGGTGAACGTAGGGGGCCAGAACCTGATCGATGTTGGGGATGGTGGTGCCGCCGTATTGGTGGCTGGCCACTTGGGCGATGATCTGCGCAGTCACAGCGCAGGCCACGCCGATTGACTTCGGACTTTCGATGCCAGCATTTCCCAGATGGAAGCCCTGTTCAAGCATGCCCCGGAGGTCTACCAGGCAGCAATTCGTGAATGGCAAGAACGGGGCATAGTCCAGATCGTGGTAATGGATGTCGCCGCGTTCATGCGCTTGCAGAACATCCTTGGTCAGGAAGTTGCTGGCAAACTGCTTAGAAACGATACCGGCCATCAGGTCACGCATCACCGGGAAGACGTTGGCGTTCTTGTTGGCGTTCTCAGTGAGTACGTCAGCATCGGTTTTGTCTACCAGGCCCATCAGCTGCGCATGCAGGGTGGTGCCGCGCACGCGAATGATGTCGCGGTCGTGGCGGTACTGAATGTAGAGCCGTGCCACTTCCGGGTGGCTGGCCATCAGGGCATCTTCCACGTACTTCTGGATGGTCGGGATGTCCAGATCGCCTTCACCCACATTGCGACACTTGGCCTCGACCGATTGTGCTACGTCAAATGCAATCGCGTTGGGCTGCTCCGCACCGGCGGCAACTGCCGCCTTGAGGCAGGCCGTGGCCACTTTCATGATGTCGAATTGGGCTATGGTTCCATCGCGCTTGCATACGTTCAGCATTACATTCTCCATGGGGAACAATGGGACAGGCTGGGCGTGTGCGACAAGAAGGTGACACCCGCTCAACTCGTGATGGAGTTGAGGTTAGGCACTACATATAGTTACGTCAACGAATGTTGAGCTATAGATAGCGGTATTTTTGAATTCCTTGATCTAGGTCGTGACCGCACGCCCGCCGCCAGTTAGGACTTGTTAAGCCCCAACTCAGTTAGAATGGCAACTGCCGAATTGATGGACGCTTGGGGAGTTCAACAAGCGTCTACGGCCTATCCGACCTCAGAGGAATGTAATTTCTCTCTGCATGGATGCTAAGCGGCCATGCTTGTAGTACTCCATCAGCAACTTCCCCACCTTCATCGTGTAGGCCTCTTGCCCCTCATTTTCGAAGCATTGCAGGAAGACCATTACTAACCAGTTGATGGCCTCATCAGCCAGGGAGTCGTTTCTCTCAGCTGCGATAGACTTGAACGCTTGGTACACATGGTTGTAGATCGTCAGAATCTGTTCATCGGTCGTTATGCTGGTCGGGGCCATATGCAGTTCGGCACCCTTCTTCCGGATAGCACGCACCATCCTCGCATCCTCAACATAACGAGGAGGAGGGGCGCTCGGTGTCGGAGGCGTGATTCGATGCTCTACCCATTCACCAAGATCAAATGATCCATCCTTGATGCCGACCGTCACCCCATACTTCCTGCGGAAATGTGAGATGTTGATGGCGATGTCTTGTTCATCTGTGTAGACCTTGAATGGATCTTTCACTGGCATCCAGGCTTCCGTTCCGTAGGACATGCGCAACTGGTCAAATGCAGCACCAAGCAAGTTGAGCTGGACGATGCGCGGTGAGTTCTTGAAGACCATGTAGGCGGTCACATCATCCGCATATGCTGGGTTGAGATGTGCCATCGCCCCAAAGACAAATTGGCCTACCGTGATTCGTACTTGAGTAGACCAAGGCTGCTCAAGGATGAGTTCAGCCATGTGGGCGTTGTGAGCCATGGCGTGCCCTGCACCAGCGGTAAGAAGACCTTTCCACAATGACATAAACGACCTCACCTCGAATGTTATGCGCAGGTCATGTTATGCCGCTGGTGTGAGGGTGGCAATAATGATCACTTCGCCAATAATTTGACCACCATCCTCGTTTCGGTAGAGTCGCATCATCTGTACTGACTAGAAATTTCAAATGCTAGACAAATTTGAAACTGTACTTTTGATTGGCGTCACATCGTTTGCCGGCGTCCTCATTTATATCGCAGCTCACCATGTGCTCAACTACACCGGTGTGGACGAGGAAGAGGGCATGGCAGTCGTGACCGACAAGGACTTTGATGAGGAGTCTTTCACGGTCACCCCTGTCCTCATTGGAAAGACAGTGATCGCTAGGCCTGAGCACCACCCGGAGGAATATCATCTGACTGCTACTGTTGGTGGAGTCAGTGGAGTGGAATTTGAGGTCGATGCGGAAACCTATAAGCAGGCATCGGCTGGCACTGAGATCGCGGTTACCTTCCGGCGCGGGAGATTAAATGGTGCGATTGATGTGACCAGCTACACGATGGCATCGCATTAACCAGAGCGTCATAAGGCATGCGAGATCGGGAACTTAAAGGCCCGCAGGTTTCATCATGTTGTCCTTTGTCCTGTCGCTTGCGATGGTGGCAGTTTTGTACCGGCTTCAATCCAGAGGCCGGTTTTTTGTTTATCGGTGTGATCAGGGCATCGATTGAAGTTTCGTGAACAACCTGTACAGTTCCGCCTTTTCTCGCTTCAAGATGTCTGTGATGTTCGACTGGGTTCAAGTGTTGATTGTCGGAACAATCACGGTGTTTCTGAGCTGTATTTTGTATGTGCTGGGCCATGACCTTTGCAACTACGTCAGCGTTCCTGATCAGCCAGGCACAGCCTTGGTCACTGGTAAGGTGATAGCACCAGCATGGACGGTCCTGATCCCGGAGAAGGCCGGCAACACAATGGTCACCAGACCTGAGTATCAGGATCCTGTGCACCACCTGCTGGCCACCGTTGGCACATCAAAAGCCGTGGAGTTTCGCGTGGATCAAGGAACGTATGAGCGGGTATCAGTAGGATCCCGACTTGCAATAACTTTCCGCCGTGGCAGATTAGACGGTGTGATAAACGTGACTGGCTACTAGGATGCGATTGCCGGTAATAAATAGCCCGGGGATGGGCGAGAAAGGATACTGACATGCCGATGCCGTCTGTCGAGATTGCTCAACAAGAAGTGCTGCTCAACATCGTCCATCACGATTCCGGCGAAGAGCCGGAAGAGGCCTGCACGAATACGCTGGTGGTGGCCAAGGTGCGCGAAGTGTCGTACCAGTACCTGAACATGCCGGTAAACGAAGCCATCAAGCAGCTGGTGGCCGATATAGCACAAGATGCGATTCTGGACCCGGCCGTGCCGGTGCCGCGCATGCTCACCATCGTGATCAGCCAGTTCAACAAGTCCACACGGATTGACTGGCATGGTGCAGTAAGCACGCTGGCACGGATGGAACTGTTGAGCCGTGCATAACTTAGAGCCGGCCCCTGTCCGGCCAAACTGGATCTGATTATGGCAATGCGTTGGAAACTAACTGGCCTCAAGACCGGCCTTTCGGCCATCGGAGCTGGGCCGCGTCCGTACACGCTCAGTGAGGGAGGCGTCGATTTTGCGGATGTCTACCCCAAACGTGAACGCATGGATGTGATCGGCTGGTATTGGGTGACCAACTCTGACGCGGGACTACCCAGGCGAAATACCTGCGAAAAGCTTTGCCCTGACGCAGACACCGCGAAGGCTGAAGCAATGGAGTTTGTGAAGGCTTGCCGGGCACTGGCCAGCCGGTTGGAGTGGATCCCGGACAACCTCGCCTCGGGTGCGGCTTTGCACCCTGACGCACCTGCTGGTGTCATGCTGCGCAGTGACTCGCGGATAATTTGTGCGGCAGTTCTGCCCCTTATGGAATCACGGCAGGGTGTCATGCAAGTTGTGGGATGGTGGTGGCAGACGTTCGGGGTCGCTGGGCTGCCGGTGGAACGCACCATTGAGAATTGCGTGTCCTCCATGGCGAAAGCGCAGCAACAAGCGCTGGCGTTCGTAATCACCAACTGGACCGATGCTGATTGTCAGCTGATGGTTGAGGCCATCCATAACCCGGCACATGCCGCGACAACGACCGGTAACGCCAATGCACCTGCACCTGATGGCTCTGACGCTGTACCGCCGGCCGGTTCAACGGAGGATCAGCTGCTTGCTGCACTCCATGCATCCCAGAAGCGCGACATCTTCATTGCCGGCCTCCAGGCGCTACACCGGGAACGCACAAAGGCCTTCAATGTGGCTTGTGATGTAGCGGCAATGACCGGTTCGCCAGCGCCCGACAGGACCTTGTTTGGAATTGCGGAGGTGGCCGACATGCTTCGCTGGGCGGGGGCTTCTGGAGTGAAATTCTGAACTAAACAAGATGGTATTATTACCCACTTTTCGCACGAATCTCGCACCGGTGCTCTAATCTCATGCAGCAGACAAAAATGACCGAATACTCACCTTACGCCCCAATTCGTTATCGTGATTCGGATTGGTGGCGGTACGCGACAAAAGCAGGTCAGGTTGGTTATATAAGAGCAAACGGCACATTGCTTGGGGATGTGCCTAGCATGATTATGGAACACCTGATCGTCCCTAAAGCAAGGGCGGCACGCACCCAATTTGATAGCGATCATGCTGGAGATGCGATTTTTACTCAGTACTTTGCTGGTTTACTTCAGTTGCGCCACTGGGTGCCATTGGTCGCTCAGTACGAGGAAAATGGAAGGCAGATTTTTGATCTTGATGACAACCTAGTCGAAATGCTAGCTCATACTGATGTTGGTGAGTGCACACTTCAAGATTGGAATCCGCCATATGATGCCTTCTTTTTGAGGTTTGGAGCCCAAGAGAGTATCAAGCTTCCTTTTGATGATGGATATGAATATCTGGATGGTGCCTTCGTTGCCGTTACCCCTTGGGGCAATCAAGAGTCAAAGCAAGTTCGCATCAAAATTGGCTTTACAATGGTGCATAAAGATGGTCGAGGAGTAGCAAATCCGGGTTGGTTTCTTGATCTAAATCCATCAGAACAATCAATGCCAGTAATGGACGGGTTTGAAGCATCAATCCAGCGACGTATATCTGATTTCAAAGATGGCAGTGAAGTTGGCAACAACGAAGCTCTTTTTGAATGTCGGGTTTCAATTCTTGAAGAGTCGGTTGATTTGATGCGCCAGGCTGTGCAGCTCGTTGTTAATTCTCTTTTCTATATCGAATCGTTAAAAAACAGTTCAGGAAGTTGGAATTCAACTCCAGGGCGAGATGCGCCAGCATCAAAGATTGTTGAATGGAATCAGGCCAGGCCCGAAAAAAGGGCAAAACTCAGATCGAAGCTAACTGCTGATGGATATGCAGTTGTAAATCTTGTAGGCACCGAGGTCAGTAAGGCAAAAAGTACTGATTTGACAAGTTCTGTTCGCGCACATTGGAGGCGAGGGCATTGGCGCATGCAAAGAAAAGGCCAGAATTTGTCAGTAGTTGAACGTAAGTGGATTAAGCCTACTCTGGTAAATGCTGACAATGCCACAGATCGAGATGAGATGCCCGGGCACATATACGTTGTAGGCAACCAAGAAGGTGATACCATTCACTAGAATATCTGATGGTGATCCATAATAAGATGGTAACTATTTCACTTGGCATGTAGATTTTTTAATAGAAGTCAATCAATCAAATAGGCCATCCATTATTCCATGGGTGGCCTTTTCTATTCACAGGGTGACTGGTCAAGCTGGCATCGAACCAAGAGTGATTTGACGATCACTTGCTTGCTCCATCTTGGAAGACATCAACAAGGTCACGGCCTTGTCAAAGGCGGGGGATGCTGCAAGGGTCCATGGCCTCGGACTCACCCGTCCATTCAGAGGGATCGACCGGGGCAGGTAAGGAGGCAAGGACTTCAAGGATGGGGGCGATATCAATGCCTGTTTCCTTGCGGCTGAAAAGGTACATTTCCGTTCCGCCTTCGGGTGCGTACATCCCCTGCCATTGCGATTTCCCGTACTGGAAGCCGTTCTCTTCGGCCCATGCAGCACGCTGTGCGTGCAAGCTTTGGACTGCAAGAGCGTACGGTTCATCACACATCAATGTGCGCTTGGTTTCAGGGTCAAACCAGGCGGTGGTGTGATCTTGCCCAGGTAGGCTCCTGCGATCCATGGATGCGTGGATACTTGGCCTGATTGTCATCCTCGGACGCAGGCCGGTTGCTGCCATGAATTCAAGGGTACGAGCTGCCTTTGCGATGCTGAGGCGGGCGCTTGCTTGTGAGTGCGTCAGGCCCAGGTACTTGAGATGGCAATCATCCTTGAATGGGAAGTTCATCAACGAGCGTGACTCGTTCGCATCGACAACTTGCGCCACTTCAAAAAGCGGCTTTGGCAGATAGATGGTCAGGGTTTCACGACCTGCCGGCACGTCAGCGTTCATTCCGGCAAACCACTCTGCAGTGATCCGTACTGGATAGGTGACGATGGATGCGGATTGAGCCGGTTCACTCACTGGGTTCGCAATAGACAAGCTGTTCTGTGCGTGACGGAAGTTGCTGTAGCCAGCCCGCTGTGCAGCGATGTCCTGTGCTTGATGAAGCGTGATGCCGAGGTCAGTCTTGATGTGCTTGGCTTGGCGCTTGATGGTGACCAATTTGGTCGGTTTTTGGGATGCAAGTTCCATGGCGTTTCCTACGGCCTGTTGGTCTGTTACCCGCGACCAGCCACCGACCAGGAAAGTCATTGGCTTGGCAATCCATACGTTGTAGTGACCTGTGCTGCGAACAGCTGATTGGAGCGGGTAAATAGCGCCAGGCCGGCACCAGAGCTTCATCTTGCCATATCCGGCAGACAATCTCTAGCCCAATGTACTATGGCCTCTGTAGTGATTTCGCTGAAAAGTTGCGTTATAAATCCGACTTGATATGCTTTGATTATCTTTGGAGCTAATTATGAAAAATCAAAGTGGGTTTTCCCTTATTATTGTCGTTGGGCTGACAAGCATTGCTGCAATATTCATCGTCTTGTTGTTTGCGTTTAAAGCTGAATCCAATGCAATTAGTTTTGTTGCTTCTAAGAGCGACAAAAAAGTGACGAAGTTTGTCAATTTCCAATATAACAAATGCATGCGAGGCAGCGTGAAGCCAATGTCGTTTGGGGATTGTGAGGAATACATTATCAATGCGGCTGAAGTTCTAAAAGATGAAGCTTTTACGAATCAGGTTGCAAAGTTCATTCTGGATGTCCATGATGCAATGAAGCAAAAATAACTTTCTAGCAATTTATTCGCGCTGCAATTCATACTTTGGTTTTGTAGCAGCAGGATTTATTTGAGTGGCAATAGATTTTAGGTTCTCCATTGAGCCGATGAGTTGTTTGCTATATCCATTTAAAGAGGCAATGCATCTTGATTTCCATTTCAAAACGATATTACTCTCGCGGGGTTGTGGTAGATTTTTTGCTGTATTTCGGGTGGGTTATCCTTCTGCTTGTTATTGGGGTTTGTTACTTTCTCCGTACACCTGCGGAAAGTGGCGAAGATAAAGCCAAGGTAGCAAAGTTCGTTGAGGCTGAGTATAAGGTGTGCACACAGCAGCCAATGTTCAGCAAAAAGGTTACCTTGCAAGAGTGTTCGTTTGATATCGTTGATAAGGCATACAAGGTTGGCGGTGAAGGCTTCAAAAGTAAGGTCAGTGCCTATTTGAACAAGCTAATCAATAAAGAGTGAGCGCTCAAGAGAGTCGTTGGCTGCGGTCTAAATAGTTACGAATTTAAGCATAGGGTGTGGAAATGGATACGGTAAATAAGGGCGCTGTAAACCGCCAGTTTTTAGACTCGATCAGTATCGATCTACGTCTGGACATTGTAGGCGCGATCGCCAAGCACTATGAAAGACCTGAAGAGGTGATTCTTGAGGAATTTACCTCTGAGCATGCCGAGTACCTGTACGAGTATCTGCAAGACCCGCTACGTATGGCAGTTTACAATCAGCTGTACAAGGGTGATTCTCCAGCAGGCTAGGTTCAAGCGCTCTGATACCGCAATACGTAATGGAGGTCTGTGTGAGTATATGTTGTAATATAGCGGTTGAGTTTCACCGTGTGGTTTCCTCGGGGGATGTCTCAGTTATTAATGAGCTTCTATTAAAACGGCTCAATCCGATGAATCCTTCAGAGAGTGAAACCCATCTTGAAATGACGGACCCCAATGATTTCGAATATAAAATGCGTGGTTATAGTGGGTTCAGTGTGGATGATAATGGACGCCTCTATGATGATGAACATAATGGCTATGTCGCATCAATAGGTTGCGGGTATGGTATTCCGGCCGGCGCATTTGGCCACATTTCGTACACGCGGAGGTGGTGGTCTGAATCCTATCCGGAGGGGCCACTTCCATTGTACGTAGTGACCATCCTTACTTTACTTAGCTGCGAACTTGTAAAGCGGGTCTGGTATTTACCTGACGAGCAGCGCACTTGCGATTGCATTACTGCTGAGGGTGCGCACCTGTTGCTTGATCAATACATCAAAATCGGAAAGCGAATTTAGTTCTATTTTTTTCAAAGAAAAAGCCTCTATTCCTAGAGGCTTTTTTGTTTATTGGTTGGAAACCCATGGTTCTGAATAGACATTCCAAAAGTCAGTCCAGTCAGGCGGGGAATGCTCACCGGTCTTTTCATCCAATGTCCCAGCGAACAGATCGTCTGCGCTACTGGTGCAGCGAAGGGCAATCGCCGGGACAGATGGTTCGCCTTCAAATAGATGTGCGATTGGGGCCCAGTGGTTCACGCTGCCGCTGGCCGGCAGGTGATGTAGCAATGCTTCCCGGATGTGGCACGCCGTCCGCTGGTAGTCTGCCCGCCCTATGTAGGCGAGATCGCAGGTAAACAGCAGCATGACGCGCAAACAGGCGGGTATATCTGTCCGCGCTTGCAGATTCCACAGGGCTGCGCTGTTGAACATCCATAAGTGGCGGGAACCCAGATAGCGTTCGCAAAGCACGCCCCAGAGAAGCGGCCCTGTTCCGTTAGCGTTCTGGAGGGTGAGCATATCGGTGGCATGCTTGCCAGGCGCCAGCCCCTTGAGGGTGGAGTAGGTCATGTGGATCCTCAAAAAGGGTAGACGGACATCCAGCCAGCTTCAAGGCCGAGAATGGCTTCCAGCGATCGCGCAATGGGGTCGCTCTTCTTCGGTTTGCAGACGCTGATGATCCTACTTACGCTCATGCCGGCGGCTTCGCTCAATGAACTTGCACTGCCGTGGGTTCGAATCCGGCGATCAAAATTGACGCTCCGGATGTGGTAGATGTTAAGAATGGTCATTGGTGGTCGTGCTACGGGCGACTAGCTGGGCGAAGATCGCGCCAAGTGTTTCGGGGTCAAGGCTGCGGATCTGTTCGACTACTTCCTCTACGGTGTTGCCCTCAATGCAGATCAGCTTACCTTCTTTGCCGTGCTCTCGATCAAACCAGCCGGGCTCAATGCCCATGTTGCTTTCTATCTTGCGCGCCAGGTCCTCACCCATGTTTCGCTCATGGGAGCGAATGGTGGAGATGTACCCAGGGTTGGAGCCGGAAGCATTGCAGAAAGAAGCGGCGCTTCCTGCAGAGGCGATCACTCGCTCAAGGTTTATACGCCGGATGTGATGAATGTCGATCATGGTCTTGGTGATTGGCTACTCTTCGCAGCTTTCATGCGTTTTGATAATGATGGGGAGGTGGGCAACCACTTCCCGTGGTTCGCGCAATGCGATAGCCATGCGTTCACACCAGGTGGCCATCGTTTCCAGCGCGGCATCAAGATTGTCAGCTTCCAGGTCGGTGAGGGTAAGTTTTGCCCCCACCTTGCCGGTGACAGGATCAAGAACGAGGTCGAGGTCCTGTGTGAGTCTTGTACCGGTATCACCCGGAGTTTCGTGGGCGATTTCGTATCGGGCTTTGACCACTATTTGAAGCGGATTAAGCTCGACCCGCTCGATGTTCTTAAGCTTGATGCTCATTCGCGGCTTTCCGTCGCCGACAGGCTGTTCAGCGGTTGCACAGGACATTCTCCAGAGGCGCGTGGATGGTGCTGCATTCCTCGCACAGCGTCTGCTTGCTGGCCGCGTCTGCCTTGGCTCTGTCGTACTGCTTCACCGCCGCATTGAGCTGGTCACACATCCAATCCAGGATTTCGTCTGTCACCTCAGGGGTGGGCAGGCTGTCGATGTCAGCCACCGCAATCCGTAGTGTACCGCACGCCAGGACGCCATTCCCGTGGTGCCACCGTCCGGTCAGGGGCGGCTCTTTCTGCTCTGCCGAAGTCTCAGTTTGTATATTCGTCATGGGGTGCCCAACTAATGTTTGGTTTGGTACTACTCAGCCGGCTTGAACGTTTGGGGGTCAAGGCGAGTAATGTGGTGGTCTATCTGCAAACCATTCCGCAACCGCCACCGGTGATCACACTTAAAGCAGTGGCCTTCTGTGTGCATCACTGGACCGGCTTCGAGATATCCGCTTCCACGATTCAGCAAGCCGTCCTTGACTTCCCATGTAGTGGTTGCCTCCAGCAGCTCGATCAGCTCAAGCGTGGTCGAGCGACAGTTGGGGCAGCGGACGCTGGTTTGTGCTGGCACGAAGTTAAGCGCATCGTTATCTGGGAAGTCCTCGCGGGTGAGCATGGTGAGCCTGTAGATGTTGTTTCCAGACTCCACTGTGCCTTAGAAGCCAAGAATGTCAAATCCGCCTCGAAAACATTGCCAGTCCGGTGCATCAGTGGTTTTTTCTGCAATCCCATGCGGATACATTTCGCCAATGTATAGTGATTAATTTGCATAGAGTATAGTTATCCTCTGGTGCAGAGTAGTGTAAAGGGCGATTAGACACAGGAGCGCGCATGGCCCGGTTCGCCAAGAAAGTGATGCTGGCTCCAGGGGATTACCCATGGACGATCATCAGGGTCGATGACAGGGATCGGTATATGGCTGCGCTCGAAGAGGCCAGTGTAAATAAGAATGTCACGGAATCCGCTGATTTCATTGCAAGTTGCTTGCAATCGTGATTGTATTATGCTTCTTAACCATAGATTCGACTTGAACTCTAAAATGGCTACTGGCTGTTTAGTTTTTTCAGCCTAACAATCTTGCAGATTATTTGCAATTTCTTTCCCCAAAGCCTTTTTCTATTGGAAGATCAGAATGCGCTATGTGACGAAACATGATGTTAGAAGCACGCCGCAGAAAACAGATAACATTCCGGGCAATGGGGATGTTCTTAAAGAATATTGGACAACCGAACCAGAAAACCGGTCTGCGCAACTTTTGAAGGAAGTAGTGGATGTCCTTCAATATGCTTACGAGAAGGATTTTTGGATTCAATGTGATTGCCACAAAGATGCATTGCTGACTATACATTATTCCAAAATCAATAATAAATATTGGATGCGCCGTCTTACCGAGCGTGGCAATCATCTTGGTAACTGCGTGTTTCAGTGGGAGGAGAAGGATGGAGAGCTATTAAGCAACCGAAAAGGGGATAATAAGCCGGTAAGACTTCCTGATTTGCCGAACGTTTTTGAGGATGCATCGAAAGACGGCGCTAAGGCGGCAGCGGGAGGAGGGGCTGCGCCCAGGGCGGTTGGCTTTGGAACCCCGCGCAAGGATAAGTTGCAGCAGATGTTGTTTTGGATTTTTTCACAAGCAGGCCTGAATATTCGCAGTGTAAACACGAAGAAAAATGCAAAAGGCGCTAAGGACGATATATTAAAGGTTATTTCGGCTGCAAAGTATAATGACAAATTAGCTTTGAGTGATTTCGTTTGGTTGACATTTAAAGCATTTTCAGAAAATTGGATGGGAAACGCTTTTCGGAAACATATCAAAAATGGCTCTTGGCCAGAAGGTAAAAGAAAAGCTGGATACCTCATTCTGACCGTGCTTGGTGTTGATATTGAGTCTAGCACTCTTCGTCTTCTTTATGAAGAAGAGCTGCAGATTAAGGGGCATATTGCAGTATATGGTAGAGGCGGAGAGATTTCAGGCCCTTACATTGCAATCGTGAAATGTTTCATCTCTGATGACTTTACAGAACTCCAGGCTGAGCGGGCATACTTGCACCCCGTTGTATCAAATAACGACTGGATGCTTGTTGATTCCAATTTGGAGCGTCAGGCTGTAATAGCTATTGACAGGTTTTTTCAAATGGTAAAATCTAAGAATCTATATCCTTTATGTAAAAAACCGCTTGAGGATTCTACTGTAATTGTCAACAATGAAGAGCAAGGGGTGCGCCCGGATTTTATTGTGCAGTATCCAGGCAAATCATTTGAATTGATGATAGAAACCATGGGTTCCGATGATCAGAAGTACGTAGAACGGAAATTAAGAACGCATTATCTGATGAGAACTTTTGGCGATCTGTTTGAAGATGATCGATTCTCCCTAAGTCAGGCCGATGCAGATGCAAAGCTGCATAAAGCCATGTGGGTCTGGCATTACAGAAATTACCCTACCTCTTAATGCCATCTCACGACTGGCGAGATTGCACAATTGATGATTGTGAGATCTGCCAAATGCTGGTTGATGATGGAGTGATCATCGCTTGTGATCATTGCGCGGAGCCTGGCCACACTGATGCACCGGGCGGATGGGTGCGAGGAAAAGATGGGCTGGTTTATTGCGATACCTGTGCCGGTCTTCTGAATGTGAGTTTGGCTAGTCAGGATTAGCTGAAATTTATCACCGCACCCTGAAAACTTTCTACTTATTATTGATGGCAGTGCTGATCTACACTGGACCGCGAACTGAGCAGTACGCAGAATAGCCGCTCTTAATTCCTGTGGTCTGCAGGCACTAGAACTTTCTAATAGTTGAAAGGTTGTTTAGAAAGGAATGAAGTCAATGAGTGGAACGTAGATGCTGCTGTAACGCCGGATGATTTGCTGATGATTGTTGCTTAGGCTGCAAATGGACTCAAAACTCAGGTTCTTGCCTCGCCCGCTTTGGCTGATCCCCGTTTCGTATCTGTGATGGCAGCACTGGACAAAATTGCGACTAATTTGCGCGATCTGGAGCATGATTACACACTGCTAATTGCAGGACATGGCCATGGAAGTAAATAGTTGCCGGGAAACTGATTGTTTGCATCCATATTAAGCATGGGTGCAATGGAGAACACTATGCTTGTTAAGCGCTATTCGACATTAGAAGAGCGCCTGCTTATAAAAAGGCGGGAGCGGCCGTTTGAGGTTGCCATCGGATGGTTGCTCGGCCTGAGCTGCATGGTTCTATTTAATGGGGCCGTCGTCGGAACAGTCGTGTTGTGTATGAAGCTGCTCTCTTTGGCCGGACTGTAAATATGTATTCCAATGCGACCAGCGCGATTAAGCGTGCTAAACATATTCTTGCCTTAGTGGATGACTACCATGAAAGGCCCACATCGGATAACCGTCATGTCTTGCGTGTTGCCTTGATGAACGAATTCGAGTCAGTTGCAGCGCCGCCAATTAAACAGGAGGATCTAGTTGATCGATGTTGGTACTGGATTGAACACGACATGGGGAATGTAAAGCAGAGTGCCCCTGCAATGTACCTAGCTAATGTAGAGTGTTTCTACAGTTATGAATTTGCTGGCATTCCATTCAGGTTCGTGAAGGTACTTCGCCATGCGTAAATCAACAATTTTTTCATCGTTCGACTTTTCTTATGAGCAAGTTTGAGCACTGTCAGGCGGGCGACAAGGTGTGTCTGGATAATGGCTACCTCGGTGAGGTGGTGACGGTCTCCGCAAAGCGCTTTCGTGCCAAGTTTGCATGGTCGAAGCCAGTAACGATTTCGAGCGGCGATACGACCCAGGAATCCACCCACTTCATCACGGAGTTTCGCAAGAGCGATGGCCGTAGCGTGGGTGGGAAGACCTGTTCATGGGCAACGCCTGCATGATCTAAAGCAGGGCGCGAATGGGTCGGTTGGTTTGACAATGGGAACCGCAGTTGCATAGTCATCCCAGCACTATCAACCGACCCCAAATAAACCAAGAAAGCAGTAGCAATGAAGATTCAGGTGATGCTCAAGAAAGATGCCAGCGGCTATACGGTCCTCAGCGGCCAGATGCGACTGAAAGTCGCCTTGTCAGTTCGTGACGAGGTGGTCGTTGAGTCGCCCGGGGTCGGGGCCGTATTGATTGCCAAGTTGCCTGATGGTGGTCTGGTGGCAACCCAGGATGGGAATACCATGGCACTGCTTGGCTTGTAACAGAAATGTCAGCATGGAAACCGCTCACCGATGAGCAGCGTCAGGCCGCTCATGAACTCCCTATTGGTCAGGCGCTGCACATTGATGACAAAGTCGAGCGCAGGGCCGAGGTGAACCGTAAAGCGGTAGCAACCGGCACTGCGGCTGCGCTTGATCTAGTGTCTGTATGGCTCGAAGAGCAATCGCCGGAGCTTCATGAGAAATTCGTTGCGGCTTTCGGCGAAAATCATGAACGCAGTGTTTGATCCTGCATTGAGATGCTATCACTGGATGCGGAACTAAGTTCAGTAATTTATGTTGAGCCTGATTCTATGGCTTAGATTTAGACCTGCACAAGGCAAGTTGCGAATGAAGATTTTAGATTGTGATGTGCGTTGGCCAGGCTTTGGCAAGATCACCATTATGGTCGCTTTGGCTGTGGGTCTCTGGAGCCTGCAGTTTGTGATGGGGCTGGGCAAAACTAATGCATTTGACGCAGGTGCAAGTCTAACCGCCATGATTTTTGGCTGTGTGATAAATTCGGTCGGTATCAGTGTTGCAAATGGCTGGAAACCGGTGCTGGTGACCATTGTTGGATGTGCTCTTGTAATGATGGTTTATAGGCTGGTTTTTTCTTTTTTAGCTGGGTGAAGAAATTTCAGACCGAATGCACAGCTGCTGATAGGAAATACGGGGAATGGCTTGCTGCAAACGACCGCATCAAATCCATTGATTGCCACGTATGCTGGGTTTATTCTATTTTGCTTAGTAGCTGTACTGGCTCATGTCGTTTTCGTGATTTCGAAAGGCCCTGATTTTTTCGCTTCTCTTACGGCAGTGAGTCCGTGGGCAGCAAGTAGCGCCATGGTAATTGGCTATACTTCAATAGCGGTGTCTTCCGTATTATTTTTGATATCAGAATTCAGTCAAAGAGCAGTAGAAATGGATCAAGAAAATATTGATCTCGCAAAAAAGTCCGCAAGGTAACACTCTTGTGCTCTGCTCTGGCACTGCCATTTGTAATTTATTTATTCTGCATGTTGTTCTTTTTCTCGCAGTCAATAGTAAAATCCTTTCAAGCTTTTTACTTAATGGTTCACTTATTTAGGGTGTCTGTTTGATGCAACCACAGTGGCGGTATTTTCTCGACGGCGAAGAGTGGGTAGGTGGCGCGGTGCTTTGGCTCTGGGCCCGCACTTGGGAAGAGCCTCGATTGGCTTTAGCGGATGATGATGAACCAGGTAGTTGGGTGTACGACTATGGGGCGCGGGTGGGTGCAGCAGGCGAGGAGTTTCCTACCCACTGCTGTGACCCGGTGAGGCCAATCCCACCCAATCTCTGAACGGAGTATTTGATACTGCATTGAGATGTAATCAGATATGCAGAAACAAAATAGGGGGCGTCAAGCGATCGAGGCCCCTTCTT
Organism: Aquitalea sp. FG25; assembly: GCF_057809375.1. NCBI lineage: Bacteria > Pseudomonadati > Pseudomonadota > Betaproteobacteria > Neisseriales > Chromobacteriaceae > Aquitalea > Aquitalea sp. FG25. The sequence continues at coordinate 139,364 of NZ_JBMDJV010000003.1, forward strand.
ATTGGGTTTGGCACGGTTGATGCGATATCGTTTTCCTTAACCGGTAGTTACCCGGTCTTTTCCATGAGATTGTTGAGAAATTCCACGCGCAAACTTCCCTGATCATTATCTGGGGAGTTTGAAGTGCGCGGACGAGAAGTCGTTTCAAAGGGTCGAGTCAGTATTCAACCCAAGCCGCAATCAGCATTTTGGCCAGCTCGACTTCTACAGGACGGCATGTCACTAATGGAAGTCTTGCTGGCTCTTGTGATCTCTACATCCCTGCTGGTGGGCATCAGTTCGTACCTTTGGGATCAGACACGTTCGCAGCAAGACGTGACCGTCGCGCAGTTCCACAACCTGATCAGCCAGGCTGCGCAGAATTACATTCAGGACAACTACGCCACCATTCTGGCCGGGAGCTTTCCGGCTACCGTCACGGTTTCCCAACTTGTCTCTGGTGGCTATCTCTCTTCGGGGATGTCCCCAACGAATACACTCGGCCAGACTGTCTGCGTCAAGGTCATCCAGCCGGCAACCAACACGCTTTCTGCACTGGTCATGGGCACCGGGGCCACCACCACATATAACCGGTCTGCGCATATCGCCAATTTGATTGGGGCGCTTGGTGGGGCTGTCGATTCTACGGGTGCAATCAAAGGCACAGGCGGGAGTTGGTCGATCAGCTTGGCAGATGCTGCCAGTTACGGGACCTGCAGTACCGGGACGCTCGCCATGGGCCAGTTCGTCACGATGCTTATTTTTCCGGCGGCAACCTGATTTCTGACTTCCTGCATCGGTCGTATGTCGGCAATACCGCAGCCAACGCCATGAATGTTCCGCTCGGTCTTTCAACGAAGGTCGCCGGGGTGGACTGCACAGGCTATCTGGGTTTCATCTCGCGAGACTCGACCGGCAATGTGCTTTCGTGTGTGCAAAGCGGCAGTACGTATACATGGAATGCAACTGGCGGGTCGTGGAAATCCCAGGTGACCAGTTATGGCACGCTACCATCGACTGGGAATACTGATGGCGATGTCAGGCTAGAGACGACCGATTACCGGGCTTACGCATGGAAGGCGGCGAGTAGTGCATGGGTGGCTTTGGCCGTAGACAGCAGCGGGAACATGGCTGTACCCGGCACGTTATCCACCGGCGCACTTACCGCGACCGGAAATGTGAATGCGTCGGGAGCAATCACATCTGCATCCACCGTAACCGGCAACACCTTGCTCTTGACACTCTCAGTTTCTGAGGGGACCCCTTGTACATCTTACACAGCCGGAACCATAGCAAATAACTCTGATGGATCAGGAGCGTTACTCTTTTGCCAGTACGGCATTTGGAGTGGTTTGGGTCTTGGCAATGGGCAGACATGGCAAAATGTTACTGCATTAAGAAGCTTAGATAGTAATTTCACTAATACAAAAAGCCGTCCAATTTATATAGCAGTTTGCATGGGAGTGAGTGCTACTGCTTTCTCAACATTGACAGTTAATGGAATTGACGTGTGGAAAATGTCTGGCGCATCACCGTCTGGGACTGGTTATGATTGCGGCAATGCAATTATACCCATTGGAGGATCTTACCGTGCTCACTCTGGGATAGGTTTTCTTGCCAGTTGGAATGAGTTCCGGTAGCCATGAACATTGCTAGCCCGTCACCACCCCCGTCACGCTTCGCTATTTCCCGGTTCGTTTGACATTGCGTCAGGGTAGGGCATATTCACTCGCATCTAGTCCGCATCATCTCAAGGAAGACACTTGATTGTATTCGAGAGTCGTTTCAAGAGCGGCAGCGTGACAGGCACGCAGGGCAAGGCGACTTGCCCGGCATACCTTCATCTAGTGGTTAGGATCATCCAAACAGGGAAGCGCAGGTTCAATTCCTGCTAGCGCATAGATCGGGGTCGCACCCGTTTGCGTAATCGTCTAGGGAAAGGACGCCCGAAATGGAGAACGCAGGTTCAAATCCTGCAGGTGTGCAGGTTGGTATCCAATCCGGCCCGCTCTTAAAACGGCTCTGCATGTAGCTTCAGTGCACGAATTCGATGACTGAATTCGGCTTGATGGATTTTTGAATAACGCCGAGCAGAAGGTTTTAACGATGAATAAGAAAGAAGTAACGCAAGAAGACATCGAGGCAGCAATCTGGCTGCAGAACGATAGCGCATATTTGCACAAAACGATGGTTGAACACCGCAACAAACCCCAGGGTGCGTGCAGCATCTGGTTAACTGTGCGCATTCAAGAAAACGCGGCCCATTCTGCGCGCCTGGCGCGCAAGTACATGGGCCTTGAATAGCCCCGCAATGAGTTTGAGTGTCGTGGTCATCTGACGCCGGCAAAAACAAGAAACATGGAGAGTTCGCATTTCATGAGCGCATATCGAGGCATCAGGCCGAAGATCAGTTTTGAGTCGGAAATCCACCCGCTGCGCCGACAGCAGTTCGCATGGTTTAAGAGGTCCGAGGGCCTTGAAGCAGCGCTCTATGCTGGCAAGGAAATGCTGGTGTGCATTAACGACGATGGCCAGACGTATGAGCTGACCTACCTCGACTTCGCCCATCCCCAGGCATTTGCATCTGTCGAGGATGCCAAAGAAGCAGCCTCAGACTTCGCCAGGGCGGTACTGCTGCAAATGCTGGAGTATGTTGGTGTCCGCGAAGATGATCATTCGCTCCGGAATTGCCTTCTGGCCAGCGGGCAATAGCTGTCGCTCACACAAAAGGTAGGGCTTAATGAGCAAGATTCGCGACTGGATACGCAGTATTTCAGACAAGAAAATCCGTGCAGGATATCTAGCGGGCAACTTCGACGTTGCTGTGCCCTTCAATACCCGCGAAATAGATGGTGTCGGCTTGACCCAGTTTTTAAGCTGGGTTGCGCTTCTTGCCGTTCTACTGATTCAGCACTCTATGCTTGTTATCTGTCTTGTGGTCCTCTCCATTGGTTTGTCTGCGCTGGCTGTGCTGCTACTGGAAAACTCTGCTGTGACATTACCTATTGATGCTCGGGCTGACAAGTTTCACTTTGATATGTTTGGATCTACGACCAGGGCTGGCCTTTGGTCTCCCATTGCACATATGGTTGCGTTCGGCACAGCCGCTCCGTTCCGATGCATTCTCGTTCTTATTCTGTTGGGCGACTTGAGAGGCCTTGGCACGATTTAGAGATTCAGTTATTCAACAGTAGAAGTTCGTGTTGGCTTTGCGCCATTGAATTCCAATAGGAGTGAGTACTTGTCGATCTACCTTGAATACTTGCTTGTCTTCTTTGGTGTCGTTCCATTCGTAGTGACGCTGGTCATTGAAGTCTCAGCCCATCCAATGGGATTTGCAGCATACCCATTGATTCCCAAGATTGTTCTTTGCGCATCCGGCATCGTGATTATTGTGTGCGTGGTATGGCAGATTGTCGATTTTATTGTTGCCAGGCTGAGGGAAAAGCTGTTGCGCATTTCAAGCAACGAGACTGGATTTATGTTTCGTACTTTCCAAAGCCTTAATCGGAAGCAGAAAGCTCTGGTGGAGAAGTACGAATTGCAACTCGGTATATTTGGTCTAGTGATGGTCCATGTCCTCATGGCGCTGGTTTTGGGGTGGGTGGTGGTAGCAGTTTGGCTTGGCATGATTGCATTGATTAGTCTGAATTTTGCCATGACAGACCGCTTATAACCGGGGGTCGGCAATGCAAACGCCAGCGTGCAAACCGAGCAAGGCAATGCTCTTCTGGCTCGACTGGTTGGCCCAGGGGGGCCGGATTGAACGCACAGCCGCATCGAGCCCTGTCGCGGTCAGATCACCAAAGCGCATCGGCTGGGAGATGCTGGACAAGCTGGAGGCCGGTGGCTGGGTCATCTGGAGCGAACCATTCAACGCTAGTCAGAAGTACAGAATCATCAAGTACCGCGTGCTGCTCACCGAGAGTGGCACTGCGGCCGTGTCGGACAATTGCTGAATACAGGATGTTCCATGGTCCAAACAGAGAATAGGCCCGAAGTTCTGGAATTGGCTGAGTACGTCAGCTCGAAAGACTACAAGCAACTTGCCATGCTTGCGCGCCAGGCGAACATCATTTGCATCGTTGACTACACCATTCGCACTGCCGCCGTTGTACGGGATGTAGGCCAGACCCAATACAGTCTCCACCGGGAAGAGGAGTTCTTCCAGATTACCGCCCGGGGCATCGGCTATGTCTCCGCTTTCAGCGAGGAGGAATTCATCGCGCAGTGTGAACACCGGAACGTTGAGTTCATCGTGCCAACACGCGCCGGCACGGAAATTACGATGTCTGCAGACGCAGGCACCCCTTAAGCAGAATTAGGATATCCATGTTCAACTTTTTTCAGAATCACCAACTCGTGGCTCATGTGCGCCGAATTATGGGTTGGGTGAGCGGTGGTGTATTCAAGCGGATTGATGAGAATCGCGAGTTGCTTGAGTTGTTGCGCGACAAGGCACCCAACTTCGTATCAAAACATCCATGGGTGGTCGGGTGGCTGCAAGCCCAGGATGACTTTCTGTGCGAGCTTGCCGATGCAGTGCCACTGACCGAAGGCCGGTGCCTGCCTATGGCACTCAATCCATCCTCGGGGTTTCCACGGCCTTGGCCGGGCGAGACGGCGCAATCGCAGGGGGAGGTTAAGGGTGGGGGGAAGAGTAGCTTCGATAGCATCAAAGTGCTGGGCGTTGATCGGCGTGAGTTTGATGCAGACAACTACCGTGCCGTGCTTGGGACATCACTGCGGCGAGATCCGGAACTGCTGGTGATTGCCAACAGCCGGGCTAGTGACGAAGACTTCGCGTTCGTCAAAAGTGCCTTTCTATCCGGCCACCAGGTCATGCTGGTGAATTCCAGGGCAATGGCACCATCTTCTACCGAGTGGCTTCAGACGCCTACTCTGTAAACATCAACCTTGAAAGAGAAAAACCATGTTTGGTTTTGTGTTCATGCTCGGCATCATTGCCGTGCTGCATATTGTCCTGCACATTCCATTGTTCATCGCGCTGGCGATAACCGGTGTGCTTTGGGTGATCTGGAAGCTCAAATACATCATTCTCGCCGTCATCGGCCTTGAATTCCTGCTGGGCCGCGACAGTCGAGACACCAGCAGTGACGATTGAGCTAGATCCGCAACTCCCGCTTCCTAACCCTCCAGTCGGTAAGCATGCTCAGCTGGTCGGCCGGACAGGGTAATACGGCCAGGGCTTCGGCCCTGAATGCCGCTTCCAACTCTGCTTTGGCGATCATCAGCCGCATGCCGGCAATCTCTGACTGCAAGAATAGGCCCTGCGCCTCTTCTGCGGTATCACAAACATACCGAATGCGCCTCAGCTGGAACGAAACCACTTCGGTTTCAGGTTCCAGCCCCGGTACGTGGACGCCTGCCGCTTCCTCCCAGCTACTCCGGCACATGTGAACAGCGCGAACCGTCGTCTTGGTAGTGGCGATGATCTGGGCTGGCCAGCCGCAAGGCTCGCATTCGTTTGGACCGGGGCCAAGAATATATTTGCCCACCAGGTCAGGAGGGGAGAAGGCGGACAGCGCCTGTGCGGTGGTGTGTATGGCCATGTTGATTCCGTGTCTTGCACCTACGGGCTGGTGCTATGCAATCCTGCCGGGTCGGTATGCAGATCGTGGTCGGTCGTACCCGCCTTGCTTCAGCAGGCGCTCAGCGGCGTCAGCAGCGCAATGCCGCAGGCGTTCTTCAGAGATGCCGGGGAAGGCTTTTCGGGCATCATCAAGAATCCGGGTGGCCGTGGTGACGCCGGCACCGCGACAAAGCCGTACGATGTAGGCCACGATTTCGATGTCTTCCAGCTCAGCGGCCGGTCGGCGACGGTCGCGGTGTTCATGAACATGCCCAATGACTGGCCATCTGGGTTCGATGGTTTCGCTGTAGCCACAACCAGGGCACTTCATGCAGTCTTGCAGGGTGGCATTCTTCGTAGGGCAATCCCATCCGGCGCGCACGATCTGGTGGATGGAGAAAAATGCCTTCCCGGGCACCAGGGGCGTCCTGCAGCGTGGACACTCGCCATCAGCTGCTGACTGGGTGTCAGGCACCACGGCTGGCCCGGTGATGGCTATTTGTGCTTGCTGGAGCGCATCCGCTTTCGCGAGTTCCGGTGTTTGGCCAACGCCAATGATGAAGTGGCCGGTTCGCGTGCCATCATGCCGGCGAACATTCAGCGGACAGTGATACACCCCGGGGGAGTGTTCGAACGGTTCGCGAACAATTGCGAAGTGTGCATTAGGGAGTCCGTGCTGGCTCATCGAGCTTTTGTCCTTTCCTTTTCTCGGCGCGACGTTTGCATTCGTAGCAGGTTGCAATTCGGGAGCCTGAACCATCTCTGCTGCAACTGCATGGGGTTCTACCGAATTTGTTAATTACAAAGTTCTTTGCTACTGCACAACGCTTGCATGTACTGCCTTAACAGCCTGCCCCGCCATCACACACCAGTCTTGGTATATGCAGCGTCCGCCCAATGTCATCGCAAACCTCCATAGGGCTATCCTGCCAACGCGGGTCATTTACGTCTGTCGGGCAAACCATCACGCTGCTGTCATAGATGTAGACGCCCAGCTTCGCCGATGCACATGCTTTCAGCGCCTCTTCAAGCTTCGTTGCCGCCTGATGTTGGCTTGGTGTCATGATTTTTCCTCAGAGGGTTCAGTAGTGGTCATAGTTGTAAAATCTTATCCAGTGCATCATGGTGCTCTAGGTTATTGCCGGATCGCGGCACGCAACTGGATATCAAGCCCAAGAGCCATCTCTTCCAACTTCTGCATGTTTTCTGTCAGGCGAGAAGCGGCACTCCCCATCGCAACTTGAACCTGTTGGCGAATAGCATAGGCAGCATCCTTCGCTTCGAAGAGCGAGTTCAGGCGCTGCTCAGCTACAGCCACGGCTGGCTGGCTATCGGCACCAGTCAGGGGCGCATTACCACCAGCAGGTTTGTGTACTGCTAAAGCTTGATTCGCATCGGCGATGGCAATAGCGAGGCCGGAACTGGTCGATGCAGAATCTGACTGTTCTACGGCCAGCACCAGGGCTTGTAGTGCGTTGTACAACTGGTATTCGCAATTGGTCATTTCTTATGTCTCGGTTTTTTCACGATGGCCAGCAATTCCGCTACTGAGTGGGATTTGCCGCACTCGGGACAAACAGGGGAGTTCGAGGCCTTGTGCCAGTGCCGGGTACGCTGCCCACATATGACACATTTTTCGATGATGCTATCAAGGCCCATTTCCCAGCCCTTCAGCTCATCAGCGTCTTCCAGTACCAGAGGGATACCGGGCACGTTCGCAGGGTCTACATCTGCGGGTGAGTCACCGGGTTGATCCGGTCCTCCATTCGATGCCATGCACACGCACACAGTACGATTAAGCTGGTCACGCACGGTCACGGCAAGCCCACGAATGGTTTTCCCATCCCATAGAGCGATTACGCCCCCATTGCCGCGCTCGTACCCGTAAGTTTCGATCCTGCCATGGAGGGGAGGGACCGACTGTGCCTGTTCGTGGATAAAGGGCCAGGCATGTGCCTCGATTTCATCGACAGTCCGGCCAATATGAGTCACCGGCAAGCGGAGTGGGGGAGTCGGGGTCTGTTCGCCGCAGGGGACCACACTCATGGCTGCAAGTGCTGCCTTGTAGCCTTTCTGGAAGATGGGGTAATGGATGGTTTGCTCAGTCAGTGAAAGATTCTCCCAGGACGTGATGCCAGGGCATTCCGACTCAATGTAGGCCGCCCGGCAGGCCTCAATGTCAAATTCGGCATCCGCCATTATTTCCGGCCTCTTCGTTCTTGCTTCCACTGGGCACCGGAGGCATTCCGGCTCGATGCCATCTTTGGTCCCTTGCAGGTTACCCGGGGCGAGATGTGCGCTTGAATGTCCTGAATGTTGCGCGTTGCCTCGACGATGAGCATCTGGGCCGCGCATGCGGGATTGCCGCCGGCCACCATGAGCAGCTTTCGCTTTGATTCGCCCATGCCTTACGCGTCCACTTGCGGGTTTGCACCCATGTATTTGCCGAACTCGCGCATCACTGCCGGCGGCAGCTCCCAGCGGTCGCCCTTGCGCCACTTTTTCAGTGTTACCCTCAAAATCAGTTGGGGCATATGCATCTCCTCGATCATAGCTGGTGTTTCCAGCAGGAATGAATTTTGGGTCATCCTATAACAGAGTCCGAAAGATGCAAGTCGAGTGGGAAATGATGGCTAGAGAGTGAATTTACACAGCCCCATCCAAACTGCGAATGGGGCTGAAACTAACTTTAAGCCCAGCATGCTTGCAGCGCGACGGTAATGAGTAGTTCAGCTAGAAGGAGAATGGCCATCGCTAAACTGCGAGTCAGAACACTCCAAACAGCAGTGGCGAAGGCTACCAAGAACATTAAGGCCAGCAATAAGTCTGTAATCATAAACAAAGCTCCGTCATAATCAGCATCTGGCGGAATGCACTGTACTGTTCATGCGTATAGCGAACTTTTCGTAATTTCGATGTACATCTTTCATGTCAGGGTATTTGTGAAGCACCTGCCACATCACATCATCCGGAATGGCCTATGACTCTTAGCTTGTGTCAGACCTATCAATCTCTTCTGTGCATGCCGGTTGCGGCATTGCTTTTGTGCGGATGCTCAGTCAATTCGCAGCCATACCCCTCTAATTGGTCTCCCGCGATCACAAGTCAACAGGTATGTCCTGATCTGACGGGGCGATATCAGGTTGATGATGTAGATTGCAAGCCGAACCAATGTGAGTCGTTGTACAACAAGCTTCCTGTACCAAACATCCCGGGTAGATCATTAACTCGTGATCTGCCGGCTGTCGAGTTCGATGGCGTTCGAGAAGGGCGTCTCCAGATTTATTACCCGAAACGCGGTGATGGACGAGGTAACTCTTTCGAACTCCGTCAAGGCAAAGACTTTCAGTGCAAAGATGGCGAGCTTGTTTTTGAGATTCCGGGAAGAGTAATGGTTGGCGATGGCGCTTTTGGTAGGGAAAATGCCACATATCGGAATTTTTCTAAGACCAACGATGGAGCCCTTGTGATGCGAGAGTCCGTTTCCGGTGGTGGCATTATTTTCTTGGTTATTCCCGTGTATACCAGCAATGAGTCTTGGGTACGTTGGTTGCCTGATAATGAATGATGATCAACCTTATTGTTTTTCAATTCTATGAAATACTTAATAACTGCTTTGTGTGCTGGTGCGCTGCTTGTCTCATGCTTTAAGGTCTTTGCAGGTCCTCCGGAAATTCAATTTCGAGTTAATTCTGTTGCAAATACTTCTAAGGTTGAGTTTAAGCTTGCTTCATTCGATGCTCAGGCTTCAATGTACCAGACAAAATGGGTACGAAATGATGAGGACCAATCGTTGATTTTTGTAGCGCTCAAGCCGATTATTACAAATAACGATATTTTAGGAGCGTCAATAACAAATAATTCGTCTGAGTGCGGCAACGGATTTGGTGTGCATATATTCATTCGTCCCGATAAGGATGCGCTACTTCAGCAATTCAGTGATGAGCATATCGGTGATAACTTGGCTTTGATTGTTAATGATAATGTTGAGGGTGTTATCCAGATTCGCAGTACACTTAAGTCGCCGGCTATATTGATGTGTGACCCTTCGGCTTCTGCCGAGCAGGCTAAACATTTGGCACAGCTTGTTACTGGTCAGAGATTAAGTAATAATCCAGTCGATTAAAATACTGAATCCTTATCAACTGACTGTAGTTTCAATACGGTGCAGCATCCTAGAAGGCGTTATTTGCTAATCCTGATACGTATCCTCAACGGGAGAGGCTTGCATTTGTGCTGAATTAGGGCACTCTGTTTGAATTTGATTGAGTTCAACAAATGGTGCCCGAATGGCCGAACAAGCAAAGCCGGTAGATATCGCGTCACTTCCGTGGCCTGCCTCCTATCCCACCCCTCAGAGCGTTCAGGCGGCCATTCTTCTGGCCATGGATGACTTGCAGAAGCATGCCACCGATACTGTATGGCTCACCCCGGCAGAAACGGTATTCGAGCGTTTGGCCGGGTTGCATAGCCAGGCGGGCGGCGATCCTTCCGAGCTTGCCAAACGTTGGCCTCAGTATTTCAACTGAACTTGCGTATCCTACGAGGGTGTGTCGCATTCCATAGAAAAGGAGTAGTTCAGCATGTCCACTAAGCAAGAGGCGAAGGCCAGGATCAGAGCGGCGGAGAAGGGCTGCGACAAGGTGCATACGGCGTGGAATCAAGCCCACGCCGCTCTTTCCGGCAGCGTCAGCATGAATGGCTGCGGCATCTATCACGACAGGGGTGCCCCGCTTCGCCGCAAGTTGCTTGAAGCCCAGGCGCAGATCCAGATCGCGCTGGCAGGGCTGGATGAAGTCGTTTGGCCGGATGATGCTGACTACGACTTTGAGTAAGCCGGCAACTCTCACAAGCATCAACCAAGCATAAATCGCGGCCTAAGCCGCCCGGGCCGGCAGGGAGCCGGAATGGATTTAGAAATGGCTACCCGATTCGAAGAAGTACAAACTTTCCATGTTAAACACAGCCATCTGCACGATGGCACATGGGCCAGTGAGCGCTTTCATCAGCGTGCGTCGGAATTGCTTGAAGCGATGAGAACATCACTGGTCGCTGTTGCCGCCGGCACCTTATCTGCTGAGCAGGCTGCAGCTGAGGCGCAGAAGACGCTGGACGCAATCACAGCAACGGTCTGAGGGGCATCGCATGGCCAAGAGAGAATATTGGACGGCGCTGATCGGAAAGCAGGTGAGTGCCAAGAATTACCGGGATGAAACCGGCACCGGTGTCTTGCTGGACGTGATATCCGGGGTATGGGGCTACTGCGGGGATTCGGTTGCGCTGGTACTGGATATCAAGGACTCCCGTGGGCTGGACTTCTGGCCAGCAGGTCTTTGCTCTGCAACAGACGAGGCCGCTGCAGTTGCAACGCATTGAATGCCTGTGCTGGTCTTAGGGCACCTCAGACTATGTTGCCAATCCTATCCTTTTCATTGCGCTTTATGCATTCGCATAAAGATTGCGTTTTCTTATGCGTGAAATGTGCTAATTTATTTGTTCGCATAAATTAAGACCTCGCGAGTGCGTTTTGCGTGGCCTATTATGCGAATGCATAAATTTAGCGATTTTTTGTGGGGATGGTCCATGGTCAGTGTCAGTCAGAATACAACTCCAGTTGAGCCAAAACGGGTCTCGTTTTCTGACGTTGCCGGATTGGGCGCAGCGATTGCAAGTACACGTCGTAAGCAAAACCTCACCCAGTTGGATCTCGCCGAATTCGCCGGTGTCGGTATCACTTTCATCAATCAACTTGAAAAGGGGAAGGGCGGGGTGCGGCTGGACCTCGTTCTCAAGGTCCTTGCCGCGCTCAACATCAAACCAGTGCTGATACTCCCGGAGTATGGGGATGACTGAAAATCGGTTCCTCAATGTGTTCTGGAATGATGTACTGATTGCCAGGCTGGTTGAGCGCAATTCCATCTGGGCTTTGCAGTACGAGCAGGCATGGCTGTCTGATGCACGACGATTCCCCATTTCACCGTCGTTGCCTCTCCAGGTCGATGAGCATCTTGATGGTGCCAGCAAACGTCCTGTGCAATGGTTCTTCGATAACCTTCTTCCGGAGGAAATGGCCCGCACGTTGATTGCCAGGGATGCCAATCTGGTTGATGAGGATGCCTTTGGCCTGCTGCGGCATTTTGGTGCGGAATCAGCTGGCTCTCTCACACTGCTCCCGGACAACTACCTTCCTCATGTTGCAGGGGGATTGAAGCCACTGGCCGATCAGACCCTGTCAGAGTGGATTCGTGGATTGCCTGCCGTGTCGCTTGCCAGCCGGACAGAGAAGCGGATGTCCCTCGCAGGTGCTCAGCACAAAATGGCCATTAACCTTGTCGATGGCCAGCTATATCAGCCTGACGCTAACCAGCCCTCAACGCACATTCTCAAGCCCGAGCATCCAGACAAGGATAACTTTCCCCATTCCGTGATTAACGAGTGGTTCGTGATGACGCTGGCCAAGTGTGTCGGGTTACCAGTTCCGACTGTCACGCTACGGTTTGTGCCGGAAGCGGTCTACATTATTGAGCGCTTCGACCGCACCCAGAGTGATGGTCATCCAGTGCGTCTGCATGCGCTTGATGGGTGCCAGTTGCTTGGCTTGGACCGTACCGCGAAATACCGGCAGTGCACGCTTGGTCAGTTGGGCAATATCGCGAATGCTTGCTTGACACCTATCCCGGCGAAGATAGTCATCTTCGAGTGGATGATGTTCAACATGATGGTGGCCAATGATGATGCCCACCTCAAGAATGTTTCTGTGCTCGCTCAGGCCGGTAGCTACCGGCTGGCTCCGTTCTATGATCTGCTGAGCACAGCCATCTACGCTGGCCATGGGGCCGCATGGGCCGGTCGGAGTCTTCCGACAACGTGGGCAGACAAGCAAGTCTATGCCGACATCCAGTCCAGAGAAGACCTTGAGGAACTTGGCGTGCAATTTGGCCTTCCGCAGCGAGTCGCTAAAAATAGGGTTGACCAGTTCATTGCCCGTCTTGAGGCTGCAATACCGGCAGCATTACAAATCTTGTCTGATCGCCTTGCCCAGGGTGACGTGCCGGCCACATACATTGCGGGTTCCATGCGCCAGGTTCGTTCAATTCTTTTCTTGCCGATCAATGAAATGCTGAAACGGGTCGGCAGTGAATTGTCGATGTCCAGTGCAGTGAATTAGCCGGCACTCGGTGCCGCAGGCGATGGGCCTGATTTGAGCGTGGTTAGACACCATTGGCCTGAGTTTAGGCTTGCCAGCCTCGCCGGGGATTTCAGGGTTTGACTTGCCGGGCCTATCAGGCACGCTGGGCTAACTCAAAACCTTTTCAAGGAAGCCAAGAAATGCCCGTCACTCAAGAGATAATCGCCAATCTGGTTGCTGTAGCAGTCGGTCAAGTGGAGCATGTCTATATGGGCATGTGTCCGGACAAAATAGAAGGCGCACAGACGCGTGATCCGGATTGCCCTGCCTGCCAGGCGATCATTGCTGCCGAGAAAGCAGCCGAAGCCGCCAAACAGTCTGCGTGATCTGCCAGCCTGTAAAGTTGTTTACAGTTAAAACCACAAAGCTGACTTAACTGTAAACATCTTGATTAATACGAGCCTCTCTTCATGAGTCGAGCCGGCATATGGGAGGTGGCACCGACCTTTGGCCTGACCTTCTGTTCGGGACCGGGTGAGTGCCACCAGATGTCTGTCATGGGCGAAGTTCAGAGGCCAGGGCGCAATTAATTGTTGAAACTTGCTGCCTAACACCGCATCCGGCCGGCTCTTGCAAACGCATGGGTAGACCAGAAGATCGAGCTGGCGAGTCAGCTTGCCGTGTACGCCGATGAGCTGGGCATCCAGAAGAAAACAGTTGCACTTGTCTGTGGGTGCATCAACAACAATATCGCTTGATGTGCGAAGTTCAGCAGCCAAGTGTTCAGCAACACGCAGCTGCTGATGTGTAATTTGATTGAGGAACCACAAATGAACGATGGAATTCACCGATCGCAATGGCGCATGCCGATTCCGCTGCATGAACAGATAGAAAAAGCAGCGAAAGAAAATGGCCGCACCTCAGCGAATGCCGAGTTGGTAGCCAGGCTCAAAGCCAGTTTTGAGGCACCCATAGAAGAACTCACGGAAGATCGTGTTCGTCAGATCGTATCTGAGCAATTGCAGTCGGCGCTTGCCCCTATCTACGAAGCGCTCAATATTAAGCTTTAAGCCCTTGGGTTGATTATGACATCAAAGAGATTTCTCATATCCCCGGCCGGCGATTCCATCACGGACCCAGGCGCCAAACTGGTCATTGCACCCGATCAGGCTTCGGCAATAGAAGCCTACGTCTTGCAGGTGTATGTCCACGAAGAACTGTTTCGAGATTTTGTGCTTGATGATTCGGCGAACGGATCATTTGCGGAACGTTTCTTCTTTCAGACTGAGTTGGAAAAGAAGCGTTTCCTGAAGGGTGGCACGATCGGTACGGAGGACGAGATTGTGTACTCCCGTGTTCGCAGCTATTTCGTAGACCGGCCTGATCTGGGCGCGTGGTTTGTGAACTTCCTTCAGACAGGCAATGCAGACGGAGTGAGTGAAGACCTATTCACCTTCATTGCCCTGCGAGATGGCCAGCAGCATCTGCAACTGTCAGTTGTTGATGTGGATGATATCCCGGTGATATCCGCCGGGACAATCTGAACATCCAACCCGGGCAGCCCGCCCGGTCTATTTGTCTGGCAAGTAAAGCACAATGCCTTGCAGACAGTTAGCCAGGGCCTCATGCGAGTGCGGGCTTCTTAAGCCGCGGCCTTGATGTATACTGGCGTTTCTTACTGCCATTCGGCATGCGCATTGCGCACTTACCTGCAGTCACCAACCTCTCTCTTACTGCCTACGTGCAGTTTCGATAGCCTTCGAACCCAATTTCGGCATCAATGGATCATCTCTGGCCAACAGGCCGGGCATAATCTTGTCTTATGCCATTTTGGTGTTCTGCTTAACCACGCCAGGAATCTGGCTTCAAACCAAACCCAGCGGAGCTACGTTCCCCTCTGCTTTGACGAAACGCAGATTGCGGAATACGCCAAGGTAGTTGCCGAGCACTTTGCATTGAAGGGTATGTAGTAAAAGTGTGTGCTCTTCTTTAACCCAGGCTGGTGTTGCCCCAAATGGGGTACGCCAGTCTTCTCAGGTACAAATCATGAAATCGAATCTGAAAATCAGTCATCCTGCTCTTGCAAAGATTCAGGCTGAGAACGCGGCAGCTTCCACTGTCGAGACCTTGTTTGAGCAACTGAAGCGAAAGACTGGTATAGCATTGTCAGTTGAATCGAATCATTGTTCGGCACAGCACTTGGTTGTACTTGAGGCGTACGGCAACGCTTTTTACCAGAAGTTTCCAACGAAGCGTTTTGCCAGCCACTTCAGTTCGTACACCGATATGGCGACTTACTTCCAGTCGGTATTGCCGGCTTAACCGATCACCGTATACAACCCATCCGCCCCATAGGACAGCAGACCGTCCTTGGGGCGGTTTTTTATTTGTGTGGCCGCTAATCAGGATGGCTCACCCAGCCAGCATGGCGTGGCTTTTCGGTTTAATTTGCACCATAGAACGGTGGTGATACATTCCCGCTTTAGATGAGTGTTTTCAATTCAGAGAGTGAGTGATCATGGGGTGGCGAATCGTCAAACAGCCCGATGGCCTGTTGGCAAGATTTTCGGATATCGTCGATAACTTCACCGATTTGAACATGACCGAGGACGAGGCCGTCAGCATGTGCATGCATGAGTATGGCCTGTCACTGAGCGAACCCCAAACCAAGGTCAAGGCTGGTGTTGAAGACTGGCGTCCCTATACCAATGGGGCCAAGGGAAACGGGCTGGATCGCTGGGACGCTGCGATCAAGTCCATCAACTTCAGGCATGGTGAAAAGGCCTGTCGCGACATCCTTTACAGTATTGGCAGTGCATTTGTCGCTCCGAGTGCAGAGCAAAAGAGGTCGCAGGTAGAGGATCTTCTTGTGGCACGGTACAAGGCCAACGAGGCAGATACCGGCTTGTACTGGGTAGGCACAGGCTATGTGGTTTTTGACGTGGTTGATGATCAACCAGCATTCACTTGGTTTGATGATGCGTTACCGTTACCGGGTAACGTAATTAGCGATGCTGTAGCGGAAGCGAGGGTGGATGACTAAATCGATCAATTCGCAGGCGCATACAAATACTGATGTACTACGGCACCATGTCACGGAAGGCATCTCTAGCCAGCAGCATTACCATCTGTCCCTTGTTGGTATCAATGGCAAGGCCTTGTGCGGCTCCGATACCATGGCTACCAGCGTTCCCATGTCAGCATGGGGCGTCAGCGGGGAACTGCGAGAGCATTGGTGCGCGGATTGCAAGGCAATAGCTGATGCCGCGAACAGTCTGCCAGGCGGACCACTGATCCCACGGACTATCCCGGAGATACGGCGAACCGCTTGGGCCCGGCGCTTCAAGCGTGGTTGCCCTGATCAGTACGAGGATGCAGTCCGGATCGCATTTGACACAGGCCCGGTCACGATTGAGCAGCGCGATGACCACAGCAGCAAGGGCGATTTTGTTTGGGCCATCATCTCTGATGCCTATCCTGCGTTCTGGCTAGATGGCTTGGCTACGAAGGATAAAGCCATCGATGTGTGCCGCAAGATGGGCTGGGAAGTCAGGGCAATCAAGGAGGATTCTAGTGCGTGTTGAATTCACCCAGGAAGGGCTGTGGAATGCCAGGAATGCGGCTGTAGCATGGTGTCGAGAGCATGGCATATCCGTTGGTCAGTCTTCAGCAGGTTTCCCGTCAGGCCTGCTTTTTGGTGATTACGCGTGGATTGCCAAGTGGAAGAATCTCACCAAGCGTGAGGTGGGGGAGTTGCACGGCTCAATTTCCGGCAATTTCCGGGATGGACCGGTCGTCATCACACTGAAGGATGATGCCGTTGCCAAGTATGCGCCTCAACTCTCCAATACACTCTGCAAGGAAGCAAGATGACACAGGATTTCACCGCCGAGCTGGTCAAACTGATGGTTTTCACAGGCGAAACTGCAATTGCTATCCGCATGTACAGCGCCTATTCGAATGGCAGTCCGTCATCCTATCTGCACCGGAACGCATCTCCCGAGCAAGAGCAAGTCGAGCTTATGTATCTCGCGGATGCATTGCACCACTTCTCCCAGCTTGGACGCATCATCCAGGTCGGCACTCCATCTGAAATTGCACAGGCTGCATCGGATCTTCTGGAAGCATTTGGGGAGTACACCGAGGACCGGCCAGAACGGGGCGTGCGCAATGCCAAGAAGACGTTCGAGAGTTGGGCCGGGACTGTTCGTTTGCAAGAGGCCATGGATGCCATAGGGGCAATCAAGGGTAAGGCCACCTTGTTCCAGGATTCATCGGCCTGAGACAGTAGGCATCTTCGGTACGTCGAACAAACAGCACCAACCCCGGCTCACCTCAAGTAAACCGGGGTTTTTCGTTGCCTGTCGATCTGGGTAAATACGGGGTAGTGGGTTGGCTAGGTCACGATTGCCCGTCGGATGCCATGATCTGCGGTGGTGCTACGAAAGCAAAGAAAACGGATTGACTTATACATCTTTGGTGTATATTGCAATATATACACTCTATGTATAAGTGAAGCGAATGATCAACTGGCACTACTCACGCACTCAGATGGCCGTGCGGCACCTTGAAATGCTATTCGACAACAACATTCCCCGGCTGGTTTTCTTCGGTCGGCGTCGGATTGGCAAGACCGAGTATCTGCAGCAGGACTTGATACCGCAGGCCGTTGAGAGGGGCATCAGTACTATCTATGCCTCGTTCTGGGAGAACAAGGATCAGCCGCACCTTGGCTTCATCCGAGCGCTGCAGAGCGCAATTCCTGAGGGCGTCTGGAAGCCGAAGTTCAAGGTGGGATTCAGCGCAGGGATTGAAGCCAGCGTCGAGATCGAAAGAGCCGACCGGCCCAAAGCCGCGCTGCCTTCTGAGCTGTCGATAGCTGCCAATCTTTTCAATGAATGGATAAAGCACCTGAATGGCAAGCCAGGCCTGATCATTCTGGACGAAATCCAGCACCTTGCAACCTCAAGTTACTTCGCGACGTTTGCGGCCAGTCTTAGAACACTTCTGGACATGGCCCCGCCAACGATTCATGTCGTCTTTACCGGTTCTTCTCAGGCCGACCTGCAGCGACTATTCCAGGACGAGAAGGCACCGTTCTACAGCTTTGCCACTGTGCAAGACTTCCCTCCGCTGGAGTTCGGCTACATCGAACACCTGACCTCCATTCATACCCGCATCACCGGCAAAAAGGTCGATGCTCATGATCTGTGGTCTGTGTTTGATAAGGTTGGCCGAAATGCTCAGATATTGTCGGGTTTGGTGCAGCAGATGGTGCTGCAAGATACTGATGACTGGGGTGCGCTCTGGGAGCGTATGAAGGAGGATCTGACTGGAAACGATGGTTATTGTGAACGGTTGTGGCAGGAATTAAACAATGCTGATCGGGTCGTTTATCTCCGATTGCTGGAAGGGAAGGACTTGTTCTCTGATGAGTCGCTGGCGCTGTATGAACACCAGGGCTTTACCCGGGGAACAGCCCAGCAGGCAATCAAGCGACTGGTAAACAAAAGCCTTGTTCAGCGTACTGGCCACGGCGAGTACCAGCGTTTGGTGCCGCTGCTTGATGAATGGCTCACACAAGCCCAGCAGACTTCGGGTGATATCTAATGTCGGAAGATCAGAGGCAAGAAGCGGAAACCGTCAGCATGGATAGTTCGACTGATACGATTGGGCAGCGGGTCAAGATCGCCCTCACCGCGTTGGAAGTGCACAGCGGGAAACCGCACACCGCCAACTGGCTGGCCGTTCAGATTGGAATTTTCCGTGCCGCAGTGTACAAGTGGATAAAGAATCCGTCTGCCAGGATTGAGGGAGATAATCTCAACAGAGCAGCACAGGCACTCCAGGTGGATACTGAGTGGCTTGCCATCGGGCGTGGCCGAATGCGGCAGACTTTTGGTGGAATGTATCTTCGCGCTGAATCGTTTGAGGAAGCAGTGAAGCAGATACGGCAAAAAGGCCAGGGAGTGGTACTTTGGTTCATTCGTGCATTGGCCGAATGAGCAGAATGCACTGCTATTGAACAATGCAGTATCCACCCAGTAAATTTGACTTTATGCTTGAATGCGTAATGATCTTCTGAATTTTAGAGGAAATAGAGATGAATGCCGAATTGCAAGCGCTTCTGAAAAATAATGTGCAAATTATCAATAATAAAAAACAGATGGAAAGTAATGAGAGGGATCTGTTTGTAGCGATGCGAAAGAGATATGCAGACGCGCTGAATAGTCTCTACGCAGAAATTAAAGAATGGCTTGTAAAAAACGGGCTGTCTGCAGCTAATTTTTCGACAGAAAACAATGATTGTAATGGGGGGAGCTGGAGTACTCCACATATACTACCGGAACTCACGATTGACATGATGACGAATACTGTAATTCTGGAGCCGCAAGGGGCATGTCGCCCAGCCTTGGGCGCTTTGGGTCGAGTATTGGTTTTGCGCGGCGGTTATAGTGATACAGCTCCAGCTCTGGCCGTTATTGACTTTGTTCTTGAAAAACGAGGCGATGCCAAATCTGCATATGCTCCTGTCTGCACGCTACGCAATGTGATTGGTGGCTTGGAGAGCGGAGATTATATTCAAGATAGATTCGAACTAACGGAAGAAACACTTAGTAAGTTACTTTCTCATGCGCTAGGTACTAATGCATGAGAAAGCGCAATCTTTCCCGACTCGACCAGTAAGGAGCAATGTTAATGAGTATTGATAAATTCAACGTTCGCAGCGTGGAGTCAACCGTCAGTGTTTCTGAGGTAAATGACCTTCTAAAGAAGGGATGGGTTTTACTTGAAACCGCACCAGGCCAAGATGAGTCTGGTAGTGCATACGTTTTATTTGTATTGGGCTTGGTCGAGTCAGATAAGCCCTTTTGAGGCTGCTCATAAAGGTATGCGATAATGCCCCGTTCATCTTGCAAGAAACGGGTCTTTTCGTTTGGTAGCTTCGCGAAACACGGCTCAACGCCACCAATTATGTTGATGGCAGAATGAGTAGGGTGTTTAGGATATCTTCTTCAATGATTTGCCGATGGCAATCAGCAAATCTGGAATTTGGTCAGGTTTTTTGGATATCAGAAATTTCGCCAGGCGTTCTGGGCTGGTTTGCAACAGCCATTTCTCGAAGTCCGCTTCACGCTTCACTGCTTGGGTATTTTCGACGATCCGGCCACCTATAATGGCTGCGGATTGTTGAATATCCATCTCCCACGACCAGTCATTAACCAGTCGAACGAAACCTTGGCTTGCATGGCAATCTGAACGCCTTTGGCTGTATCGGGATACCCGTCGCCGACAAGCCACTTTCTTGCAGCTTTTTGGGTAACACCAAACATCGTACCCAAGGCTTCCTGACGGTTTTTTCCGGCAGGCGGTATCTGGAGCAGGTCACATACGATGCTCATTCGCGTGGCAAAGGCTTGCCGCAGGGTGTTTTTTTCTTCCATCAGCGGACTTTAACGTGTGGGCAGGCTCTTGTCAGCCCTTGGGTGTCGGGCAGATATCGGCAGGCCCTGTGCTATTCCATGCAATGCGCGCTTGGTGGGCGTGGCGGTAGGGCTTGGTGATAGGCATCACCGGGCAGGCTGACACTTTGCAGGCCACGTACCAGGATGAGTCGCCGTCCTGATCCAGCTTGGGTTCCGATTGGCACCATGGGCACCGGCGCAACTCTCGCATGGCTAGGCCTTGTTCCGGATGGCGATGCAGGCCATCTCAACGTACCCGCTCCCATCGGTCGCATGCCGGAACTCCGGTGAAGATTCTGCGGCCTGCAGGCTGGCAAAGCAATCTCGGGGGCGGACGTACTGCCCGAGCGATACAACCGTGTGGCCATCACTGATCTTGGCCGTGTAGCTCAGGTATGTGCCATCTGCCTGTATGAGTTCCTGTGGCACTGTGTTGCTCGGTGCCGCCGGCATGTTCCGGACTCCTGCAGCATTGGCTTGCGTGGACAGCAGGCCCAGCGCCATGGCCAGGGCGGTGAGGGAGTGCTTGCGTGCCATGCCCTTAGCTTTTCTTCTGAATGGATTGCTTCAGTTCGTAGCGTTCCTGCTCAACCGACTTCTTCATCTCGGAATCGGGCATCACCGGCTCACCGTCCCGGGCCACCTTCACGAAGAGGGGGAAGACCACGTCGGAGTATTCTTGCAGCGTGATCTTGCCATCAGAAAAAGCGGCCAGAATCCGGGCCTTCTGGTCTGCCGAGCCACGTTCGTAGGCAACCCGTGCTTGGTAGTAGGAAGCCGCGCCGGCCTCCATGAAGCGTTCTAACGGGTTCCACTTCACGGCGGTGAACATCACAAGTGCCAGGCCGCTAAGCCACCAGATGATATTGGTAGGGGAGCCGGCCACAGGCTTGGTAGATGGGTGAGTTGTCTGGGACATTATTTGTCACCTTCCAGAATGAAGTTCTTATTGCCCGACCGGCGCATCACCAGCATTTGCTGATCGTGGATTGTGGTGCAGCGGGCCGAGGCCTCTTTGTATTCTTCCCAGGTGATCATTTCGCTGCTCACGTAGGCGTCCAGCAAACCCAAGGCCATCCCGTAGTTGAACTCGACGTTGTGGTTGGGTAGAGCCTGCATGGCAGTGATGGAGTCTTCCACCTTTGCCAAGGCTTTAGCGTGGTTGTTGTTTCGCGCAGTATCTGCATCGCTGGCCACATTGCGCAGCAACTGGTCTGCAGTCTCGATGCACTGTCCTACCGAGGACTGGGAGAGAAGGCTGAAACCATGTTTGTTGATGACCGCTTCGGCATCACTCAGGGTCGAAGAGCCGGCCGCATTGGTATGGCCGACACGAATTGCTCTCCCCAATGTGGCTAGGTCGTTGCTGTTACTGGTGCCTAAATAGTCCGGGTGCAAGCGGCCCAGGTCCTGAACGATATCGGCAAGCATTACCCAGTGACGGTGCCCAAGTTCTGGAGGTGTCGATTCCTCTGCCGTATCCGGATTGATGCCAACGGATGCTGCGTTCTGATCCTCTGCCACTTTCAGCCAGCAAGGGGGTTTCGCGCCATCCATCTTCTTGACGTATCCGGCATCTTCCAGTTCGGTCAGCCAGCGGCCTACCGCTGCAGAGTGAGTCCTGTTGTCGGGTCCGAACTTGGGGTACACATTCTTGGCGATATCGCCCGTGACAAAGCCGGCTTCAATGCTGAGAAGGGCGAGGATCTTGTGATGGTGATCGGCGAGGACCATTACAGACTACCTTTCGGTGTACGGCTGTCGCCGGGGGTGTGCGTGCTGCAATTTGGGATGCTGGCTTCGATTGGAGCTTCTGGTTCCGCTGGCGGCACCAGTCGCATCACCTTCGAAATCATGAAGGCCACACCCGCGATCTTGTGATCATGATCCGGACTGCACGATGTCAGGTGAGCCCGAACGCAACGGTTGATGTCAGGGCCTGCTTGTTCGTCTTTGAAGTCTCCGAGAAACACGATATGGCAGTCCGGCATGGGGTGATTGAACATCAGCGCCGAGGCAAGCCGGGTGTACAAGTTCGATGATCGGGTGAACTCTACCGGGATGTCTTCGAGAGCCGGCAGAAGGCGGGTGGTGCCAAAAGCCGTCTCAGGGTCGGTAATCGTTGTGATGTCTTTGCGTGTCAGTGCGTAGGCCATTTTGCGTTCAGTGTTCTGTTAAGGGGCAGCGTACTCTATCCCGGCAGTGGTGACGCGGGCCAGGCCATTACCTATCCATTCCATGAGACCAGCTGACGTGGCGATATCGACCGCTTGGGCATCAGGGGAGGGCACGTACACTTCCACGATGCCGGAGCGGCATTGGGCGGCCTGCATGACCACGGCCTTGATTCGGGATATATCGGACGACATGGCTATATTCCTTTCAAGAATGGTTTGTGTCTTTGCGGTTATTTGTTTGGTGGAGAGTTGGCTATCCAATAGAGTGAAGGTAGGTTACGACAAAAGAGGGGGAATGCAAGTCGGCCGTGAAATCGCATATGAATTGTGTTGACCGACAACATAAAGAACTTTATTCGCAGAGAAAGGACTTTGTTGATCGGACAAAAATTGCACTCTTCGATATCCAAACCGGATTTTAATGGCTTGACGAATGACTGGCTATCCGCACAGCCAGAATTGAATTGCGGATTATGTTTTTCCGAGGACACGAGGAAAGACGGGATGATACTCTTGCAAAAGAGCCATCCCGTTGCTCTCTCTGAAATGGCCGCAAAGCGGCACTATTCAGAGAGGTTCACATGCCACCGATCAAGCGAGCGCCCACGCTCACCCCTTCTCAGCTCCGCCATGTTCTCGCCGTCACGCAAGCCACCAGCCGGCATCCAGAGCGGGATTGCCTTGCCATTTTGTTGACTCATTGTGCTGGCTTGCGCTGTACCGAAACTGCACGACTTGAGGTGCGGGACATACTGGTACAGGGCAGTGGCAAGTTGCGTGACGAAGTGTTGTTGCGGTCAGCAACGACAAAGAACTGCCGCAGCAGGGTTATTTTCCTCACCAATCCGAAGTTGCGTGACGCGCTCGAAGTCTATCTTTCATATCGGCTGCGCAGCAGGCTTGGCTGTGTGCTCTCCGCGCCTGAGTGGCGCGGGCTGATGCCGTTCACAAAGTTGCTCTTGACGCACCGGGGCGGAGGTTTTGAGCTAGTGAAGAAACGCCGCATTCTGCCTGATGGCCGCAAGGCCGAGTATTGGGCCGCAGACGCCTTGGAGGCTCGATTCAGAGAGCTTTACCGTGCAGCGGGAATCAAGACCAGTAGCCACGCTGGCCGGCGCTCTTTCGCGTCAGCACTGCTCAAGAAAGGCGTGTCGCTGGAACAAGTAGCGATTCTGCTCGGTCATCAGGACACCGAGGTAACGTCTGCCTACATCCACGTCGAGAAAAAGCAGCTTCGCGCCATGTATGAACTCGCATTGTTATAGTGCGCAACATACTTCATACTATGCAAATGGCTAATCTGATTAAAACACCCTGGCATTACCTGGCGTGGCACCCTCCGAAACTCGAATGGCAGGCTGAGCACAACCTTGCCAGCCTCATGCGGCGCAGAAGCTGGCTGTGGGCGCTTTTGCTTTTCTGGGGCGTCACTGACGGCGCCGCCGTCCAGTTCGGCAGACTGAGAGTTTTTGTTGGCTACAACTACACCGGCTTGATTGCCTGGCTGTTGGCGTGGCTTGCCCCGGAGCTTGGGCTTGGTACGGGCTGGGGTGCCGTGATCGCCACTATCGGCCTTGGCTGGCTCGTGACTGTAGTGTGGGGCACCGCAAGATACGTGGGCTGGCTGGCCGCCATTCTTGGCCGGTGGCCGCCCACTGGAAGGGTATAGAAGAACATGAGTGAAATGGTGATCTACCAGCACGAGGCTGGTGAGCCGGTCACGGTACGGCTGGAGGGGGATACCCTATGGCTGACCCAAGACCAGATGGCTGAGCTGTTTGGTCGAGAACGGTCGGTGATTTCCAAGCACCTTCGAAACATCTTTCTCGAAGAGGAACTTGAGGCTAGTTCAGTATGTGCAAATTTTGCACGAACTGCGGCTGACGGTAAAAACTATAAGACGCTGCACTACAACCTCGATGCCATCATCAGCGTCGGCTACCGGGTCAACTCCCGGCGTGGCACGCAATTCCGCCAGTGGGCAACCGGCGTGCTGCGCGACCACCTGACCCAAGGCTGGACACTGGATCGTGTCCGGCTTGAGCGTAATGCTGCCGAGCTGGAAGCGGCGCTGGCGCTGGTCAGGAAAACCGCCCAAGCACCCGAGCTGACCGCCGATGCCGGGCGCGGCCTGGTTGAGATCGTCAGTCGCTACACGCAAACCTTCCTGCTGTTGCAGCGCTACGACGAGGGCTTGCTGACTGAGCCGCAAGGGACGCCTGGCGGCACACTTCTGACGCCTGCGGAGGCCCGGCACGCCATCGCCACCTTGAAGGCCGACCTGATGACGCGGGGAGAAGCCAGCGAGTTGTTTGGCCGCGAGCGGGAGGAGGGTATCGCCTCCATCCTGGGCAATCTCGACCAGACGGTGTTCGGCCAGCCGGCCTACGCCACGCTCGAAAGCAAGGCGGCGCACCTGCTGTACTTCGTCATCAAGAACCACCCGCTGGCGGACGGCAACAAGCGCAGCGGCGCGTTCCTATTCGTGGACTTCCTGCATCGCAACGGGGCGCTGCTGCGCGACGGCCAGACGATAATCAACGACGTGGGGCTGGCGGCCCTGGCGCTGCTGGTGGCCGAATCCGCCCCGCCCCAGAAGGAAACCATCATCCGACTGATCGAGAACATGCTTGCGAGGCCGCTGTGAGAGTAAGGATTGACGTACAACCTCTGGCCAGGATGACCCCAGAGGAGTTCAAAGAGCTAGTTCGTGGCAAGGGCTGGACCTACCGCGCCCTTGCGGTGCGCTGGGCTATGTCAGAAACCCGCGTGAGCCAGATTGCACGGGACGCGGAGCGTCCGCTGTACTACGACGATGCGATCCGGGCGCTGCCGGAAGTGCAACGTGGTAAAAGCGCAAAAGCATGAAGTATATTTCTTAATCTATATTGCATTTGTGCGAACTATGTTTCATACTTTGAACATCAAGAACACGTTTGGATAACCATCGGAAAAGCGCCCAGGGCGGCTGGGTATAGGGGAATAGCGTATGGGGTTCGTCATTGGCTGTGTTGGCATGATCATTGTGTTGGTCTTGTATGCCGCTTTTCAATTTCTTCACTTGAGAGTCAATCAAAGCAACGAGGAGATTCTTGAGAGCGAAATCAAGCTTCTTGAGCTGCGTCGTCAAGAACTTGATCGCAAGATTAAGCGCTAACTAATCACGGGAATGCGCCATGAGCGCCCGTGACGGCCGTTAGCCGGCATAATGAGGGAAATACCACATGATTTGGAAGATTCTGAACTGGTTGGTTTTGGGGCTGGCTATCTTTGCCTACAAATCCGGCTCGCTGGTCGCTGCCATTGCTCTCGGTGTTCTTACTGCCCTGATGCTATGGGCTGACACCTATGCCGCCGCTGTCGAAGCAAAAGGAGCCCAATCGAATGGGCTATTAGCTCAAGCTTTACAGCCTGGCAGCGGTGTTTCGAAGTTGTTGATGTTCGTAGTTGGGGTGTTGATTTTCACCGGGACTATGCTGGTTCAGCACCTCATTCAGTGGCCACAGTGAAGATCGATATGAATTTGAGTCATGTGCTGTTTTTTATTGGTGGAGTGCTGGCGGTTGGAAATTTCATCCACGGCCTACGGTGGGGGATGGCTCGAATGGGAATCCTGTCCCTCGTTGCAATCGGCTTTCTACTCGCAGCCTATCTAACCAAATAGTCGGGAAAGATCATGACATTTATTGAGCAAAAGCGGTTTCCCCTACTGGTTTCGATGCTCCTTCTTTTTGCGTTCGCATTTGTGTGGTTCTTGTTTTTTGGCCCAGCTTATTCTGTTTTTTCGACATCAAGCTATCAACGCACTACTCAATTTTTACTGGTGATCCCCGCAACTAAAGGAGAGGTAAACACAATTATTCAGCACAAGGGTTATATAAGCATTGTTGAAACTAGGCGCATTATGGAGCGAGCGATACCTGCCAATGATTCGGATGCTATTGCGGTATTTCGAGCCTCCCAGGAAGAGTCCAAGCAAAAGCTGTAACGATTAACCGGGAATGCACAATGAAATCCATCAACCCAGCACCAGGCACCTATAGCGATAGACGTGGGTGTGTTTGCATCATAACCCAAGAGTTTTCGGTGGAGTGTGACGTGATCAGCGTTGGACCTGCCCAAGTTGCCACTGATGTAGAAGATGAAGATGGCAACAAACTGACAACCCTTTTGGCGGAGGGTGAAATGGCCGTGGAAACGCCGAAAGATGGGCTGCTGTTCCTGCTCCCCTTGTCACAGGATTGATAGCGGAAAATGCGCGCCTTGAGATGAGGGACGTGCTCACACCAATGGGCAGATTGCGCGACGAGTTGCAATTGCGGGCAGCCATAACCAAAAATTGCAGCGCACGAGTCGTGTTTCTCACGAATCCGAAACTACGTACCGCCATCGAAACCTATCTTGCTTACCGGTTGAAACACCGGCTTGGCTGTTCTCTGGATTCCAGCGAGTACCGTGGGCTGATGCCTTATACCAGGTTGCTTTTGACTCACCGTGGAGGCGGTTTCGAGTTGGTGCGTAAGCGCAGAACGCTGCCGGATGGCCGCAAGATGGACTACTGGGCGGCGGATGCGCTAGAGGCCCGATTTCGTGAGCTGTATCGTGCCGCCGGTATTTTTTCTAGTAGCCATGCCGGGCGCAGAGGGTTTGCTAGTGCGCTCTTGAAAAAGGGTCTGGAACTGGAGCAGGTGGCCATCCTACTGGGGCACAACAGTGGCATCGATGTGACGGCTGCTTATATCCAGGTCGAAAAGAAGAAGTTGCGAGAGATGTACGAAATGGCTATTTAGAAGATCTGTTATCTGGTCTTGAGCTGTGCAGGCAGGCCAAAAAAGCCCTATACTTAGTCCTGTTTGAAGTACGCTTAAAGGTATTAATCATGCACAACATCCTGGCAAACAAGGCGGTCGGCATCAGCGAGCTGAAGGCAAACCCCGCCGCTATCCTGACTGCCGCCGCCACAGAGCCGGTGGCCATTCTCAACCGCAACAAACCAGCCGGGTACATCATCAGCCCAGAGGTGTGGGAGGCACTTGCCGATCGCTTGGAAGACATGGATCTGGCCACCATTGCCAATGAGCGCCTGAATGATGGCGAGCAGCCGGTCAAGGTGACGCTGGATGAGCTATGAGCTGGTTTTTCACCCCAAGGCACTGTCCGAGTTCAAGAAGCTGGATCGTGCGACTGCCGAGCAGTTCAAGGCCAAGCTGAAAGAACGGCTGGAAGTGCCTCGGGTACCTAGCGCACGGGTTAGCGGTGGAACTGATCTGTACAAGATCAAGCTGCGCACGGTCGGCTATCGCTTGGTGTACCAGGTGCAGGATGAGCGCGTTCTGATTCTGGTGCTGTCCGTTGGCAAACGGGAGCGCAATGCCGCGTACAAGGCAGCACTGGAGCGGGTTGATGGCAAGGGGGAGCAATGAAAACCCCGTGGCACTACCTGGCGTGGACGCCGCCGCAACTTGACCCAAAAGCCGAGCGCAACCTTGCCGCCATGACGCGCAGTAAGGGTTGGATATGGGCTGTCCTGCTGTTTTGGGGGCTGCCTGACGGCATTTCTGGTGTGGCCTTTGGCAAGGTCCGGCTTTTTATCGCGTACAACTACATGGGCATTCTGGCAGGCATAGCCGCATGGCTAGCAGTCCGGTTCGGTAGTGATCCAGGCTGGGTGGCTGTTATTGCGGTGATCGGGCTGGGCTGGTTGGTTACGGTCGCTTGGGGGACTGCAAAGTACATTGGTTGGCTGGCCTCAATCTTGGGCCGGTGGCCGCCGATGGGGCGAGCGTAAGGGCATGACAAGACAGGAGCAGAGATTGACCGAAGACATCTTCAACTACATCACCACGATGACCAGGGGCAAGACCGACAGCCCTTCCTGTCGTGCCGCGCATGCCGTGTTGCTGGAAGGCATGAGCCAGGCCGAGGCAGTTGAACGTTTCAAGATCAGCAAAGCGGCAGTGTCCAAAACGGTGCGGCGCTATCGTGAGGCCGAGGCCGAAGGCCGGCGTGTCTTTGTGCAACAACAGGCATGACAGGCGCAAATATAGGTTGCAAGTAAACCCCTAGAGGTTTACTATTAAGCCATCAACAACGTGCCAGCTAGGAGAAATCCCATGAGTGCAAAGAATGCTGCTGCCGCCCTGATGACCTTTGACACAACGCTGAAGGATCAAGTCCAGAAACTGTACGAGGGGCATCAGCACCACTCCTCCGTTCGCACGGAGGACAAAGCCGACCTCATTCGAGAAGTGGCCGGTACGTGGACCTTGTCTTTGGCAGCATCTGCTGCCGGGGTGAGCGAGCAACAGGTACTAACTGCGCTGGCACGCGACTACCTGCATGCTGGAACACCGATGGCTGCTGGTGGATTTGTTTCAGCGGCCCTGGCTGGCCGCATTTGAATCGGAAAATATTGCGGCCCAGTCCGCCCGAGCCGACCGGATGTCGGAGCTAAGATTTTGGAGAAAAGGCAAATGTCGCAGCAAGAAAATATGACCAAAGAAGAGATGCTGGTAAGAATCAACCAACTCTCTGCTGAAATCGATGCAAATGAGCAGGAGAACAACGCTATGGAAAAAGAGATCGAAAAACTCTATGCCCGTATCGATGAAATGAAGCAAGCGGAGAGCCAGCCTGTAGTTGCGTAGGCATAGGCTGAAAGCCTGTTGGCCGCGGCCGAGCGTGTCCCGGCAGCAACGAGCAGACTCAAGCCCCCACATGGGCCAAACAGAACGGAAAATTCTATGGAAACGCATGTAAAGAAGCTGGTTGATGAAAAACAGGCCGCTATTCGTAAAGCGACTTTGCAAGGCATTGGCGCAGCAGCACTGGTCATCATTGGTGGTGCGATGCGTCACACATGGGGAGTACCAGGAGAGCTTGTTGCTGCTACTGGCCTGTTGATGTGTGGTTGGTTCGCCCGCTGCCTGTTCGACACGAGAAAGATTGACACCCGGTTTAATGGGTAACGCCTCGGAAAATTCAATTACAGGAGAGCGAGACCATGAAGGTCGTTGAAACTGTTCAAGTAGAGCGCGAAGTGGTTGTTGCCCCTTGTCTGAAGTGTGGCGGCACCGATATCAAGATTCACGATTACGGGTATTGGGAAGGCAACAGCGGAGGTGGCACCTGTAAGGTGTGTGGTGCTGAAACGGTGAAGGCGTGCGGCCCCGATCCCAAGGTGGATACTCTGGTCGCGATCTGGAATGCCGGCAACGACATTCCAGGGCTGATCGCAGCAGAGCAGCAGAAAATCGACATCGCTAAAGCGCGAATCGCTGAGCTGACCGCCTTGGGCGATAGTCGTAGCAAGTAAAGCTCACCAGCGGAAAACGGGAGGAGTGGTGATGCGCGATCTGGCTGGCTACGTGGCAAATGAAGCCGACTTGACGGCAGCGGCTCAGGAATTCCACGAGGGAATCGGCCCCGCGCACGACGCCCTGAATCGAATGAAAGCCGCTTATGAGGCTGGCCGTGGGGTGAGGCTGTCGTGGGATGAACTGTCGGCCCTGAGCCGTACCATCCTCGGAGAGATTTGGAGCCAGCCGGACCCACGCCAGAGCGCCGGCAGCACCGACTAACCGCTACACGGAAAAGAAAATGCAACTTGATCCAGTCGTAACAACGTTTCTTGCTTTGCTCTACAAAGCCAACTCGGTGCGCGTGGATAGTCCGCTGCTGACCTACTGGGACACCTTTGACCCAACGGGCGAAGCTAACAATGTAGTTGTGGACTTTAGCTGGAGTGAGTCCGGTACAACCTACAGTGTGGTACTTACCGAAGGTGGTATCGCCAAAGGTAAGTGGATTGGGGAATCCTTTTTCTGCGAGGACAGCGAAGGTAACGGTGTTGAGATTTCGCTGTTCCAGCATGTCGCTATCGTGCCAGGCGAGTGATCGAAAAGTTTCGCATGCGAAAGGAGCCCCACGTGGCTGACAAACCGATGACCGCCGAGGCATACAAAGCCGCTGTTGAGAGACTGCAAGAACTCGAAATGCGGCAAGAAGTTGGGGCTCCGGACTCAGAAGACATGATTGAGCTTCGCCGACACATCGATGAGGCCCCGTTCCAGGGATGCCCTAACTGTGCTTTCAAGCATGAGCCCGATTGTGACTGCGAGCTGTGCCACGGGGATGGCTTTATCCCTGACCCCGCATAACCGGAAACTGCCCGCTAGGGCGGAAAAGTTGAAGGAGCGGCAATGGCAGAGTTTGCAGTCGGTCAAGTAGTCAATTTCACATTCGAGACGAAAACCCGTTCTGGTGGCCGCACCAACAACTACGCAACGGGTGAGATTGTGAAAGTCGGCAAGCGGCTCTCGGTCAAAATCACCGATGGCCATGACCAACATCACTACTGGCGGGATGAGTATATCGGCAAGGTGAAAGTGATTGATCCACGCCGCGTGTATGAACCCCTCAAGTAGACCGGAAAACACCATGGAAGCCAAAGTGGAGACGTGTCCGTCCTGCCACGGGGCAGGAAAGCTTGATATAAGCCAGCATGTCTCTCCGATAGCATGCCGACGCTGCGCAGGCACAGGCCAAGGCGTGTACAAGTGGATCGATTGCCCTTGCTGCCAAGGATCAACCGGACTGCCTTGCAGTCATTGTCGAGGAGGTGGGCGATACAGACAATTCCAGTCCCTGCCTGTCAGCGGCAGTGGCCGTTAACCAACAACCGGAAAATGCCAGCATCAGCCACAGAGTCGAAATAGGAAGGAAAGGGCAGCTATGAGCAAAGTACATCTCGCAGAAAATATTTACTTCGACTCCTTGACAGGAGATCTACAAGAACTGATTGCAGTTGACCGTGGCGTTGTTAATGAAGACTTGGGAAACGGAACCGGGTATGCGACGCTTGGGTGCTTAGAAAACGATAATGGTTAGTTTCTCCGTAAGGCGCAATTCCCAGCGGTAATTTCGTGTGGCGATGAACGAGCGCATGGCAAATCAGTCGGCTCTATCGCTGATCTTAAAGCGCTTTTCATTTAAAAAACTCTCGGAAAATAGCCATGGACTTCATTATTGGAGACTTCGAGGAGGATACGATATGCGCAATTATGAAAGCATGGTGAATGCACCAAGCGATCAAGGGAGGCTCTCTCGTTTTGAAGTAGAACGCTGGTGGGATGTTTTGGAAGAGCTGGAAGTCGAAAGCTTGTCAGTCCCTGGTGGGGGCTGTTGTAGCGATGATTCTCAGCAGTTCTTCTCGTATTGCGAGGAGATCGAAGAGATGGTCTCCGTTCTTGATACACCACGTCGCCTTCATGCGCTCAAGATCGCTGCTGATTTTGGGTATCTCCCGCCTGAGTTGCGAAACAAAAATGTGTATTCGTTGATAAAAGGGCTGATGAACGTGAAAGCGTGGACTGTATATGAGGTGACTCTCTCAGATGAAGCACATCGTTACTATGACGGAGAGTCTGGGGTAATTCAGTATGGCTGGCTTTGGGTATGTACGTTTACGAGACAAATACTACGGGTCGCCCGTTACGGCTATGTTGGCATACCTACTCCGTAGTGATATCGACAAATCTGCGACTGCTCCGGCACGGAAAATATCATGACGCTTAAAGCATCCCTTACCCTAAATGCCTTTTTGGCTGCGGCATTCATCACCGCTCTGGTAGCGCTATTCGTGGTGAGATCAGCCGCTGACCAAGCGACTGCTGACGCGAGCAATTGGAAGCACGTTGCGGCTCAAGGTTCAGCGGCTTACGTTGCTTCGCATGACGGCAAGCTGCCTAAAGGGACTCGCGTCTTGAGCGACAACGGAGCGTTGTTTGTCGTTGGGTTCACTAACTCTAACTGAGCCACCGGAAAATTATCGCGGCTTGGTGCCGCCCGCGCCGGCCAGCAGACAAAAAAAGGAAGTACCCATGCAAATGCTATCTCTGAAGGCAACCTTGGTAGGTCGGCAGTTTGACCTCAAGCAGGTGCAAGAGCTGAACGGCTGTGAAGTGCTGCCACCAGCGCAGTTCTTTGGTGAGTTTGCCTGCCGTCGGAAGCAGGAACCCATTGGAACGCAATTGAAGGCAGATATGGCCGAAGCGGTGTTGGCCATCTATGCGCACCAGGACGTGCCTGAAGACGCCTTCTATGTTGGTGTGCATATTAATCCTGAAAATGGGGCGCTTACAGGTGGGCTTGAAAAGGGTGACAGAACCTGGGTCGTTGGCGAGATCCTTGAAGAGACGCTGATGCTAGGCTGTTCCTGGCGCGTTTACCTGGCACGCTGGGCGAATGCCGAGGGGGAAAAGTTTGATTTCAAATGGGCACCCTCTGTGAACAAGTCCGAGTTCAATGAGCTGCTTGAACGGGCAGGGATTTTGGTTCTGGGTGAGTGGTCGTCGCCTACAACTGCCTCAAGCTAAGAATTCACGGAAAATAATTGCCATGAAATACAGCGAAATTACTTATCTCGCCCTGAATGACCAGGGCCACGAAGTCGAACGCCAGGTGCAAATCATTGACGACCTGCCAACTCCGAAAACGCGATTGGCCGCATGCAAGCAGGCAACTAAGCATTTAGCTAGGCTGGTTGGCCGTTCTGCTTCTACCCCCATCAAGTTTGGGACCGATGCCTATTTGGCTTTTGGCATGTCCAGGGTAGAGGCGAAGAATCATGAGCATGCTGCGGTTTTGCTGAAGCGCGGCTGCGACATCCCGCTGAGCTACTGCCAGTAATCGGATCGGAAAATAGCCATGATCGTTTCAGGATATAGCCTGCACCTTTACTGCGATGGGGAGTCCTGCCCGAACAGATGCAAGACCGGTACGGCTTGGGCTGGTGGTCAGGCCGAGTATCAGGGCGAGACTCGTGGCGAATGCGGCTCGCAGGCTCGTAAAGATGGGTGGCGAATTGCCCATGACTGGACCAAGTGCCTTTGCCCTTCGTGTGTAAAGCTGGAAAACGCTTACAACACTTGGACGAAGGCAATCGAATTGCCGATATGGTGGCTGGCTTCTATGCGGATGGTGAATATGCCGTAGGGACAACCTTTGCCGGCAATTCTCTTGAAGCTGGTGAAGTTGTTCGGTATTGGGCCAAACCTACTTGGCCAGCCGGATACGACGAAAACGGCATTTGGCAGAGTTAGTTTGGAAAACAGCAGATTGCCTTCTGGAATCAGAATCAAACAAGGGAAGGGGGGGTAGAGTGTCAAAACGAATCACTGGGAAAGTGTTTCGAATTGGGGGAAGCATCAATACCCGGAATACCATAGAGCATTTCATCCACGATGTGCACTTGATATTAGAAGTGTCGCCAGGTGAGGAGTTGGTTCTTTATCAGTTTGCGCAGCCTCAATCTCTCCCGTCAGCAAGAGCGCTATGCCTCACGCAGCCGGGCGATCAGGTCGCGTTTGAACTAGCAAAAGACGAAAACAGCAACTGCTGCTGCACCATATTCGAGAACCTGAGCCTGCCAAACTATAAAGTGGGCTGAGCAACTTCGTTCCATTGGTTGTCAGCCAGAATGCGCTGACAGAAATTCAGGAGTGCTTCGCGTCATTATTGCAGGAACATTACTTGCTGGGGCGTTCTCCTGAGGATAGAGACTCTCGTATCCAACATGACATGGCGGCCTTCAACGACACCACATACATGCGGTGGCTTCGAACGCCGAATCTAATGTTGGAAGGGATTACCTTTCGCCTTGCTCAACTCCTTGTATGACAACAATGTCGCAATCTATGCGATTTACTACAACGGAGGTTGGTACAACTTACCCCGCTGGCAGTCCCCTTTTCGGAAACAAGGATCATGCCAAATTATACCGCGCCGTGGCACGAGAGATTGCTGCTCTGACCAAGCAAGGGCATGAAGTTCAGTATGAGGATGTTTTGTAATCACCTTGGCAAAGCCGAGAAAATAACAAGGAAATAGTAATGCTCCGAGTAAGTGAACAGCATGTTGGCAAATTGGTCGTCGATGGCGAAGTAGAGGTTATCGCCCAGGTAACAGGCCTCACGCATGTTTTGGCTGGAGGTGTGCTTGTCGCGAAAGGGCAATTGGCTGGTGGGCTTATCATTGAGCCAGGAGGCCGAGCCATTGTGCATAGCCAGGTTGCCAGGAACGTGATCAACAAGGGTTGCCTTGAGCTTCACGGACAAGTTGCAGGAAAAGTGATTGGTCATCTACCCCAAAATCCTGTTCGGCCTGAGCAGATTGTTGGCAATGACCTTAAGGTGCCGTTCAAGGGGCGCACGTATTCATGGAGTAGCACTTCTCGTTTCGATTAGCTCGGGAAAGAACATGGAGCTTCTAAACATCGTTATTGGGCTTATCGTGTTCGGAGTAAGCGCAATTTGTGCGCTTTGGGCAACGCGGAAGATCGATCAATGGTTTCCGGTAATCAAACAATATTCTCTCCTTGCCTTGGTAGGAAAGAGCATTGTCGGTATATGCACGCTAGCTGTCGTGGGTATAACGCTGTCGATTTGGCGCATACGCTTTGGTTTAGTGCCGCAAGGGGCAGACCCGGATTTCCCAGGGCCTTACCTAGAATGTTTCGTTGTGCTTCTTTTGGTTAGCTTTGCGCTCGTTGCTATCGCTTCTTGGTGCTTGAAGAATCATCACTTGAAATAGCGGGAATTTGCCATTAGCGCGTTTGAAAACTGCCAAGTTTGCGACAAGGTGCAGCAGGTTAACCTCGACAGTCTGTACTGATCGGAACAGATTTTCCTACAAAACAGCCTATCAAAAAAAGGAATCCAGTATGAGACTGAGCCAAATCATTTTGAGTGTAGCCCTTGCGGGCGCTTACCTCGCGGCAAATGCCGCAAGCGTATCTTTCGTTGAGAATCAAACTGAGGCACAGCAGATGAAAGAATCTGCTGTGAAGGAGGCTACTAAGAGCCTGCTAAAGGTGGACGATCCGTATTACGACCCGAAGGATCATAACCGCGCCATCATTCGTGTGGACTCCAAAATACCGAATAACGGTGGTCGCACCCCCAGCCATTGCTTAGTGCTGTTGAGCAAACTTCTTGTGCAGGGCACGACTGACAAGGGTACTTGGGTCCCTGAAAAAACCGAGTGCAAGTAGATCGCGGAGAATGATTATGATCCAGCTCCTCTCCATTCTTTTGGGTGTGGTAGTGATTTGGACGCTTGTTAGCATGATCTTTATGGCTTCAAGAATCGGAGACAAGCATACCAGGAGCCCATGGTGGCACTGGCCCCTTTGTGCCCCAGCACTTGTGATTGCTACTTGCATCGGGCTTCTGCTAAAAACTCGTAAATAATACTAGCTGAAAACAGCAGAGTGCCTTCTGGAAACAGAATCAAACGAGGGAAGGGGGGTGTAAAGTGTCAAAACGAATCACTTCCAGGACTGAGGCGAAGACTCATGAGCATGCTTCGGCTTTGCTGAAGCGCGGCTGCGACATCCCACTGAGCTACTGCCAGTAATTCAATCGGAAAATTACACCATGAAGAAACTTCTTTGGGTGCTAGCGCTCGCTAGCGCAGCTACAGGTACGATGGCTGCTGGGAGTGTCGCGGTTGAAGGACACGCGTGCCGCAATCTGAACGCCGTGGCCAAAACGAAGGGCGGCGCACTGGTGATGTGCGTTGACGCTCATACGAAGAATGTGTGGAAGCTCGCTTCAGATCCCACTGCCAACCACCCTTGCCAGAAGAGCGGTAAGGCCACGAATCCAGACGGGACTTTCGTACAGTGCCGCATCGATGGCGGCAAGTTAGTCCCGATTAACTGAGACCGGAAAAGAACATAGACATGAGTATGGACACGCAGCCGCTGAAGATTGAGGGTTTTCCGGTCGATGATGGGGCGTATTGGTATTACAAGATGGGACAGGATATGCCCAGCCTTGTTTGGATCGGCACCTACAAAGGAGAGCGAGCCATTAAAGATGGCCCCGCTATTCAACGGTATTGGATCCCCGGAGAGTTTTTTGTCGGACCCATTCAACCTCCGTTTGCTACCCCGGCTGACCTGTCCGCCCCTACGGATGAAACGTGGGCGAGAGCCCACGAGAATCCCCAAGCGCTAACCAGTGTAGCTGGCAAGGCAGTCGAACTGAATTGACGGACAAAAAAATCATGTGGACCACAATTGTTGAGCTTGAGTTTTACCACCTGCCGACTGTGGCAAGTGAAGTTCCGCACGTTGCGGCTACTGCTGAAAACGACTAGAAAACGACTATTAGCCAGGAGGTAAAAGAATGGCAAGCATTACCATCAAACTTGAAGATCGAGCAGACGGGGCATGACCGTTCAGTTCCAGGCGGACAATTTGAAAACATCGGCAACAATGCATTCGAATACTATGGCACAAAACGCCGCGATTCTGCTGTCTGTTATCATGCGCGAGCACGGATTGATGGCTCCCGATCTGGAGAATAAACAGTCGCTTAATGTTTGGCTGGCAGAACAGAGGCGGTTGTCACAAACGACAGCTCGCTGACCATCTGAATATAAACCGGCGCTAAAGCGCCACGTACAAGGCCGGAAGCCTTTTGGAATAGAGCAATGGAAAAGTGGTTAGAAAGATTCTGCAAGGACGTGTTTGTTGATGAGCACAAAGCAAGCTATGCAGCAAGGATAGTGAGCGGTGGTGTAGACGGTTTCCTTGCACGACATGATTTGAGTGTAGCTGAGGCTGAGCACAAGCATTTGCTGGAGCAAGGGATCTGGTTTTCATATGACAAGAATCTTCTTGATATTCAGCAAAGTGATGAGGACAAGCGAGTTGCAATCCTTGAACGACTCGAAGAGGCAAACAGAATCCGGCTTCGTTTGAGTTGACCTAATACAATCAGTGGTTGTCCGAGTTGACCGAAGAACCCGAACGTGGCGGGGTGATTGATGGCATGAAATGACCGGGATCGGTGGATGTTGTTGAGCGCCGAGCCAAAGAAAGCTCCGCCATGTAGCCAACGGAATAATATGGAAATCGAAAAGGCTCAAAAAATGATGGCTGAAGCCATTGAGGCGATGATCGACTGCGGCCAATACCAGGCTGTACAGGCAGTTGCTACCCGGATGATGGTACATGGCCAACTGGAAAACGTTACGTGCCTGATATTTGGCCGCTCGCCGGATGTGTTGGAAACGGTGGCCTGCCGTGTCACCGATATATCGATTGATGAACGCATCGCAGCCTCCATCGCCAATGATGCGATTGTGCGAGCCGCTGGCCGACGATAACGGAAAGAATGACATGACAACCGAATTGGAAGTGACTTTCAAGGTTCAAATTCCTCAATCTGCTGCAACGTATGAACAGATGGAAGAGTGGATCAAGTATAAGCTCGGCATCATCGGATGTAGTGAAAGCAATCCTCTCTTCGATGAAGAACTTCAGGTTAGGCCTCGAAGTGTTTACGTAAGTCAGGGAAAGTGACAGGTAAATTACCCATAACTTCAAGGCTTGGACCGATCCAGAAAAAACTTGTCCAATGGGCAACTGAATACGGGCGCATTCATATCGGCGTCGCTACGGTTCCCCCGCATCATTTAGGGCTTTCTGGATATAGCATGGATGAAGTTGGGCCGGCCCTAGACCGGCTTGTTCGGCGAGGCATACTGGAAAGTGACAAGCCGGATTTCTACAGTCTCCCGGGTTGGAAACCTTCACCGGAATGGCTCAACAGTTAACGGAAACTTCTATGAGCGCATAGTTAGCGGTGCCTGTGAATTCTCTGGACACGCAACCAAATAGCTCATGTCTGAGACACCCCGCGATGTAAGAGTAGCTTCAGCGGGTTTTCATGATTTCCTCATTAATTTGACTTGAGATTCTGGCTCGTTACATTGGCTGAATATGGGTAGGAATGTGATGCCCAGTACGGACAATGGAAGGGCACAGATAGCTTTATGAATCTCATGGATCGAATTGCCAAACGATTGGGGTATGTCAAAGCCCCTTTGTCTCAACCTGCGCTTGCTCTAACGGACAGCAGGGAAGTCGAAGTTGAATCACCGGTGCCAGTCTGTCGAGCACCGCAACCGGGTGATTTCGGCCTGCCAGGTAATGTCACTTTCGAAGTGCAGAGAGGGGACCTCAAAGCCTCTTCTCCGGTTAGCTGGGAGGAGGCTGTGGACTTTCTTGATGCATGTGGTGTTGATATCAACACCCTTTCAGGAGAAGCAACGTTTGCTGGCATCCTCTCTGGAATCCCGATTTACGTTGATGGTGCGGATGTCACGATCAAACCCATCTTCTAGTCAAGGCTGTCTCAGGGGTAATGATTAAGCAATGGTTTCGATAGGTAAGGGACTCGCATTTGCGGCGCTGGTTATGGCCGGCACTGTTTTAGAACTGGCCGGCAAGGAGGATGGAGCCTTCCTTCTGATCGTGGCAGTTTTCTGGATTATCTGGGGCGATTGTAAAACGGGCGAGTCTTGTCATTGCAACAAGTCGGAACACAAGCGCAACGAGCAAAAGCATGGCTGACTTGGATAATCATCACCAGAGGACCAAGTACCAAGTAGGCCTGCTGCTTCAGCTCGATGTGGCAGACCCTGAGATCGAAACCCTGCAGTCGGCCACGCAACTTGCACTCGCTGAATCTCAGCGAAATGACATGACGCCATTCGGTGTCTGGACTGGGCAAGACGATGGCTCCGAGTTGGTTGCTATCGCATATCAGGGCCAGCTGTTTAGAGGCGTCTAATAGGGAGATTTGACCGTTGCAAAATTCTACACAAGCGAGCGAACGCGTAATCATGGAGGCCGTCACGGCTAAGACAAATTCGTGGGAGATCGGTAGTGCCTTGAGCGTTCTGCTTGGGCTGGCAGTTCTTTTGGCTATCTGTACTGCATTTCTGACTGTGCTGAACATTCAAAGTGGGCTGAGAACTGAAAGCCGCATGCATATCTGCCGGGCAACCATCAAAGAAATACAGGAACGACCCGCCAGTACAACGCGGGATAAAGACCTCGCAGAAGAAGCGCTTAAGACAACGACCTCGCTGTGCAGCCAGGTTCTGCAATAACACCGTGAAGCCTTCGAATATACTGAGCAAAAGGCGAACTGTTGTTTTTGGAAGGCACGGATGACACAAAGTCGGAAAATGCACGACCCCGCCACACTAGCCGACCATATTGCCAATTGTTTGGGAATGCCCGGTATTCGTGTTTTATGCGTGATAGGAGGTCCCGCCACCGGGAAAACCCGTGCTATCAATGCGTGGCTAGATCATGCCAAAAGAAGCCTGTCTGTTTCTGCAGCGTATATAGACTGCAAGGGCCTTGCTTGGGGCTTGCAGAACTGCGTTTCTCGCGGTGAAGTAACTAGCCAGCATCCTCGTGGCCACTACCCCATGTTTCTACTGAATGGAGAAGAAGTTGTGGTGGTCGATGAGGCGCAAATGGACCCCGAGTTAGTCAATCGGATCGCAGTACATACTTCAAAAGTGCCGAGTGCATTCACGCACCGACTGCTGGTGCTGGTGTTCCAGAACAAAGAGGCTTTTTCACTCTTTGATCTGCCATTGGATGGAACTTTGGTCTGTGATACGGATGGGTCCCTTTGTTACGTAAATCAAATGGGTAGACGCTACTGAAGCAGTTTGGCGACTGTCAGAACCGCAGTTGAATCTGGGAGAAAATGTCCGTGCGAACACTTGAAGAAATGACCAAGGACGAAATTCTTGCAAGGATATCCGTCCTCTCTGGCGAGATTGAAGCGAATGAGCAGGAGAATTCCATCATGGAAAGTGAGATTTCCAGGCTCTATGCCCGCATTGATCAGATGAAGACCAAGGATGACCATAGTCAACAGCCTCTTGATGAAAAGCTTCATACGGAATATCGGGGTTATCTAATCACCACTTCTTGTGTAATCAAGACCGATACAAATAAATTGCATGGACGGGCCATGATCACCCCGTTCCAGGCGCAATTGCCGCAGTATCCGAAGATCATTCGGACTCATGATGATAATGGGCACAGGGATAAGGCTGATGCTCACTCTTCTGTCACTGAGACAGCTAAGGCTGTTATTGATAGCGTATTAAGTGGTCTGACAGACAAAAATTAGGGGAATGAACATGCCAGCCATCGAGCTAATTCGGCAAGAAAGACAGCGGCAAATTGATGTCGAGGGCTGGTCCCCGGAGCATGACGATAAACATGGGTCTGACCTTCTAGCCAGGGCGGCATTTTGCTACCAGGAGGCACTTGCAGCTGATGCGCCGCTACCCAAGGATTGGCCGTGGGATCCCAAGTGGTGGAAGCCGAAAGAGCGACAGCGGAACTTAGTAAAAGCCGGAGCACTGTACTTAGCGGCTGCTGAGACTGCTGTGCGGGCGAATACACCGAATCAAGCACTAATCTTTGTGGCTTCAGCCAATGACTGCGCGAAATCTCTTGATAGAGAGTGCAATGATCGTACTGATTGAACATAAATCCGGCTTCCGTTTGGATCCCGAAGAGTCGCTGGTAGCAGAAACACTCAAGGCCAATGGGCAGGCGTTTGCAATCGCGTCTTTATCCCAGGTGCGGCGTAGACGACGTGATGCAACAAATGTTGCTCTTGCTGTCGGCGGGATAGATTTTATGGCCGCTGCACTCAATCAATGCGGGATCAGTCTGCCACTCATTAATTCCTACCCGGCTGCGCTGGCTGAGTTTTTACACCGACGAGTCTGGCGTTCAACACTCAGGCACGTTCTCGAATGTGTAGAGTATGGACAGGGCGCTGTCTTCGTAAAACCGGCGTTGCGGGCGAAGAGATTCACCGGTATCGTCATCGAGCATGAGCGTGATTGGAGGCTTCAAGGCGTTCCACTTCGGGAACCCGTCTGGTGCAGTGAGCCCGTGAAGTGGCTTAGCGAATGGCGGGTGTATGTTGTGCGAGGAGAGGTGCGCTTCATTGCGCATTACGTAGGTGACGCGTCAATAAGGCTCGATGTTGACCAGGTTCAGATGGCGGTAGAGCGTCTAGCAGAAAAACCGGAATCACCAAGGAGTTATGCAGTGGATTTTGGCGTTTTGGCCGGCGGCAAGACCGCATTGGTTGAAATGAATGATGGTTTCGCTATCGGGGCGTATGGCATTGACGGACAAACCTATATAGCCATGCTGCAAGATCGCTGGGATCAGCTCGCAACAGGATAGCGATCAGGAATCATGGACTCTCAAGACGACAACATCACAAGGCTGAACAACGAAAGCCGGCAAATCATCGC
The DNA here is from genome assembly GCF_057809375.1 of Aquitalea sp. FG25. Classification (NCBI taxonomy): domain Bacteria; kingdom Pseudomonadati; phylum Pseudomonadota; class Betaproteobacteria; order Neisseriales; family Chromobacteriaceae; genus Aquitalea; species Aquitalea sp. FG25. The sequence continues at coordinate 180,872 of NZ_JBMDJV010000003.1, forward strand.
CCAGCAGAAGAGTCGTAAGCGTATCGGTGAGCGGCTGCGTAGCCTGGCTGATTACATTGAGGGTGGCAATACTGAAACCGATCCATTTGCTGCGATGGTCACCCTTGTGGGTCGTGAGCAAATGGAGGTGCTAGTGTTTGGATTGGGTGCCTCTGTGGAGATCTCGGAAGTGGCCACTACAACCTACCGGCATGCGATCGATCCCCAGGGCGATAGGTATCATGGTGTCTACCCCCGCAATATTGGGCAGTTTGTTCGTCACTTTAGGATTGTCGAGTCACACATATCGAAGGCAAAGACAGACTAATTGATGGCAAAAGGCGACTATTTTTTCGTGAAGGATGCAGAATGTATACCTATGAATTCAAATTTTCAGTATCTCGCAATGGCCTGAATTATACCTATGAACTTCTTCTTAGTTCAGATGTTAGTGGCTATACATTGAGAATTTATGAATTATCGGCAGGAGGAATCAAAGAGCAAGTCCATATTCCAGGTTTCAAATACAAGATTCCTCCTTTGAGCTTCTATGGTGCAAGACTTTATTATCGTGGTTATCTTATCGGAACAGTACTTTCAGAACTTCGTCACGGAGTAGTTCACCGTCATGGCAGTTTTCAACCCTCGGCTATGGTTGATGAAAGCCTTGATTCATATGTTCGTGCAAATCTTGATGGGTGGCCTGATGGCTTTCCAGGTGCATGTGATGACGAACTTAAAGATGTAGATGTTTCATTATTGAGTTTTTAGGTTATATCCAAAGCCTGATTCCCAGATTGGTTAAATACGTATTGAGGTTGCATCTATATTGTTTCTCAGTATCGTATCGGTTGGACGCTACTTTTCTGTGGTGTGATAGAGACCGAAGCAGGACTAAACCTATGGAACCTACAACGCAATCACATCAATCCCGAGCTGCAGCAAGAACTGCTGGATACAAAGCAGGACGATATGCGGACTGCCCGTACATCAGTGGCCAGCGAATCATGAACGATTGGCATGCCGGTTTCGTGGCCCGCTGCGTGGAAACCGGTAATACCCCATCAGACACCCCGATGTATTTGCTAGGCCAAATTGGCTACCTGCAGGGGAAGACGATCACCGACTATCCCGAAGGGGAGGTGGCCTCAGGACGGTGGGTATCTGGATGGCTAATGCAAAGGGATGCCGACCAGGGCGCGAAGCCCTGAGTGGCCTGTCACTTCGGTTTGTAGCAAGGTCCATCAGCACCTTGCCCATTCATGCATTTCATTCTTCTAGCTCAATATAGGTGGGCGATCTGCACTTCCTCTCACGCTAGTTGTAGACCCCTTCATGGTTAGCATCGTTGTTTTCCGTAAGTCGAGAAGGCTAAAAAAACAACAAAGTCTGTGCGTAAAGGCCGTGTGGCTGATGTAGTATTACTCCGATTTACATCATTATCAGATTTGCAATGTTGCATAACCTGATGTATAATCGCTTTTGTTTTAAAGTAATTGCATCCAAAATTACTCTTGGAGTCATTCAGGGAAACTCAATTTGCATCTTGCCATCGTAAAGATGGGATAGAATACTTAGAGAACATTATGACCACCGAAAAGAAAGCTACCCGTGTCCAATTTGATCTTCCTGAAAAGTCCATGACTCGACTTATCGAAATCAAGGAGAGAACTGAGGCAACTTCATATGTGGAAGTGTTTAAAAACGCACTTAGATTGTACGAAGATCTGATGAATCAATTCGACAGCGGCAATGAGTTTATTGTCAAAGAGAAAGCAACGGGTAAGGAATACATTTACCGCGTTTTTTAAGACCCCAGCTAGCCCAGGTCGCGAAGCCCTGATATAAACCTGTGGAGTGTCAATGGACATCAAGGTAGTTCAAGGCACGATTGAAATCGTCGCCATTCTGAGTGCAGTTGTTGGGCTATTAGCGTACATCTTTATCCGACTGGATCCGTTTCAGGCCAGAGGATGGCACGCGATGGGCACGACATGCCTTTGCTGTGCTATCGGAAAGTGCGTGTGGGTGTTGCTTGAGCCCGCTAGAAACCCAACCGTGGTTGCCATCGCCATTCTGTCCATGCTTGGCATGGGGCTTTCTCTACGGTTTGTAGCCAGGCGCATGGAAGTTTCTCCCAGAGAGACTATGCGATGAAGTGCCGGGCAAAAGACGGTCTATTCCAAGTCGGGCCTACCCAATTAGTCGCAGGCTTATCTATCCCAGCCTAGATGGCTCGTGGCAATTAGTTTCGCGGACTAGCCGCTCGTACACCGCCCGCGCACTCTCAAGCTCGGCCAGAGCATCCGATATGGTGTGGAGAGATGCACCGGTCGTGGACCTAATTGCACGATTCAGCCTAAGCCATGCTTGGCCTACATCCCCCTTGACGGAATCGTCGCCGAAGAAGAGATATTCCACCGTGGTGCCCAGCAGGACCGCCAACTTCTTCTGCTTGTCCAGGCCCCGGGGCAACCCATCCACTTCCCACTTACGAACGGCCTGAATCCTCGTTTCTACCACGGTGGCGACTTGCTTTAGGGTGAGGCCTTTTTCAGCACGCAGGCGCTTGAACCTACTTTGGAACGAGGATTCTTCGATGTTTGCAGTCATAGAGCAGTGTGCCCCTCTTCGTTTGTATTAGTCTCAGTCGTAGGCCGCACTTGGTGCAAGACGCGGGGATGTTGTCACACATTTTGCAGAAGTCGATGCGGATCGTACTGAAGGACGCTGGGCCGACGAAATGAAACGCGAAATCATTCTGAGAACGCGGGAATAGTCACCAGCTCGGTGATTATGTGGTTTGCTAGACAGCTGGTTATGGATCGGCATACTTTAGTTCATCACTATTTCAATGACGGGCCATGTCCTGATATGCCAACACTTTCCTTGCCGATATCCGATCGAATGGTGCTAACCCCCATTGGTCTGTACGTAGATGGAACCAACGTCGAGCTGGGTAACTATCAGCACTTCAGCGCATTCGTACTCAAAACGCAGGCCCAGGTTGGAACAGTGATCGCAACACTGTTCTCTGAGACCATGGCTATACCTGATATCGATGGTGGATGCACGCCTAGTAAAGAAGAGCCTTGGAACCACTATGTGCGTCACGCAAATGCGCTGACCACCGAAGGGGAGATCGAGAGGTTGGCGAATGGCATTCCCGTGCTGCAGTGGTGCGTAGCTGCATACTTTGTGGCCAAGGCACTTGATCATGCCATTCTGCAGTCTGAAGATTTCCTTCCGGTTGCCTATCTTGCTTACGAGGGAGCAAGGAGCCTCGCTTGCTCGATGGCCGACTGGGATGAGTACCAGAAGTGGTGCAAGTGGAGTGTAACCAAGGAAGCTGTTATCGCACGGCTCAATGGCACCGACAAGAAGGACCCACGGCCTCGCGCCGTTGCAGTCACCGTTGCATGGCCGGGCCAGCTCGGCGCTGAACTGGGGCAGCCGGATCAGGCGTTGGCACATGCTCTTCGCGGTGCATCCGACATTATGATTTCTCGCAATGTGGCTCATTTGCGTGTCGGTTCTCATCGTATCCAGTTTGGGGATGCATCCCCACTTGTCGAAGCATTTGATGCAAGTCAACCAGTAGAGGGGGATTCCACGTCGGCAGGCATGGACCTGTCCTTCATTCTGGAAGGTGTCCAGTCCCGTGTTCAGCGTAATATTTGGGCGGATTCTTCCAGGTATTATTGCTTCCGGCTGTACCGCCCATCTCGTGTATTGAGCTTAGAAGAGGAATTTGCCGAGCAATGAGCCTTAACGTATATCGCGTTCTACCATTCAGCACACCCAGGTTCAGCCAGAACGAGGCCAAACTCAAGGATGGTGAGACTCCATGTGCAATTTGCGGCAAAGCGGTCGCTCAGCCCTTCGAGCACCCCGTGACCATCGTTGGTGGTGGTGATTGGGCCAGAACCGAGGAGGAAGCCAATAACGACGGGGATGCTGGCTATATGGGTGTATGGGGCATCGGCCCAGATTGCCACAGGAAGTACCTTGTAAAAGCCCCGGGGCGGGCGGATGCCGGGGAATGAATCTCGCAAATTCTCACCTTCCCGTGGTACTCAATCTTCGGTTTGGCACAAACGCTATCACCTTCGATGGAACACTCGGTCTCGACCGGTTGCTGAAGTGCTGGCAGGACGCAGTGCCGGAAGCCCAGGCATCCCCTGATGTTGATCGAGAAGACTGGATTGAAATGGCCGTGCGTCTGGCCAGTGCCATGCAAATCTGCCCTGACCGAGTAGCGCTTCTCAACGGGGTAGGCCAGGCCATCATGCTGCAGTCTGCTGCGGTGATCACGCCAGGGGCGTCCATCATCTACTTGGGGGCATGGAGCCGGGGTGGCGGTGAGTTTGCCGCGTACAGAGTGGCAAACATGACCTCCAAGAATGCCGAGTTGGCTGAGCGCTATGCAAGCCTTGCTACATTCCAACGATTTGCCGGCCGGCAGCTTCGCCTGTGTGGTCTGCTAGGCACGTCAGCACCAGGGCAGCACCTGTTCGATGCCGTGGCCGAGTTGTCCAGCGATGCGCCCCATGGGCTGATGATCAAGGTTAATCGGGCAAAGTACGCACCCTTGACCCGTATCACCGTACCTGCAGGATGTACCCGTGAGGTAGCCGGGGAGTGCATCAGTCGCCAGGCCGATGATATCTTGTGGGCTGGTGTTCATCACGAAGGCGATGCAGACGCCTTTCTTGTACAGCAGTTCCAGCCCATGAACGCCGAGTACCGCGTATTTGTCATCAACCACCAGCCGGTAGCCGGTGCAGGGTGCATCGAGCACCACACGCCGCTCAACAACAAATCCACTTGGGATCAACAGGTGGAGTGGGTGCGCGGAGATGGCGTCGTTCTCAGCCGGCCAGATCTTGTTAAGCCCTACCAGGCATTTGCCCATGACTTCGTTCAGGCCCTTCGTACAGAAGCGCCGGAATGCCGAAACTACGTGCTTGATCTGGCAACCAAGGATGATGGCTCAGTTTGCGCAATCGAGCTTAATCCGAACAAGAACGCAGGGCTGTACGCACTGGATTATCTTGCGGTATTGAGAGCCGAGTTGGGCCAGGATTTGTCTTGGGTCTAGCTATCTTCGATGCAGTGGACCAAAGATGGTGGTGTTGCCATCAAAATGTAGTTGTGTACGATGGAATCTTAATAGAGCCAACGGCCCTTGCCGGGCAACGATAAACTGGCTGGTAACAAACTCAACCTTCGAAAGTACCCCTCATGAGCCATTTGCAGGCCGCTGTTGAAGCATCCGAACAAGACCGAGTTGAAGAAGTTTGTGTCTACAACGGTATGTGCTGGGCACTGAATTTCGTGGAGGCATTGATCCCGAAACTCAAGGGCACGGGCATTTCCGTTTCCATATCCGGGTGGAATTCCGCTCACTCAACCGGCTTATTTCTGCAAGATGAACTGCAGGAGAAATGCATTCGCGTTGGTTCCAACGCGTCAGCTGGTTGTGGACGCATGTACTGGGGCTACCGCCAAGATTTCGAGTTCCCATCTCGGGAGCCCAAGGATCGGCTGTTTCAGGACTGGATGATGGACTTCGAGGACGAAGAAGAAATGTCCCAGGCGATAACACAGTGCCTTAAGTTTCTAACCCCTACTAAGGCCACCGGCAAGTAGCCAGGAGGAGATGATCGATGGAGTCTATTGAGATTCGGAAAGGCAACACCTATTGCGGCAAGCGCTGGAAGGGCAACCGCAAGGTGGTAGATATCACGCGCCAGAGCAGTGAGCCTCAGCTGGTCCATTATATAGATTTGCGGACGTTCCGAACCGGGAATGCCCCGCTTGTAGACTTTGCCAAGGGCGCAACGGCTCGTGTCGAAGATGAGCCGACGCGATAACCATCATTTTGCTGTGAATGCGTCCTGTATTCACCGCACATTCTGCGTCGAATGGTGGGGCCGGGCCGGTGAGCCTGCAGGCAGTACGGCTAACAAACCACGCTACTCAGTAAGCCAGGCCCCCTTAAGGACCATTCAATTATTGATGCACCAATAGTCGTTGAGTGGTGTCCTTAGGAAATGGCCGTATAAATTTCCTAATTTGGAAAATAGCCAGACCCGTCTTAGACTGCACCCCTCCAGTTCTACGACCATCAGCTGCAATAGAACTCACCTGCTTGCATTGCCCGCGATCTGCGATACCTTCGCTCCATCATTCATACCATTCAAAGAGAGAAATAAATGGCGACGACACGCGTGTGGGACGTGCAATACGTGGCGGGTAATCCGTCAATGTTCAAGAAAGTAACGACTGCAGCCGATGGTCCATACCGTCGCAGCGAAGCACTTGAAGTCGGTAAGTCCATTGCTGAGAAGTGCTCCGGATGGCGTGTGTGGGTGGTCCATGTAGAAACTGGTAAGCGTATCTTCGAAAGCCCGGTGGAAGTTGAGTACAAGCGGAAAGCGGTTTGAACTGGAAACCGTGATGGGCGAAGTTCAAGCCGGCCAATGAGTAAGTGCTACCTGTTTGCACAGCTTTACTTCCAGCTGGCCGTTTTCGGTTCTTTGGGTGGCTTGAATTCCTGAACTTCTGCTGTATGGTAACTTTCATCAATCGCTGCGGCATTGCCGCTCGGACAGTTGAATGGAGTTGTCATGGTAGAAGTCATCGACCTTTCATCTCTTCCCCTATGCTTGCAGCAGCTGGAAGAGAACTTGAAGCAGCAGATCAACGACACCCTCATTAACGACGATGTGTCGTCAGATGATGAGATTGTCGGATTCTGGGTTAGCGACTGCGGCATCCCGAAGGCTGCTGCTGATGCGGCAATTCAGTATCGCGACCAGGTGCTGTCCTCCATGGACTTTCTGCATCTCTTCGCACCGATCGTATAAGCCCGCAAATAGCGGTAGACGGAGGCCAGTGTGCTTAAGAGTTTGCAAACTGCGGGACCGCTCACAAAGGTGGTCGATTATCAGGGCACTGAAGAAAATCCGGTTGTGCTGCATGAAAACCGATTCTTCAAGATGCTTCATAATGGCCGGTTCCACTACGTCGAGGGCCTGCGGTATCAAAAGGGCGTTGTGATGATCCCCGTTCTTCCGAACGGCGATCTGGTAATGGTCAATGTGCATCGCTTGCCCGCGATAGGTTTGTCTCTTGAGTTCCCTCGTGGAGGTGTAGAGGCCGGGGAAGTCTTATGTCAGGCAGCAGAGCGTGAGTTGCAGGAAGAGACCAGTTATCTGGCCCGCACTGTTCGTCAGATAGGTAGGGTTGCGCCTGAGACCGCAACAGTAAATGGTGTTGAGGATGTTTTTCGTATTGATGTCCACGAAATTCCTCAGCAAACCGGATTTGATAAGGACGAAATTGATTCCGTACGGATAGTTTCACGTAGCGATTTTCATTCGTTGGTTTCGAGTGGTCAGGTAGTTTGCGGCCATACGCTTGCTGCATATGCTCAGTTGCTGATTGATGAGATGCGATCTGTGGAAGCCAGCTGAATAGCTTTAGTGTCAGTACTTTGAAAAACTAAAAAACAGATAATTAAGAGGTGTGCGGGGAATGGGAACACAAGCAGTAGTGTCGCAGGTTGTTGAGGGTCAGGTTCGTCTCAAGGCGGTATGCGGTTTCAATGGGCAGGTTGCCCAGGCGTTGGCATGGTGGCTAGCCGATAATCCATCTGCGACCGCGGCGCAGACTTTTGCTCAGGCGCGGAAGCTTTCCTTTGGTGGAGAGGATGACTTGGTAGTGCTGGATGCTGCTCATGCCATCTATGAGGGGGATGATGATCTCTCCCCCTTGTATCGGTCCAGCTTCGGTGATTCCAGCTTCAATCCGCGCTGGGAGTGCGGGGTAGCTGATTACATTTTTGTCGTAGCGTTCGGCGAGCCGGGTTACCCGGCCGGGAAGGCTTCAGTGAGTTCGCACCAGGTTTTCGAACCCAGCAGCAGCCGCACAGTGGCACCGCTGGATCTGGACAGTCTAGGAAGCCTTGATATCGTGGAGTCGTTCAGTAAGAAATAGTGAGGTTTGAAATATGATTCAAGTAAATAAGTCTCTCATGGTCTCGATGATGTTTTTCAACTTAGAGTCCTTGTTTGCAACGTGGGCGATAGTCGCCATTCGTTACCAGGAACCCCGCTTGTCGCATTGGGGAATTGGCCAGTTCGTCTTGTTCCTTGGTGTATGGATTGCCATCTTCGCGGTACTTATGGCGCTGATTTCCATGACCAAGAAGCGTTTGGGCATTTCCTGAGGGCTATCTTCATGAAGCTCAGTCTTCGCAGGAAGATACAAGCCATCGTTTTCGGCGTCCCGCTGGAAGTGTTCATCATGGCTTGGTCTGCTGCGGCGTTCATCTACCAGGTCCCGAATGTCGCGGATTGGTCCGGAGAAGGCCGGTCATTTTATTTGCTGGCGTGCATCCTGCTGTCTGGCGTGACGATTCCGGCGGCACTAAAAGTTGCAACGGGTGACTGGTGATGCCGAGCGATATACCTGCCATTCAGACCCATGCGGAACGTAGCCAGGCGCTGTCGAATCGAGCCGGCGAACTGCTCTCCAAGGTCGATGCGTTGCCCATTCATGCATTGCGTCTGGAGTTGGCCAGGATTGGCTGGACCTCAACGCTTGAGGTATCCAGCACCGGGTGGGGCAGTGCGCGGTATGGATTTGGTGTTCGTCTCCGTCGCTGGGACTGGCACGGCCGGCGCACATGCGGTGACCCGCACTTCATGGCTTTCGTTAAGGCCGACGAGCTGACACATGTCAGCGCTGAGCATGCCGTCAGGACGGTAGCCAAACGTGCCCTGACCGGGCTCCGGGATTTCGTTGACCATCTGCCTCGCTTCGAGGATGGTGGTCTGCGCGTGGACGCAATCCACGACTCTCTGTTTTCTACCCCCATGGAGTACTACCATCGGCCTGAATGGCCGACTGAGGACGTGCCAGACGATGCAATCGATTACGATGATGCTTCGTTCACCGCATTGCTGACCCATATGGAAGTGGTCGGCCGGCGGGGCTGGGACATTGAGCACGAACTGACATTCATGCGTTTCAACGTGTCTGACAGGTCAAGGGATCGGCGCTGGGGCCAGGCCGTGGATCTGACCATTCATGGCAAGTTCGGCCAACACAAGTCAGTCATGCCGCACTACATCAGGATCCGCATAGAGAGCCTGCTTGCATCCACCGGTTATCGACAGGTTCAGGGCGTGATCGAGGAAGCCGACAGCTTGTCGTTTTCCTATGGCCATCGCCTACCGCCAGGCATGCAGACAGTTGAGCAGTACCGGCAAGCCCAGGGGCCAGCCCGCGGCGAATAATGGCCACCGATGGCCTGCAGTGCATCCACATCTTCAACCCGCCATGTAGCTTCCGAGCCATGATTTCACGGTTCGCTTTTGACACCGCTTTTCTCTCGTTATCATTCCGGCTTATCGCCTCTGGCCTGTGCAGGTTTCAATGCAAGGGACGGGCTCTATTTCTCAATACTGGAAGCACCATGGACAAGCTTGCCGATGAAATCGCCCAGCATCTGGGCACTGATGAACGCGCCGACATTCGCGCCATTGAAGACTGGCTGCTCGAAGGCAACGATGATGGTAGCGGTATTGCCGAACTCGCGGACATGTTCGAAATGGAAGTTGGCCTGCCTTCCCGTCGCTGAGGTGCACAGGCGTGACCATTGAAAAGATCATCGATACCCAGGTTCGCTGCACGAAGTGCGGTGCCGTAGGCATTGGTACGTGCGACTGCTGGGAAGAATGCAGTTGCGGTTGGATGGCTGAGAAGGGCCAGCCCTGCCGGAATCCTGACACTGCGCGATGCTCGACCAAGCTCAAGTATGGCCAGTACAACCGCAAGACCAAGCGGTACGAATAATTTCTTGTTTGTGTTGTTCAGTTCGTTCGATAGCGGATATCCATGCGGATCAAGATCAATGGTGAAGTGACGGCCGAGATATTGGCTGAGGCTCTGTACGAAGCAACCCTAGCGTTGTCGGACCCTCAGGGGTCAGCGCGTTTTTTTAATGGCAACCTGTATCTCTCGGCATATTTGGATGGGGTGCCAATTTCCCGGAAGGGAGAAAACGGTGGTGAACTGGCCATTACTGTGGGTGATAGTCAACCTGCATATGAGCATGTGAACCACAGGAAAATTGTAGAGCCAGACAAGAAGAGTTTCGTTCCCGTACTGATATGGGCGAATACCACTTTCCCCATTTTGTTACTTCAAGGATTGGAAGCGGATTCGTTGCTGCAGAAGCAGTATGAGCGTATGAATGCGGCCACACTATTAATGTACCAAGCCGAACCTCTGAACTTCATTGATATGTTGAACGACATTGTTGAGGTTGTTTGGTACGAGTTGCGCCCGCTTCGCACCACCGGCTCTCGATTCGGCGAACCACTGGCCATGCCCCGCTTTTTCTGGGGTGTAGACGGTCTGGCCATCACGACGGCTGATCGCCAGGAACCCATGCTAGTTTATAATCCTCTGTTTGATTTGCGAGACGGGTTGGTCAGACTCCACTGGTCCAACCCTGCTTGGAATGAGGTGTGCCGCAGGGTGCTAGATGTCTACCGGGAGTACGCGCTTAGTATTCGTTGATGGTGGAACATCTGAGTTTCTGGCGCACACCACAGAATGGAAAAAAGCCCGAATTGTCGGGCTTTTTGGTTGAGTGGCTTATCGGTCAGGAAAGGCCGATGAGTTACTGGCTGAAGGTAGACGACAGCCGGCCGGCCAACTGGTCGAATTTTTCAGCCTGCGTGTTGTTGTGCTCGGTAACGACACGGTTCTCCTCGGTCACATGCGCTAGACTTTTCGTGAATAGCTAGAACCTGTTCATGTTCAATACATCAAGAAGATAGAGGATTAAGGATGGCAATCAAATGCGTTCGCGTTCGCTCTGGCATCTTTCGCGACAATGTACTTTTTCGTGCAACGAATGAGCACTCAGCCATCTTCAGCACGATGTTAGGCGACAAGGAATTCTGGATGGAAGCTGGCGATGAAGTCGTCTTGAAGATGCCCAAAAGCGAAATGTGGGAGCGCGGCGATAAGGCCAGAAATCTATCCGTCCTCATCACCACAACCAATCAGCACAAATTCAAATGGCAATGGGCTTAGAGCCCGGGAGTATGCATGACTCAGCTAGAACACCTTGACGAGATTGCCCGTGAAGCATGGGCCGGTAACTATCAGCGCGTGGGCGTGCTTTCCAGCGGTGAGCGACGCTACGTCGCACTTGCCTCGGGCCGGATGCGCGAACTGTGCCCTTCTGATTCGATAGCCTATGCTGTGGATTCGCTGGAGCCAGGCTGGATGGAGCACATGACTTCCGTATGGCGCAGCACCACACAGCCCAAAGACTGAAAGCCGTTTGGCAAACCCGGCGTCCACAAGAGATAAACGCCCCGGTTAGCCGGTGTACCCGGAGCCGGGGCGTATTCTGACTGGCAACGAATCGTTCACCACGTCTCGGTGGCATGTATTCAGCTTGAATCCCCGAAAGGGGATTTTCGCTTTGTAGGGCAGGGCATCAATTCCCGGTTTGCTGGACTAGCCATTAAATCTGGGTAGAGTGTGGCAACCGTCATCGTGATTGGACTTGGCGGGCATGCATGAACCAATACAGGAATACGGAGCAGCCCCAATGAGACGAATCGAAATCATTGCTGACGTGCAGCAACGACTTGAGGCACAAGGATTTGGCGGCCTGTACAGCCCTGATGCGCCTTGCGGTTGTGTCATTGGTGATCTTGCACCATGCGGTGAGTGCCACGTTGAGCATGATGACCAAGAGGCAGAAGAGTGGATCAACGGGTGCGAGGCCGGCTTCAAGCACATAGACGAACGGAGCCCAACGGGCGAATGGATCGTAAGCAGCTGCAAGGAGCATCCATCGGCTGAGGAGTTCAACGCTGTGTACGCGCAATACTGACCGGAATTCTCGCCGGTGCTTCTGAGGTACACGGGCAGTTGCGCCAGGATTGAATCCCCGAAAGGGGATTTTTGCTTTTGTGGGACCGGGCATCATTTCCCGGTTTGCTGGACTGGCTGATGAATATGGGTAGAGTGAAGCAATCATTCATTCAGTTGGACAGGTCATACATGTTTGCAGCCATTAAGCGGTCGCTCGATCTGATGCTGGTCATTTCTGATCGTGCTCACCTTGCTCAGGCACTGAGTACTGCCATGGGCCTGCCCATGGAGTTGATGTACGACCATGGCTTGGACGTGAAGGCCTGCGACATGATGCCCGCCTACTCGCAGGGAATCCCGACCCCCGACCCGGACGTTGTGTACGTCGTCGCGGAGGAGGTGGCCCATGGTGGATTCTCGACCCGCTTTTATTGCAAGTACGATTCCAACAGTGATTCGTGGGTGATGGAAGACAATCACAAGCGCCGGCAGAAGGACGACTTCTGGCTGCCTGCATCAAGCGAGAAGCAAGCATTCATGGATGCCTGCCTGCGCGCCGCGGCACGCAAGACGGCCGAGAGCACTTCAGGCCGGTCACCAATTCAACACACAGGGAAATGAGCATGCGAGCACGCAATTTCTACCCGGTACAGGCAGTGCGCCAACTGTCGGGCGAACATCAAGGCATCTCGGCAAAAGACAGCGCAATCCTCAAGTATGCGATGCGCAAGAGTCGCAAGTTTGGCTGGACGGTCATTGCCGGGCCGGCGATTAGCCAGGAAGCCTACGTCGCAGCAGCAGGTGCCGGGCCTGCAGCTGTTACTGCTTTGCAGGCGGGAGCATCCATCAAAGTACGCATCTTCGGCGACAGCACCAATGGATTTGCCCAATTCAACCAGGGTGCCGTGTAGGTCGATCTGGCAGGTGCATTCTTGCATTCAATTCGATGCCCGGTAGGCTGGTGCCATTCCCTGTCGCAGGCCGTGAACCAGCCGATATCGGCGACAATTTTTGAAAGGACGTGCCATGCAATTCATTCCCTTCGACTACAACAATCCGCCTGAGGATGGCCTTTTGTGGGTCTGTGTATCCCGCCAGGAGTGGGATGGTGACACAGGCAATGATGGCCAGGCTGTCGGCACTCCCACCGGCAATGAGGTGCGCACCACGGCGCTGATCAAGCTCGAAACCGAGCCCGATGGCACCCTTCGCTTCGACCCGGTCGATGAAGTGAATTTCGGTGAAGTCGGTGACGATGGTGTTGTCACGCATTATGCAGAAGTGGTGCCGCCGGCACTGCCTTCTGTGAACTGATACCCATGAGGGTCGTGTTATGACGAAACCTATTATTCCACTTAGCAAGTGGCCTTCATGGGCTAAGTTTCACGCCAATGACAGTAGTGGATTTGGCCGGTTTTCAGTGACAGGCCCATGAAGGATGCGAAGTCCAGCGTGCCGCATCCGCCCTGTGGTTGCCTTCCTGCAGCCTGATCGTCTCCAAATCTAGCATCGTGAGCCAGATAGCTACGATCACGCCCAGGCTGGCAATTTCACTGAATGATTCAAGCCCTCAAACGCCCCTTTGCCGGGGCGTTTTGCATTGGTCTTCACCAGCAACAGGGAGCACCTGCCGCATGATTTAGCGATTCACTGGACTCAATTATTGGCATGAGTAGAGTGGGGTTGTTATTCATACTGGACTACCCATGGAACGGACAATTGAACAGTACGGCATCGACGAAAAGTCATACCGCCAAGCTCATGGCGATCGTGCACTCTTCGTCGTTGAATCCCGACGTACACGCGTGCTCTGCATCGTTAAACGGTCATCAGCCAGTGAAGTGGTACTGGCACCCGTATTCAAGGGCGTGGAGAAGACGATTTCGCGCCAGCAGTTCGATGCTGAATGGCACTTCTGGGTTCAGGACGAAAGTGTGTTCGTGTTCGGTACAGACGAGGCCAAGAAGGCTGCACACGCCATGCACAAAGCCCAGAGTGATGCAGTCCAGACGCTGATCTATGGGCTACCCATAACGATCACCTTTCCAGAGGGCGTGGCGTATTCATTGCCGCGGGCGTAATCAGCAACACCAATCCACTCCATTCCGAAGCAGAGGTGCAAATGGCTTTGACTTTCGACCAGGTAAAACGTGATCACGAGAAGTATCGCAAGGAACATGGCGAGAAAACACTTTTCCCCTACGGCTACCGTAATTCCGGCTCGATCTATGTGATGAAGACATGGGGGCCGGAAGTTGTGATGATCCACGTTCCTGATGGGAACGAACGAGTGATCACCCAGGCAGAGTTCGAGGCCGACTACACGTTCCTCTATCTGGATGAAATGCAGCTGCATTTTGGCTGCGCAGATGACAGGGAAGCGGCAAGGAAAGGCTTCAATCACATCACCGACTTAATCAACTCGTTGGTGTACGGCCGATCCGTGGTTAGCTGATCATGCCCTGCTATGTTGTTCATGCCAGGCCGCCTACGAGGGAAGAATTCGCCCTTTGGAAGCAGATGGGCTTTCAGAGTACATGGGAGCACTACTGCGCTATCAAGAATCGCGCCGCTGGCGACAAGGTGACCATCTGCGGGGACCTTGGCGCGCACTGTCACCGGTGTGCGGGGGTCGGTGAGCTGCTATGTGACTTCCCGGTAGGTGATGGCAAGACATGTGATGCAGCGATGTGTGAACAGCATGCGCATGAGATCGGGCCGGAACTGCACTACTGCCAGGCTCACTACCAGATGTGGGTCGAGTACCGGGATAGTGGTGCACTGGGTGAGGATCTTGGCAATGTGGTGGCATTTCGTCGCGGAGCGGAGTGAACAGCTCATAATGCCAAACAGCAACTAATTGGAAACAGCATGACACCGCAAGAGTTTGCCAAGCAATGTGAACTGTTAGCTATCACCCAGGGTATGAATTCTGTCGAATGGATTGGGAAGGTTTCATATCCCACTTATCGGTATGTTTCTCCATCCATCAAGGTCGTGCTTCAGGCGGGACATTTGACCGTCACTGGCGTTGGGAAGCGCGAGCACGAGCAAGCAGCACAGGACTACATCCTGTTGCAGCGAGCAAGCGGTAAGATATCACTCAGCTTCGGCGAGATGTATTTGCGATGGACAGAGTGCGTTGCGGAGGGCATGCGTGGCGCTCCTTCTGCATATCCGGTCAATCTCGGATGCTTGGGCTCCCTCGCGCCAATGACGGTTCAGATTGAATGCTAGAGAGTGGGTGCGGCGCGGATCTTGGCAATGGGGTGGCGTTTCGTCGGCTGAAGTGATTGTTGCTTGTTTCGTTGGATCTTCTTCAGGTTGTCCTTGAACTGCACGCAGGTGGTGTATATACTCACGTTGCCGATGTATATACGGCAGACTTCCTACAAGGAGCACCTGATGCCAGTCATCAATAAATTGCAGACAACGGTTTTCCAAAGCGGTAACTCGCAAGCCGTTCGCATCCCTAAAAGTCTAGCCTTTGAGGGCGATGTCCGTAAGGTGTTAATTAGTAAGGAGAAGGGTCGGATTGTTATTGAGTTGGTAAGCGACTCTGATGATGAAAAGCCTCGCACTCTTTTCGATGCAATGAAGTTAATGAAGATTGAAGACCCGAAGGTTATTGAGGCATTCAGGTCTTCCTCTGAGTTCATAGATATCCGAGACGATTTTGCAGGTAATGGCGATGCCTAAGTATTGTTTGGACACGAATGTTATTATTTATCTTTCTACTATAGATTCTGAATGCCCAAGGGACGATAGAGAACGTTCGTTCTGTGAGCAAATGAAACAAATACCTATGGAAGAGTTCTGTATAACAGGTATAACTCTTGCGGAGTATCATTTTGCTTTAAGCAACGGGAGTGAGGAATACGCCGAATCAAACAAGTTGCGTATTGATTTCGTTAAGAACTTTCCTCGGCTTGACTTTGATTTGAACGATGAAGATGTTCTCTCTACATATGGTCGATTCAAAGCTAACTTTGTCAAGAAAAAGGGTTTGGAAAAGGCCCAGCTTAAAGCGGCAACTGAAGAATCTGGTGGTGTTTTTGATGGGCGAATTCTTCAAACCAAGTCGGATAATGATATATGGATTGCAGCAATTGCTAAAGTGAATGATTGTGTATTGGTCACGGCTAACAAAAAGGACTTCGATGTTTTTGAAGGTTTAGTAGCTCTTTTTGTTTGAGAAGTTCTAGTTAATGTAGATTTTTTAGGTATATGCAAACCGACAAAGCCCTTTCCAAAGGGCTTTTTTTGTTGGTATCAGAAAATCTCTTTGCAAAATTTACAGCCATGATTTCGCGGTTCGCTGGACTGAGAACTGAGGATAGGTAGAGTGTGCGCATTCTTTGATGCAACACGCGACCCTATCCATGAAATTCAAGTCCGAAGCAGAGTTGGCAGCTGTTGTCATGCGCCGCATGAAGGCCATTGGCTGGGACTGCTTTGCCGAAGTGCAGCTGGACCAGGCATCCAAGCGGGCCGACCTGATCTGCACGTCGGGCCGTAAGGTCATGGTCATCGAGACAAAGCTATCGCTTTCCATTGATGTCGTCTCCCAGGCCATGCTTTGGTTGGGGCAGGCGCACTTCATCGTTATTGCCGTGCCGGCACCTACACAGCGCTCGGCCCAACGCATTTCCTTCATCACCGACTATCTGCGAAGCAAGGGTATTGGCCTGTGGTGGATCACGCCAGGTGAGGTATTCGAGCATAAGACCCTCGGCAGGTATGAGCATTCTCGGCTTGATGTGGTGGTTCCGGAAAAGCTCCACCGCTATGCCGACTGGAATTCAAGAAAGATTCACGCGGTTCTGGTCGATGAAATGCGCGAGGCCATTGCCGGTTCAAAGGTTGGCGGGGAGGCGAGTACCACGTTCAAGCGCACATGCCTTGAGCTGAGCAAGTTCGTGGCCAAGTATCCAGGCGTTGGCTTCAACGAGGCCTTCCAGCATATCGACCACCATTATTCCTCTGTCCGCTCTGCACGGTCCAATCTCGAATTCATTGCCAAGACTGCGGATCTTGATTTCCGGTCTGGCCGACTGTTCCCGCGAGGCTTTGTCGAGGACGTTCCTGCACCCAAATTGCCACCGGCACCGAAGAAGGTAGTGGCCGGCCCCACGTACGCCGACACCAACGTCATTCGCTGTGGAGATTGTCACGGTGCGCTGGCCATCCTCAAGCATCACTGCGTTGGCATGGCGTTGCTGCCTGTGGTTAAGGAGCGCATGGAGGAGAACGGCGACTACTCGGAATGGGAGAAGTCGAGCGAGATGCCACCCATCAAGATGTGCGGTTGCTCACGCCGTAAGCCGTCCCTGCTTTCGTACGGGGACATCAAACGATGATTGCCCCATTCCACATGCCCCCCGCTTACAAGACGAGACAGCATGCCTGAACTGTTCATTCTCCTGTGCGCTGCCGCTGGCGTGCTCATTGGTGCCTTTCTGAATCATCTGATTCATCGCCTGCCGCAGTTGATGGAGCAGGGGTGGCAGAGAGAGTGCGATGACTATCTTGGCAAGCCACCTTCTGACCGGCCGGCGATTTCGTTTTTCTCTCCGGTTACATGCTGTGCAGCTTGCGGTGCCAGGGTTGGTGGTGCCCACTCGGTGCCCTTGATCGGTAACTTGCTTCGCCGCGGTGCGTGTCCCGCTTGCCATGTCACGGTCAGTAGGCGGGAGCCCGTTGTCACGGTAATTACCGGGCTGATGTTTGGTCTGGTGGCATGGCGCTTCGGCATGACGGCCCAGATGGTTGGGTTTCTTGGGCTGACCGCAGTACTGGTTGCGCTGACCTTCATTGACGCGGACACGATGCTCTTGCCGGATGTTCTGACCCTTCCGCTGATTTGGGCCGGACTGCTGTTCAACATCATCACGCACGCAGTGCCGCTCCAGGACGCAGTACTGGGTGCAGTCGCAGGTTACACCAGCCTCTGGCTGATGTTCTGGGGGTTCAAGCTGGCAACCGGGAAAGAGGGCATGGGCTACGGCGACTTCAAGCTGCTGGCCGCAATCGGTGCATGGCTGGGCTGGGCTGCTCTCCCTACCGTCATTCTGCTTTCGTCTGTTGTCGGTGTTCTTGCCGGACTGGTGTTGATGGTGCTGGCGCGTATCGGTCGTGGCCAGGCGTATCCATTCGGTCCCTATCTTGCTGCTGCCGGCTGGCTGGCGATGCTTGCTGGCAACCGGGCCAGTGAGTGGTTGTTTTCGTTGTATTCCTAATTCTGGAGATTTGCATGTCCACACCTGCAAAGTTCGATGTACCTGCATGGGTCAAGCTCTGCGTTATTCCGTTTCTGATGATCGTTCTTGTGGTACTCGCGTGGATCGATACGCGTGATTACCGGAGGGAGTCCGAAGAATTGGAGCATTCGTACAACGCCCACCAATACAGCGCTTTCCAGACCAAGATCAAGAATGATGTCAATTTTATCGTGGGGTGCGGGCAACTCCTGATGCAAGACGGTCAGAGCAGAAAGCGCAAGGTTATACCCGAGGGGCGTGCATGTCTGGTGAAGGGCTTGAGTCAGTCGAGTACTTCGATGGGTGCGACTGTCGGTGCAGCCTTCGCCCACGAGGTATTGCTGGTAACCCCAGATGATGAAGAGTTGCGCATCACTGCACTTGAGGCAATCGATCGGGGACGTGCCGAGTTGGTGGCGAACAAGTCGTGGTTGTACTCACCTGTAGACCGTCTGATTAGCGCGCATGACCACTCAAAGCTCTATCGCCTCTTCGAAGGTGAATTTAGCGACAAGAGTTCGATACGCAAGCAAGCGGAATTGCTGGATGAGGCGGAATACGGCGTTCTTCTGCCAGAAGAAACAGAGAAAAACAAAATCTGGCTGAGGAAGGCGTTATGACCCCCGCAGACAAAGATCAGATGCACCGTAAATTCATCGCCGCGTCACTCTACCTGCAAGTGATGAATCCAAAGCACCAGCAATTCTTACTGTATTCTGCGACGCCTGAAGAGCGTGCCGTGCACATGAAAACGTATAGCCGGCGACTTCTGGCAGGAATGGTTCTTGTAGTTGTCCTTGTCGCGATTGTTTCACTCTTCCCACACAGAGTTGGCACCGTTGAGCCGGCACATGAAACCATCCCGGCCGGACATGTGGTCAGTGTCGATCTTCATGTTTCGAGTTTCAGCACAGCGACATCGGTAGTTACCTCGGCCGGAACTTTCCAAGTGTACGGTGGGGTTACTGCCGCAGTAGGAGACAAAGCGGTACTGAAAAAAGCTCGTTCTGCGGGAGCATCTTCCGAGCTTTGTATCGAGTCGCAGTTGAAGTCTGCTTGTTATCCACTGCAGTAAAGTCAGGAACAGAACATGTCTTGGGTTCTTATTTTCTACATCGCAACCAGTATGGGCACTCAATCGACGGGAGGTCCTGCTGTATTGCCAAGATTTGCTACCGCTGAAAAGTGTAAGAGTGCTGGCGAATCGATTCGTCAGCGGGTGAAGGACTTCGAATGGTATGTGTGCGTCAAGGCGGACTTGCCGCCTGCGACTCAGCAGGGAGCCGGTAAATGAATCAAGCCCAGGAAGTGACCGAAGAACGTGTATTTCGGCTGAGCAAAGTCGATGGCAAGCCACGGGTCGAGACAGACATCATGGGTGTGCCGCATGTTCTGACCGCCGAGGGATGGCAAGTAGTAACGGATAGCGTAGCGCCGGCGAGTTTCGATGAGGCAGTACTCACACCAGCTCAGGCCGAAACCTTCGCGAAGGTAGTTGCCTTGATCAGTTCTGCGACGACTGTTGAGGACATACAGGCTGCGCGGCTGCTCGCCATCATCCCAGGTCCCGGCGATCTTACGGATGTGCCGGACGCTCTTGCTGCAGCATCAAGCTTTGCTGAATCCAACCATCTGCTTGGGCGTTTGGTTTTGACCGATATTCGCGAGGCTGTGAAGTACGCCGGTATTGGCCATGCGATGTCGCCTGTTGATCCCGGCAATGGGCGAGGCAGACCCGAGTGGGCAGCGCCGGTGGATCTGGTCGATATGGACGGAAAACACGTATCAGTCGGCGACAAGCTGTCGTGGGATTTTGCCGACCCCGTCTACCAGGGCGACAAGATTGAGCCGTGGATGCACCAGGCCTGCTTTGTCGTAAAGCAGCGGGAAGATGGCCATGGTCTGTATGGGGATGGCATCAACAATGTCTTGTACCTGCATGGTTTCCGGTTCAAGTACTGCCGGCTCATTCAAGGGGAGAGTTGAGTATGGTGCAACAAGCCTCTACGGGCATTGAGGGCTTGGGAAAAGCAATCAAGGCAGACCTCTTGCGAATGGATATGTCTATCGATCAGATGGCCCGTCACTTTTCAGTTTCTCAGCAAGCTGTATCTGGGTGGATTACGCGCAATCGGATCCCGGCGGGGCGGTGGGGTGAGCTTGCCAGTTTTTTTGGGGGAGAGTCTGAAACAGTCAGGCTCTTGGGAGAGAGTTCACGCCAAGCCATCGCATATCCATTTGCGTCGATCGTTCCATCAGCACTCGGGCAGGCTGCTATTCAGGCATTAAAGGAAGCCCTCGCTTCAAACCGGGTGTCAGACCAGCAGTTGCTGCTCTACATCGCTGAATGGAAGGGTTTGGCGATGCCTGCGTTGAAGCAGGAATGAAGCACGCAGTACCGAATCATGACCACAGAAATCCAAACTTTGACTGGAAAGAAAACCGTATGAAAAAGCTGCTCTTGGCCATCCTGGCTGTTTCCCCCCTCACTGCATTCGCTGCTGACCCGGCCCAGGTGTTGAAGGTCGATTTCCGGATGATGGAGGGCGGCAAAGAGGTGGGGATGGCGCAAACCTACACAGTTAATGGTGCGGCTGTTCCGTTCGAAATTGCCACTGAGAGGACGTACATAGCCAAGGCAACCAAAGACGGCGATAAAGTCGTCAAAACCCAGGGGGCGGTGAAACAAGGGATGACGCTCAACTTCACACCGACCATTCTCAAGGGGGGCAAGATTGACCTTGGGTTCAGTGTTAAAAGGGCAGAGATTGACGCTATCTACACAGTTAAGCAAGAAGATGATCTTGAGGTTCAGTTGCCGCAAGTCACCAGGATAAGCCTTGAGGGGGATGTCATCGTTGCAGAAGGTAAGGAATTTCTGATTCCCTTCGGGCCGTTCAATCAAGAAGTCCCGCCGAAGCCTAAATATCAGCTGAAGTTCGTCGTCACGAAGAGCAACTGACAATGAGTTGGACACGGAAAGACTGGCTCGATCTCGTTGAAATGCTGATGGGCGTGGTGGTGGGTTTGCTCAGCTTCTACTTCGTCATTGCCCCTCAATATGACATCGATTTGGCGCAAATCGGCCCGGGCATTGAAGTTGTGATTGTGGCCGGCAGCGTACTGTTTGGCTACGCACTGCGGTGGGCGACCAACAGGCTTCTGGCCAGGTACGCAAAGACACCTTGATTCTGTGGTTGGCGACAAATGTTCAATAAACTTGATGTTGTCCACGATAAGACCCAGTTTATTGCATCCTGCAAAGTCGGACTTCAAGTTCGGCTTTTTCATTTGTAGTGATGGCAAGAGCAATCCAATGCGATGAGATATCTTGCGTGGACTTGCAACATCGTCCATCTCGGATAGCCTATGTCCAATAACCAACTCAGGAGGCATTATGACCAACGCGGAATACATGAAGCGATGGCTGGCCAAGGGCGCACGGGGAGCCAACCATACACTGGTACGTGCCAAGATCGCCGGTGATGCGGCTGGTGTCGAACGTGCGCGTGCGAACCGTGCAGAAGCGCTGCGCCAGGCGCGGCTATACAAAAATGACGAACGTCTGGAGGTACGGCATGAATCTTGGTGAAGAACTGGCCTATGCAGCCAAGGACATGCCGATGGGCCATGTGATGGTCACTGATGGCGTGGTGAAAGCCGGAGATCTGCGCTGGGATGAAATGTGCTCCGTCTGGGTGCCGGTCAAGGCAGAGCGCCAGGCGCGACCGGGCCGCAAGAGTAGCCCGCTTGCAAGGCCTGTCGATGTCGGGTGCGATGTGCGTCGGTTCACTGCCGTCTGCCGGAACCCGAATTATCTACCCGCCTTGCTTCCGTGAATTGCCGGGGCGAGGAGCATTCGTGTGAGGAGTCAGCATGTCTGATCTGATGGTGCAAATATCCGGAACGCAACTGAGTGGCAAGTCCACTGTTGCCCAGCTTATCGCCAGCGCTCTGGCTGAAGCCGGGATCGACGCGCTGGTCATCGACGATAACGGCGTTGGCGTTCAAGAGAACCGCCCCGGAGCTGTGGCGGGCACGCTGGATGCGCGGCTCGCCTCGTTGCGACACCGGGCAATCGAAGTGAGCGTCCGCACAGTTCTTTCTAGCAACCAAGATTAACTGGAGTACTGCTGTGAATCAGAAGTACTGCGAATCCTTGCGCGGGTCACTGAAGAAGACCGCCAGAGGCAAGGTCGTTACCCGCCAGGCGGTCATCCGTGCTTTCACTACGCCAGGCCGGAAGCGTCGTGATGTGATGGAGCAGGTGTCGCGTTATATGAGCGACAGCACAGTGCCACCGCAATGGACCTACGTGTCCGTGAAAGAGGTGTTCGGTCGCGTCATGGCAAGGGCGTGGGCGCGTCATATTCGCGGCCTGCAGCCCGCATCAGAGAAGCAGGGCACGCGAACGGTTTTTCCCGTGGTTCAAACGATATGGGACTTTGGGTATACGCGAGCCCAGGTTGAAGAACTCGCAAGCCGGGCCATTCAGGTCTGATAGGTCGGTTCGTTTTCAGATTAGTGCTGGAGTAACTTTTTTACGTAGGAGGTGAGTATGGAAAAGGTGTTTGTGGCTATTGAATTAGGGCCGGATTTGACGAGTGGTTTTGTGGTTGAGGGCACTCCTGCCGTAGATGAGGTGGTCACCATTCAACAGTACGATGAAGCCGGCCAGATCGTTCGTCACACGGGCAAGGTTGTCCAAATACTGGACCGGTTCAATTGCGACCAGCTGGAAGTTGGTGCCTGATTCAGTCGGGATCCGTTGTTCGTATTGTCATCAAGTGCAAAATGCTGGAATATTCCCCGCGCTTGTGGGGGTGAGCGGCCTGTAGCATGACTCGTGTGCAGCGCTTACCGTATTCCCGGCGTGTGCGGGGGTGAGCGTAGGTGACAAAACTTGTAGTTCAATACTAAGACGTATTCCCCGCGCATGCGGGGGTGAGCTGCGGACTTAGTAGCGCACTACGCTGCCAGCCTAGCATTCCCCGCGCACGCGGGGGTAAGCGGATGATCTGCAACTGAATTGGTAGTGCATTCAGGTATTCCCCGCCCATGCGGGGGTGAGCGGCGTTTAGAAAAAGTACTCCATGCAGCTGGCGTGTATTCCCTGCGCATGTGGGGGTGAGCGGGGAAACTTTTACCAATTTGGTACTTGTATGCAGTATTACCGGCGAAAGCGGGGGTTAGTGAGCAGGCACGGGGCGCTACATGACGGCGAGTTGGTATTCCCTGCGTCAAAGATCGGCAAAATAGAGGCAAAATTCTTACGGTGCAAGCTGGTAAGTTGCTGTAAATACAAGCTTTAAGCTGCCAAAACATCGGCAGCAAGATCGGCAGAATGTGTGCTGGGTCCGTAATGTTTCGCAAGCGCCATCACAAATATTCGATGGTTTGGAATCGGGGTGTTGCTGAAAATTTCGTTATCCGGATGCAAATTTGATTATATTTGGCCTGTTTTGTGAAAATTTGATTATCTTCAGTGATCTGCTGATCAAGATCTGACTACCTTCCCCACGCGGGTGGGGGTGTTTCTCATGGTTGCATGTGCATCACTCAGCGTCTCTCATATTCCCCACGCGAGTGGGGGTGTTTCCCCGCACCAGCCGTCCAGCAAGGGCGTGGCCATATCTTCCCCACGGGAGTGGGGGTGTTTCTCATGGTTGGTTGGGCATCAGTCAGCGTCTCTCATATTCCCCACGCGAGTGGGGGTGTTCCTTGTTAGTCATAGGGAGTCGGTGTTTCCCCACGCAAGTGGGGGTGTGGGCGATGTGCCCGGTGTTTTGAAAGTGGACCATTGGTCCATTTTTTTTTTGCGATTTCGAATTGCACAAACTGTTATTCATATTTAAGATTCAAGCCATCTTATCGGAAAGCATTTGTCATGTTTGGTCGCAAGCCCACAGCCGTCAAGCCGCAGCAAGCAGTACCCGCCAGGCAGTGCCCGGCCAAGACCCGCGTAGTTGACGGTGTGGTCTGTCGTGGGCTGGATGTCTACACCCATACCCTTATCGTAGGGCAGGTGGCGCAAGCACTGATCGCAAGGATGCCTGTATCGCTGGCGTCAAAATTTCCGTCTGGCGTGGCGCTGCTGGCGGCGCTGCACGATCTGGGCAAGGTGAGTCCGTACTTCTACGAAAAGCTGCGCCGTGCTTATGACCCCCAAGGCAAATCGACCCTGCCGGTTGGTATGGACCCGTCCCGCGAGAGCGATTGGGGTGGTCATGCTGGTGTGAGCTTGGAAGCCGCCGTGTCGATGGGCATCGACCCACTTTTGGCCGAAGCGATTGGCCAGCATCACGGCTTTCGCCCGCCTACGGATAGTGTGTGGGGTGATTGTCCGGTTTTCGGTGGTCCCGAATGGCAGGTCGAGCGTGTGCGGTTGGTTGATGACCTGTCGCAGGCGCTGGGTGAGACTCTTCCGGCCGATGTTGATTCGGGACTTGTTCGCCTGTGGGCGGGACTTGTGTGTGTTGCCGACTGGATTGGCTCTGGCGAGCTTTTCGAGGATCCTCCTTCCAGCTGGGAAGCACTCATTCCGAAGGCATTGGACAGTGCCGGGTTCTTTCAGCCGCGCTGGAAGGCAGGCCTGTCGTTCGATGAAGTGTTTCCGTTCAAGCCTCACCCCGCACAGGTGGCATTGATCGACCAGGTCAAAGGCCCCGGCGTGTATGTATTTGAAGCGCCCATGGGACTGGGTAAGACAGAAGCTGCACTGTACGCAGCCTACAAGTGTGTGAGTGAGTTCGGCGCGTCGGGCATCTACTTCGCACTGCCGACACAGCTCACATCCAACGCAGTGCATTCACGCTTTACCCCTTTTCTTGAACGCATCACAGACGGCCTTTCGTCTGCCCACCGTACCCAGCTGCTGCATTCAGGTGCATGGCTTATCGATACGGAAGTGGGCGAGGAAGGCACGCCCGGTGGTTCGTGGTTTGCGCAGGGTAAGCGGGGGATTCTTGCACCCACGGCAGTCGGCACCATCGACCAGGCTTTGATGGCCGTCATGAACGTCAAGCATGGGTTTGTGCGCGCATTCGGTTTGGCCGGCAAGGTGGTGATTCTGGACGAGGTTCACTCATACGACCTGTATACCGGCACCATCCTGAAGCAGCTTGTTTCCGAACTGCGGAAGTGGGGCGCAACGGTCATCATCTTGAGCGCCACGCTGGCGTCATCCCGTCGTGGTGAGTTGGTCGGTGGGGTGACCGCAAAGTCGGGCTATCCGCTTATCACCGCTTCGGGTGCTGATGGGCTGGTGGAGGAAGTCGAAGTCGAAGAGGTCTCCGCGGCGAAACACTCCGCTCAGGTCGGCATCCAGTGGGAACGGTCAGACGATCAAGCCTTGCAGCTGGCAGTTGAGAAAGCGAAGGCCGGTCAGCAAGTGCTATGGGTGGAAAACACCGTTGCTTCCGCCCAGGATGTCTATTTCAGGCTCAAGACCATGGTGGCCGGTACGCAGATCGACTGCGGCTTGCTGCACTCCCGCTTTACCAAGGCCCACCGGCAGAAGAATGAGAAATGCTGGGTAGACACCTTCGGTAAGGCTGGAAAAACCGCCCGCCACGAGCGTGGCCGGATACTGGTCGGGACTCAGGTCGTGGAACAGTCCTTGGATATCGACGCCGACTACCTGTTTACCCGCTTTGCCCCTACGGACATGCTGCTGCAGCGCTTCGGCCGTTTGTGGCGTCATGGTGAAACGAAGAGGCCGCAAGGCGCATCGCGGTCGGTCACCATCCTCGCCCCCGAACTGGATGCCGCAATCCAAGCCCCCAAAGGCGAGTTTGGCGTGTCCGCGTTTGTCTATGCTCCCTACGTGCTTTGCCGCAGCCTCGAAGTGATGTCCTGCCGGCAGTCAGTCGCTCTGCCAGGTGACATCCGGGAACTGGTTGAATCCACCTACACGGAACGCACCGAAGACGGGGCCATGAGCCGGTGGCTTCATGTCTTGGATGAAGGTGAGCGCGGGCGTCTGGGCCGCAAGGCCCAGGAACGTATCGCATGTGCCACCTTGGCCACGACTGGTAATGAGAAGCCTGACACACCAGCTACTACCCGCCTTGTGGAGCAAGACAGCATTGAGACCCTGCTGACCAGGAAGATCGATCTTCTGGGTGACGGCGCAATGCTGACCCTGCTCGATGGCGCAGAAGTGCGGATCTACAGGGACAAGTCTGTGCTGACAAAACGGGCATGGCGTGAAATCGCCGTTCAACTTCACCAGCAAACAGTCACGCTCAGACCGAGCAATGCCCCGGGTGCCAGCCCAAGACTTGATCTTCTCAAGCATGGCTTCGGGAATGTTTTTTATCTGGGCCATGGCGGGCAGAAGGATGCCGAGGTACGCATCGGCCTTGTGGCACCGGATGGCCGGGTGTCGGGACTGTCCGAACAGGCATCCCCAAAGAAGAATTCGATGTACTCCGATGATCTTGGATACCAGGTCATCCTTACCAAGGACTGAAAATGGAAAATCGTTTCAACCTGATCGATGAGCCGTGGATACCCATCGTAGACAAAGGGCGAGTCAGCTTGCTGCAAGTCTTTTCCGATGCAAGTCTGACCGCGCTCGGTGGCAGTGCTACCCAAAAAATGGCTGTCATGAAGCTTCTGCTGGCCATCGTCCAGGCCGCTTCGCCGGTCGAGAGTGAGAAAGACTGGCGCTTGAAGTCAGTCGATCAGTTGGCCCAGGATGTCCGGGACTATCTGGTGAAGTGGCATGACCGCTTCTATCTGTACGGTGATAAGCCGTTCTTGCAGATGCCTGCTATTCATCACGCAGAGGTCAAGAGCTTCGGCACGATTTCGCCGGAAGTGGCAACCGGCAACACGACCATCGTGATGAATAGCCAAATTGAAAATCAACTTTCGGATGCCGAAAAGGCCGTGGTGCTTGTTCAGCAGATGGCATTTTCTCTTGCCGGTAAAAAGGTCGATAACTCGGTGACCTTGACGCCGGGGTATAACGGCAAGAAGAACGAAAAGGGAAAACCATCCAGTGGCAAGGCTGGGCCCGCGACCGGCTTCGGTGGCTATCTGCACACCATGCTGATGGCTCAATCGCTGCTTGGCACGCTCCATCTGAATCAACTCACCGAGGCGCGAGTAAAAGCCTGCGGCCTGTATCCGGACGGTGTCGGCACTGCACCGTGGGAGCAAATGCCGGCAGGTGAGTGCTGCCCGGTTGCCCAGACGCTTCAAAGGACGCTGATGGGCCGACTGGTGCCGTTGTCACGCTTCTGCCTGTTTTCCGAGGACGGGCAAGGTGTGCATTTCAGCGAAGGTATCCAGCACCCGGATTACAAGTCGGGCGGTATTGATCCGACCATATCCATTGACCGTCGTGGCAAGGACCCGAGGGTGCTTTGGACCCGGACTGACAAGCGGCCATGGCGTGAGCTGTCTTCCCTGCTGAGCTTTCTGTCTTCCTCTGGCAAAGGTGGCGTCGAGACCCTGCAGCTCTCCATGGCTGTGGAGCGGGTCAAGGGCCAGGAAGCGGCGTATACCATCTGGTCCGCCGGCCTGAGTCTGTCTCAAAACGCCGGGGAGCACTTCGCTTCCGGCCAGGATGATTATGTGGACTCGACCTTGCCCATCTGTCCCCGCAATCTTGGAGAGGATTGGTTTCTCTTGCTCACCGAAACGCTTGAAGCGACCGAAGACATTTCCAAGGCTTTGTACGCCGCGATATCGCACTATCGCCAGGACATGGGCAATGACAGCAAATCGGCCAAGCCGGTGACACAGAAAGCGCTGGCCTCCTACTGGCGCTCTTGCGAGGCATTCAAGCGGGACATCGTGGCCAGTTGCGATACCACAGAGAAAGCGCAGGCACTGCGCAGTTCACTCCGTCGCCGGCTCATCGCTACCGCCATGGCCACCTATGACCAGGCTTGCCCCAATGGCACCGCAAGACAAATCGCGGCATGGGCCAAGAACAAACCGAACCTTTCACGTTTTCTTCCGAAGGAGGTCGCATGAGCACCCCTGAAAAAAAAGAATCGCCTTTCCAGGCCTTCGTCAGCTATCTGATCGACCGCTGTGAGCGCGACACCGGTTTTGCTGCCAGGATGCGCCGGGCAGACTCAGATACAGCCCACCATGAGTGCTGGGAAACGTTGGTCAGATTCGGGGTGCCGTTGGAATTCGAAAGCCCCCGACTGGCATACCAGCTGATCTGCGCGGCGGTTGCGCGGACGAAGGTGGAAGGCGGCAAGAAGTATGTCACCGGCACGCTCCCGCTGGGTAAGGCCTTGTATCTCTCTTTCCCTGACGTGAAGGCTGATAGCAAGTCTGATCCCGCGCTTGCTCGCCTCAGACGCCTGTTCGCGTGTGACAGCCTTGAAGAAGTCTGCATGGTGCTGCGCCCGATGATCCGCTTGATCCAGAGCCGGGTGAAAGAACCGCTCGACTACGCACAGCTGCTGACACAGCTGGCATTTTTTGAGCGTGATACCGAAAAGACCAAGGCAGAGTGGGCCACCGCCTTCTTCCGCTCTTCCACTAGCCAGGCTGACAAGCCTGAGGAGAAGGCTGATGTCTGATCGCATCTATGCAGGTGCCTTGCACCTGACGCTTGCTGAGTGCGCCGCCCTGAAGTTGACCGATGCGTATTCCTTGCACCGGGTCGTATATGGCCTCTTCGAGGATACCCGCACGGAAGAGGACAAGAAGGCCTCTGCACAGAGCGGGTTCCAGTATGCAGACATGGGTAGCACGGCTGAGGGCCGTAGCATCCTGCTGCTGTCCAATCGCAAACCGAGCCTGAAGACTCAGTCGGGACACGGGCGGGTGGTCATCAAAGAGATTCCTGACCACTTCCTGTCTGCGGACACGTATCACTTCGAAGTGACGGTCAATCCGGTACGTCGCAATGGTCAAACCAGAAAGCTGGTGCCAGTCAAAGGCGCGGCAGAAATTGCCCAATGGTTTGCCGAGCGGGCAGTAAGCAGCTGGGGGTTTGAGGTAGACGGTCAGTCTCTCCAGGTTGGCACCGTCAATGTGGTCCGCTTCCAGAGCAAAGAGCAGCAGGAAGTCACGCTGGCCCAAGTGAAAGTGGCTGGCGTTCTGACGGTCAAGGACCGTGAGCAATTCAAAACGTCTTTTTCTACCGGTATCGGCAAGGGGCGAGCCTTCGGGTGCGGCCTGCTGAAAATCGTCCCAATCCAAAAGTAAATTCAAAGGTAATCTGAGCCATGACCATGCAAAAAAAGATCATCGAACTGCACATCCTGCAATCCTTTCCCGTTACCTGCCTCAACCGTGACGATGTGGGTGCCCCGAAGTCCGCGATTGTCGGCGGCGTAAACCGCTCCCGCGTGTCCTCGCAATGCTGGAAGCGCCAGGTTCGCCTTGCACTCCATGACTCCGGAATCAAGCTTGGCATCCGGACCAAGAAGGTCGCCGAGGTGGTGACCGAATCGTTGAAAGCCGTGGGTGCCACCGAAGACCAGGCGCTTGCATGCGCAGAAGCCATCGCCACCGCGCTGGCCGATAACACGCTGCTGTTTTTCAGTAAGGCAGAAGCAGATGCCTTTGCGGAATTCGCCAAGTCCAAGGACTTCGATCCCACTGCGATGAAGGACAAGGAACTGGCCAAGGTGGCAAAGAAAGCCATCAACCCGGCACTTGAAGCACTGGATATCGCACTCTTTGGCCGGATGGTCGCCAAGGCAGTTGATATGAATGTCGAGGCCGCTTCTAGCTTCAGCCATGCCATCACCACCCACAAGGTAGTCGTAGACCAGGACTTCTTCACCGCGCTGGACGACAAGCCGGAGGAGCAGGGTTCGTCGCACATGGGCGCTATCGAGTTTTCTTCTGGCACCTACTACCGCTATATCAGCCTCGACCTCGCCCAACTGGAGTCCACGCTTGGTGAAGGTGCCGATATCGAGGCAGCAGTAAGAGCATTCTTCGGCGCGATCTTTGATGCGGTGCCGGCGGCACGTCAGACCACCATGTCCGGCGCTTCGCCGTGGGACTTTGCCCGCGTGTATGTCCGTACCGGCCAGCGCCTGCAAGTACCCTTTGATGAGCCGGTCAAGGCCGATGGCGGTTACCTCGCGCCCAGCATCAAGGCACTCAAATCGTATCTGGACAAGAAGGAAGCGCTCATTGGTTGCCGTTTCGGCAAAGTTGCCAGCTACGAATGGGGTGAGAACGAAGGCTTCTCCTTTGACGACCTGGTCGCCGGTCTGGTCAAGCACATCTAAGTGAACGACATGGCGAACGCTTACATCCTTTTGTGGCTTGAGGGGTCCCTGCAGTCGTGGGGGCATGACTCACGCTTCTGGCAGCGCGACACGCTGGAATTTCCCACCAAGTCCGGAGTAATGGGCCTTGTGTGCTGCGCCCTCGGTGCCGGTGGTGAGCAGTGCGAACTGCTGGCGGAGTTCGCACCGCTTGACCTCCAGGTCGCAGCCTATGAGAAAGAGAAAGTCAGTCAATCAGTGATGACTGACTTCCATATGGTCGGTAGCGCCTATGACGACAAAGACCCATGGCAGAGTCTTCTGATTCCGCGCACGAATGAAGGCAAGAAGGCGGTTGGCGGTGGCGCGAAGCTGACGTATCGGTCGTACTTGCAAGATGCCACCTTTGCCGTCGCTCTTGAGGTGCCGGCCGGAATGGCAGACAAGGTGGCCGAGGCCTTGCAGAACCCAGTATGGGATCTGTATCTGGGCCGCAAGTCGTGTGCCCCAACCGAGTTCATCTACCAGGGCATTTACACTTCAGCGGAAGCGGCGCTGGCCGGTGCAGAGGACTTTGCGAAAGCCAAGGGCAAGCACCGCACCAAGATCATTCTGCAGGGAGAGCATGACGGGGAGGTCATTTCTCTGACCGATGTGCCACTGCGGTTCGGGCCTGCGAAGCTGTACGGGGACCGGAAAGTGACCATCCTGCATGAGGACTACGTAGAACCCCTAAAATCCTGACTTCCACATCATTTTGTGGAGTAGGAAGGGTGTGGTCGCAAGATGCTGGTGTCTTCCCCACGCGAGTGGGGGTGTTTCCAGGGTGTAGCGAAGGCCTCCAACCATCATCAGGTCTTCCCCACACGGGTGGGGGTGTTTCCTTCGAGAGCTTCACCGCTGGCAACACGTCCGCGTCTTCCCCACGCGAGTGGGGGTGTTTCCAGCTAAACTTTGAACGTGAAAAGCGCCAGATGGTCTTCCCAACGAGAGTGGGGGTTTTTCGTCGCCATTCTTGACCCGTAAATGGATACACCAGTTTTCCCCATGCTAGTGGGGGTGTTTCTTCGATCATGGCCAGCTTGAGAAACAGGCTCTTGTCTTCCCCTCGCGAGTGGGGGTGTTTCTTGCGTCCACAAGGTATTTTCTGTGAAATAAGTGTCTTCCTCACGCCAGTGGGGGTGTTTCCCAGATTCGCATTTCTGCGCTGTGGTGCGATTCGCCTTCCCCATGCGAGTGGGGGTGTTCCCGGTGCAGCGACGACGATCAAGTCGCCGTTGGCTTCTTCCCCACGCGAGTGGGGGTGTTTCCAGGGCTGTATTCTTCTCGATTGCCTTTAGCAAGGATTCCCCACGCGTGTGGGGGTGTTTCCCCGCATCGGCACGACTACTTCTCGCCGGCCAAGTCTTCCCCACGCGAGTGGGGGTGTTTCCGTTCGCAAGCCCAAATCTCCTCCGGGCCGGGAGTCTTCCCCACGCTAGTGGGGGTGTTTCTATGTTCCCGCTGGGCATCCCCGGCGCGTACCGGTCTTCCCCACGTGAGTGGTGGTGTTTCTCGTTGTCTAAGTGTTTATATTATACGTTTACAGTCTTCCCCACACTTGTGGGGGTGTTTCCTTAAACGCTGAAGCGGAATACATCGCTGAAGAGTCTTCCCCATGCGAGTGGGGGTGCGCCTGCGTAGTTAGTCTTGCCAGGAGCAGGCTCTGGCTTCATGTTACCTTGTACCAATGACCAACACTAAGGAGTGGCTATGACCATGCGAGAGCGTTTGCTTGATGCCGTGCTTGATGGAGAAATCGGCACAGGCCTTGTAGTGACAAGACAGGAAGTGATTCAGCATTTTCGCGATGTGAGCGAGTCTTATACTGGTGTCTTGCTGTCCAATGCAGAACTGGTGACCGGAGAGCATTCGCCGACATGGGAAAAGTACACCCAGCGCTTAGAGAAGGGGCGTTATCGCATCCACCCAGAAGCTTTGGCAAGGCGGCTTGCAGAGCGCGAGAACACATAGTTTTAGGTAAAGCCACAAGGTATCGATGCGACGTTTCCCGAGTGAGAAATTGCTATGGTCTTTCGACTCATGGTTCTAGGTGTGTGTTCTTGTGCGTTCCAGGATTGAAGGCGTCGCGTCGATGATTCAACTCAGCATCGGTGGGGGCTGTTTCATTTCGATTCGTCGTGATTGGCAGGTCATCAGAATGCGTTCCCAAACGAGTCGATGTGTATTGCAGGCTGATTCTTGTAGGAGATAGGACCATGGAAGTGCTCATCGAGTTGGAACCGGATGCCGAGTCAGCATTGCGTGACCTTGCGGCTCGCGAGGGCATTTTGCCGGAAGAGCTGGTGTCACGAATTATCCAGGGATGGCTGGAGGATCGGGCTGACTATGTCGCGGGATCAGCTGTCCTTGAACGAGTGAGGGCAGGGACCGAAGCCATCCATACCGGCTCTGCTGTCAGAAGTATCGTTGGACTTGATTAGCATTACGACGTATTTGCCAAGGCAGTCCAAGGCATCATAAACTGACAGTTCTTCATGCCATCTGGCATCGCGCTTTCTGCGCATTTACTTTTCGTTAACCCATCGGGACCAAGCCCGGTGGGCATGGTCCTTCTCAAGGAATGATCATGAATCAGACGAACCCCCAAGTCACCCAAGATCAGATCAATCGGCTAGCTGGCGGAGCTGAGGTTAGCGGCATTGAGCATTATTCATGCGGTGCAGCCTATGTCACGCTTATTCGCGATCTGACTCCCGATCTCTATCTGCAGGCTTTTGTCTCTTGGGAAGGGACGCCGGCAGTTTTCAAGGCTTCTGTTGGGGTCTACCAAGCGAAGGGGAAGATTCACATCTTTGCCCAGCTGCGTTCATCGGACCTCGAAGCCATCATGCGCGACGTGGCCACGGCTTTTGCTTCCCGCACTGCGGTGGCATGGCGCGGAGATCTCGATGCGACGACGTGGTGGCATGCAACCTCGATCAAGAACCTGACCAGTATTCTTGGAGAAGGCTTAAAGGCCGGATCCTACTGGACCGACTCACCGTCCGTGCTGGAGTACTACGTTGACACGATTCGCGACGACGGGGAGGTTCCTGTTGTCATTGCAATCACCTCGACCGGCATTCACCCCGGAGACCGCTCACCTGACATGCCGGGTATCGAAGAGCCCATTACGACTTGCATAGGCATCTCCGAAGAAGATGTCCAAGCAGAGTGGGCTTCCAGTACCCAGGACGCGGATGCTTCGCTTGCCATCGTGCGTAGCGTCAAGGTGCTCGCGCCCATCCCACCGCATATCCTCAAACTCTGCCAGCAGGCAGCGTGATTCATCGGCCCCAATCGGGGCCAACGTTACGCCAATTCTCGATCGCTACAACGCGACTCTTTCAACCAGGGCTTTGCCCGTATGCCGTTCTTCCCAAATGGGGTGAATGGTCCATAAGGAAACTTTCATGACTCAATCTAAAGAAGTAGTTCTGACCTTTTTTGCCAAAGTTACCGACGCTGCAGGCGTCATGGCTCAGGCTGAAAGCGTACAAGGGTCACCCGTAGGTGATATCAAAGAAGCGCTGTGTTTTGCCCTTGTAAACCCCAATCGTGCTCCGCTGGATGTCGGCTACGAGATCATGAGCAAGGATGCCTATCTTCTGGCCGATTCGTTCTTCATGATCGTGGTGAAGTGCTCTGTTATTCACGAGCATTTGCTGAATGCTGAAGCAGAGGAGTGCTATGAAACGGTTTGGCAAGAGCATGGATGGACCCCGGCAGACCTCACGACTGCACTGTGGGAGGTGCTTGTTGCTTCATCCGCTGGCCCTGCTTTCAACGCGATCGGTGTTGAAGTTCAAGAGCACAGACTGCGTGAAGGTGCGAAGCCACTTTCTAGTCAAAATGGTGAGCATCTGAAACGCGGCATGATCTTCTGGACGGTTGCTGGTGAACTGGTGCGCCTCTTTGGTCGCGCCGCCGGTGATGCCAATCAATGGCTGGTTGAAGACTGGGATGGTGAGTGGAGTATTTATGGTTCCACTGTCGATCTGGTTGACCTTGCCATTCTTGTTTCGCCTGAAGTGGCCACTTCGGACACTGCGACCGTCGATGCTGTTTTTTTCGACATCAAGGACGTAGCGCCGGCTGACTTGCGTCTGGACTATCATGCGTCCGAGAAGCATATCTCGCTGGAACTGCACCACGCCGCGGACTTTGAAGATGGCACCGCTGGTGAGCGTATGGAAGTCCATCGCGTGCTTTTCATCGATACCATCAATACAAATCACCATGATGCCGCTGAAGAACTGGCGATCGCGCTTTGTGCAACGGTCAACGAGCAGCCCTATCTTATGGCCAAGGTCAAAGCACTGGCCATGGCCGCGCTGCCGGTTGTTGCAGCGAATTAACAGCTGATACATCACACCCCACGCCCCGCACTCCTTCCAGGATGCGGGGTTTTTTTCATTTCGGCTTCGTCGTGATTTCGCGGTTCATTTTGGGGATGCTCCCGGGCTTGCTAGAGTCTGCCTCGAACCCGACATCTCTTGAGGCGTGATGAGTGTCTTACTGGCAAGGAGAATCTGGATTGCCTCGTTTTTATTTTCATCTGACAGGTATCACTCTGCTGACGATCAGCCAATGCGCCTTTGCAACCGGCGAGGAAGGTGCCGTCCTCTTGATGATGGACTCAGGGTCGTCGTCGGAGTGCAAGTCGGTTGCCCACGGACCGTATGCAGTTGTCAGCTTCCCGACACCTCACATGGTGGAAGTGATCGGCAAAGAGTCACGGCCGGCGCTTTTGCACATCCATAACTGGCCAGATAGCGAAGTCACCTATGCCGGCTTTGCTGAAATGGCGAAGTGCCAGCGGTGGCGTGTAGCTGCAAGGGAAGAGGCAAGCATGGTCTTCCGGCTCACACTTAAGAGCTTAAAGTGTGATGCCACTTTGAGCCTCAGTGTGCCCAAGCACAAGACACAGCCCAGGCCGCCAGTCGTGGGCGATGCAATGCAGATTGCCAGGCAGCAGGATGGATCCGTTCGCGTGGGGAAGGGTGACGATACCTATTTGGTGATTACGCCCTGACGTGAGATTGGCATACCGACACTCAATCAAACAGGATGAAATGAATGAAGAAACTACTTATAGCCGCTGTTGCATATCTTGCCATGGGTTGCGCAGGTGTGAGTGCTGGTCCCGTAGCTAATCCCGTGCCTGAGTACAAAGAAGCCAAGTTGCATGCGTCATGCCAAGATGAAGATACGCTGAGCAGCATGCATGTTGCGAAGCCTTTAATCTGTATCGATCATAAATGGCAGCAGGTTGTATTTAAATCGAATGAAGAAGGTACGACTCAGCGGCTTGAATACAACGGCAAATGCTCGTTTCGGTTTGCTGATGGTCAGGAGCAATCCGGGGCGATCAATATCAAGGCTGGGCAAATCGCGGATGTATGCATTCCTGCAGGGTGGAAATACCAACTAGCCGTAGCATCGAATACTCTGGACTGGGCGTTCACACAATTAAACCCTATCGAAAATGTGATGGTCCTAAAGTCTCGAACCCCCGGGGCTAATTCTACTGCTTGGTTCTATGTGACATCGCCAGGCAGCAAGGAAGCTCAAAAGATCGTGGTGAACCTGCGCACTCTCAAGTAATTGGGAGCGGATGCCAGTGCAGGCCAGGCCGATTGCTAATTAGGCGGATGTCCAGGTTCTGAGAGAGTCCGAAGCTAAAACCTGACCACTCAATCAAACGTGTCATTTGCCTAAAGCCTCGTTCCCATCTGGAGCGGGGCTTTTTCCATGCTACGGCAGTCATGATTTCGCCGAAAAGTGGACGCGATTTTCCAGTCAGCTATCGTTGCCCCGTCATATTCCCATAGGTGGCCATCATGTCAGAACATTCATCAGTTGAAAGAGAAACCGGCTCAGCAAATAAGGCGGATGCTGCGCAAAGCTCACACCTGATCGTAGCCGAAGTAGGTAGCGCCGGACTGCAGGGTGTTGCGGTGACCGAACTGGTGCACGTTTTAGGAGACACGGTTGATATCGTCCAAGCAACCGTGCGCGCCCCTGCTGTGCGTGCCAAGCCCTTCCCGGCCAGCCGGAGCAAGAAAGGGCGTCGTCATGCTTGATGACATCAGCAGCTTCGACGGGTTCGATGGGCTGGGCACGCTACTGATGCTTGGCGGATGGGGCGTCGTGGGGTACTTGGCCTACGTGATGGGCTATCAGACCGGTCTGGACAATGCCGCCACATGCATGAAACAAGCACCTACTTGTGTGATCACTCTAAAGAACGGGGCACATGTTATTGCCTCGGCACCGGTGGTGGTGATCAAGAAGGGCGATACCAGTGCGCCAGCCACTACTCACCATTAATTGCGAAGAATGTGGCCGGAAGGGTGCGATTCCTTGGCCTCTGGGATTGCGTCCGACGTTCTACCGTTGCCGGGCATGCACTGCCGTTCACCGAATTGCCGCCGGCCAGGTTGCAATGATTGGCGCGTCGGCAAGCGATGTCCCGTTCTGGGAGCGATTTCGGCTCGATCTGGAAGCGGATGCACCAGCGGGCATGGCCAGGGTGATCTGGTACGGCACGGGCCGTGCCGGTCAGCCGGTACTGGTTCCGGTTGTCGTGGCCAATGAAGCGCTGGTACTTAAGACACTTGCCCGGGGATTCACGATTGTGCTTACGGATGCCGGCATGTCTGAGTACCTGTCACTGAAATCATCAATCTTCGCGCTCGTAGAGCCATTCCTGTCAGGGACTGGAGATTTGGGGAATGCCAGACCGCCGATCAGCAAGGTTGGAAGTCCTGCAGCAGTGCCCGGCAAGGTTGCTCAAACATCCTCTCAGGCTATCTCCGGCTTGTCCTCATTGCTGGGCAAATTCATTCCATGGAGAACGCATGGTTAGCAGAAGTGTTTTCCATAATATTGGATTCATTTCTATATATTTGAAATATTAATTTGAGAGGTATGTATGTCCAAAAAAGGGATTTCCGATGTTCTTTATTATCTTTTATTGGGATTTGTTGGGTGTGCGTTTGTTGGTATGGCTGGAGCCATTGTATTTTATGACCATGCTAATGATGAGCATGATGATAAAGTCAGAGTTGAAGTTAATAAGCGTATAAAAGGCATTTTACGTATTCATGCAGGAAAGTATGAGTTTCAAGGCCGCGATCTGATGGCCGAAAGAGGTGATGACTTGGTCGTTGCGAGTGAATGGCAATGTAATGTTGCTGGTCGGTATAGCAAAAACCCGTTCGAAAAGACAATTATTGAAGTTTCTAGTGGCGTAATTGAAGTGTTGAGGTTGCAGCCTGAGATTGATACTGAATTGGACCGAGAGACAGTTCAGCAGTGTCTTGTGGGTTATCTTGGCCACATTAATGAGGCACTAATACTGCAAGGCTTGAAGGACATCAAAGTCAATGAATCGGAACGGAATAAGATGAAGGATAGCTGGCGCTAATTGTATTGGAGAAGCAAGAGTTGCCTAGTCTGAAGGGTGCTGGTGCTTTTAATGTTGAATCTATGTTTAATGATTAAAAAAAGCACAAAATCAGGCAAAGCAGAAGATTAACAATAGCTGGAATTGAATTCTTTGATGAAAATTGCTTGCATTGGTTTGTCTTAGTGGTACTGTCGGGAAATTGAAACTGCTGAGAATTTTAAGTGAGCAAAGGAACTTTTTCGCCGCCTTCCAAGATCAAGTGGAATCTGGTTTCGAAGGTTGGCCTGCCGCCCCAGGAATTGTGCGTCACAGAGAGCCAGGCACCTCGCCAGTTTCTCTGCCAGGGTAGCTACTCGCTCTTCACAGCATGGATGTTTGACGATTTTTCTGGCTTCGATGTTCCAGGCGACGATCCTGTCGAGGCATGGGCAATCATTGAAGGATTTTGTTCGGACTACGCAATGAATACAGTCATAGAAAAGGCGGAAGCACTCTACCGGTCATTGGTTGGGTGCAAGGATGACGCCGAGAAGATGTACGAAATCATGAATCTGGCCGGGTGTGATCGCGGCCTGCTTTCTGAGCAGCAGTTACGCATTGAACAAGCCAAGATGGCACTGGCCAACTTTGAACCGCTCATCAACCCGGGACTGGCGTCGCAAGGTGCAGGGGCGGGTGACGGCGGGGACCCGACCCGAGCCACATGGACGAAGATTGGCCAATCCGGTGATCAGGCATCAGCCCCACCCGTACCGGCAGGCCTTGTTCTTTCCAAGGGCGAGACTGAAGTGTTTGCAGCCCGCCTGCGCCGGCTGTGCAATTTTGTGGGCTATGAAGCGCCATCGCACCAGGATGACATTCTTGTGAGTGTCGGGCCTACCATTATCGCCGAATGCCTGCGTTTTCTGGCAACGCGAAAGCTACGTTGTGGGGACGTGCGCGCTCAGCTGGAAGGCATTCTCTCCAGCCTTACCGATGTCAGCGAGTTCTCAGTTGAGAATGCACGAAAGCAGATTCAGACCATGCTTGAACAAATTACCGAGCGGGTTGATCTGGTCTAGCTCTGGACTTTAATTCACCCGCGCACTAGACAATTCTAGGATGGCCATGACAGAACCAGAAATCTTCGTTAAGGGCGACTCCCTCTTTCACTCTGCCGACTGCACTGGCCGGCCTGTCGCGGATGTCGTGGACGGCATTTGCAACATTGATGGTGTCAATGTGACCGCAACCAGGCTGGCGGCAAGTTGGAACCTGTGTAAGGACATCCCACTTGGCCAGATGCTGGGTCGTCAGTTGTCGGACTATGTAGCAGAAGAAGCTTATTTGGGGGCGATGCAGCCGGTAGGGGACGGGCTTGGGGTGCATCTGAGCGGCCTTGCCTGCCAGATGCTTGCTGAGAGCTTTGCCGGCCAGTTCGTCGGTTCTGGCGCAATTAACTTTTTGGAAGCGCATATGGTGCATCCAGAGATTGGCGAGTTCAACGTCACGATTCAGAGGAAAGAAGGGAAGACCCCCGGCGAACTCAAGGCAGAAGTCGAGGTTGAACGTGACCGACTAGCTGCGGCATTGCAGCAGATCGTTGCGTTGGGGGCTGAGGCGAATTCGGTAGCCATTGCCGGTGCCGCGCTCTCAGCAAACTCTGCCCAGGGCGTCTGCCGCTGGTGCGGTCATTCAGGTGAAGGCCTTAGTCCCGGATTCTGCACTGCCTGTAGCCGTTTTCAATTGCCGGTCACCACTTATACGCCAACCAAAGGAGCTTCGATGCCTTCATTCCAGGACTTTACCGATCAGCTGGCCGAGATCGGCGTCAAGATCGTTGATGAACCAGCTTTGAAATCTGCCACCAGCCAGGGCGTTGACTGGGTTGCCACCGTAGTGCGCATTGCCGCTCAAGGACGCAAGGCCGGGTGCTGGTTCAAGCGGCCTGCAAAGGACATCCCATCGGATGCCAAGATGCATGTGCTTTTGTCTGGATACGGCTTCACTGAACAACAACAGCGCATTTTTATCCAGAACATGCAGTGTGCTGGTGATGAAGTGGAATCTGACCCGTACGCCGCTGGCTTCGATGCAGGCCAGCAGGGTTCTGATGTAGGGCAGATGCCCTACCCGGAGCGAAGTGAGCGCGGAGAGGACTGGTTGAGTGGCTTCAAGGCTGGCAAGGCCCGTATGGAAACAGCAGCCAAATGACTGAACACAGCGCATTCCCGAGTCTTACGATGCCGGCCACCCCGTTTCATTTCAACTTTCACGATGTGGAGCGTGAGATGGGCCACCAGGTTGTGATTGCACCGCTGGGAGCAGTTACCCATGGCAAGTCCGTGCTGTCACACGAGCTAATGAATGTCTCCATGAAGCAATCCCTCGACCAGGGCAAATCGCTTCCGGCCTTCATAGCGACCATCCAGAAAATGATGAAAAGGGTTAACCGTCTGTGCCGCTACAGTTCGCGGCACGTCAAAGTCCTGATCAAACGGTCGGGACATCTGCCCATTGATGATCTTCTGCAGGTTGTTTCGCATGACCGAGCAATGCGGCGTCATCCGGACATCCCCGATTCGCTGTAGCTACAGATACCCAAAGAATAGATATGCAAGAAACCATGAGCAGGAACGGTGAGCCGGATTCTTTCCAGGCGCGTGTGCAGCCGTGGATGCAGGCGTGCTTCGGCCCGGTTATTTCTGCGGATAGCGTTGAGCGCAATCACAGATTTTTGGAAGAGGCAATTGAGTTGGTCCAGGCCTGCGGCTGCACCCAGAGTGAGGCACACCAGCTAGTCGATTACGTATTTGGCCGGCCGATCGGGGAGAAGCAACAAGAGGTGGGTGGGGTAATGGTCACCCTCGCCGCGCTTTGCCTTGCCCAGCAGCTGGATATGCATGCTTGTGGCGAAACCGAGCTTGCACGAATTTGGACGGTCGTTGAGAAAATTCGTGCGAAGCAAGCTGCCAAGCCAGCGCATTCTCCTCTGCCTCAGGCAGTCGAAGGGGCGAGTGATGCCAAGGTCCTGTCTCAAATCCGCGCCATGCTGCAGCCGGGAGGGTTTGAATTGTCCGACAGCCCCCAGTCCTTTATGGAGAACTGTCGAAAGCTCTGCTTCCCTGATAGTGCAGCCAGTACCTATGAAGAGGCCAAGAATGATTGAGCGCAGTGTTCAAGAAAATGCGGGTTGCCCGGTTAAGATTTCGTCAGGCGTCGAGCGCCGTTGGACGGTGCTTGGTCGGGTGGTGGTCATGCTGCCCGTGCTGCTCTTGTATGCAGCTACCGTATTCGCAGTTGAAGAAGGCGTACTAATCGCAACCAGGCTCACTTGGGTAGCACTACTGATTGCTGTTGTACCGGCGATTCAGGTTGCTTTCTTCTTGCCACCGGCAAGGTTCGTGCCCATCTGGATGGCACGGTAGATATACAGGCCCTAATGCGAAAATCCGATCTTCATGCTTCCCTCCAGAAAACTGCCATGCCCGTTCCAGATTGTGGTGGTGTTTTTGCCGTTGTACCGTGCGTAACCCCGCACCTCGTTGACATCACCGGGTGCGAATCCCTGTTTGCCACGGCAGCGGAAGAACTGGCCGGCCTTGCCGCTGATCTGAAGGCGTTCCCGCAGGCAGAGGGCCTGCAGCGCCTGCTTACCTTACGGGAGGCAGTGGATAGCAGTGTGATGGAGGGCGGCATAACCGGGTTTTCCAGCCTGCTTATGTATGAGTTGGACGGGGCGGTGGAGGGTGGGTTAGCCAGGAAGAATGATGCAGTCGAAACACTGGACTGTGCCAACGCCTACACCATGGCCCGCAAGCACGTTGACCTGCATGGAGTGCAGGGCATAGGCATCCCTCTCATCGAGGCGATGCATCGCGTCTTGATGGCCGGGTCACCGGTAAAAACGCCAGGGAGGATCCGGACAGAGCAGAACTTCATTGGCCACTCGTTTGCTGAGGCCCGATTTATTCCTCCTCCACCAGAGATGGTTCCGGCACTGCTGACTGACCTAACGAAGTTCATGCGGTGGGATTTCGATGACGAGATGCAACCATCGCTCTTGATGCGTACTGCGGTCGTGCACGGCCAGTTTGAGGCGATTCATCCCTTTTTGGCCGGAAACGGGCGGGTGGGGCGCATGCTGGTGCCCTTGATGTTTGCAGCCGATCAGGAAGTGCCGGTCTATGTGTCGTCATTCCTACAGTTGCGGCAGGACGAATACTATTCCGCGTTGCTTGCCGCCCATATTCAAATGTACTGGACGCCATGGCTTCACCTTTTCCTTGAGTGCGTCGTTGCGTACTGCCGGCACACTCGCGGACTGATTGTGAAGTACCAGGCTTTGCGTGCGAAGTGGGAAACCACCCAGCGGGCGCGTAGCCATGCCAGCATTCGCAAGGTTCTGGACGGATTGCTGGCGTCGCCCTTCGTCACGGCACCTGCCGTAGCCAAGAGCCTGCAAATCAGCTTTTCTGCGGCAAAGAGCGCCCTCGACCAGCTGGTTGCATACGGCACCTTGCGAAGATGCAGTCGGAAGATTAGTGGCAGCAGTGCATACTACGCCCATGAGGTGGTCACCATGCTTCACGCTGGTCTGGCTGAGGAAATGCGCAGATCGACGACGGACTTGTGCAGGCATTGATCCCACCC
Source organism: Aquitalea sp. FG25 (assembly GCF_057809375.1). Taxonomy (NCBI): domain Bacteria; kingdom Pseudomonadati; phylum Pseudomonadota; class Betaproteobacteria; order Neisseriales; family Chromobacteriaceae; genus Aquitalea; species Aquitalea sp. FG25. Next base: position 223,315 of record NZ_JBMDJV010000003.1, read on the forward strand.
AGTATTTGACTTCGGCGGAGGGGTGATCACAATACGCTTTCAAGCAATAAAACTACTGGGTGGTGCAATGGATATCGATCAACCGTACCAAATCGAGCTTGCAAATGAATCACTGGCCATCGCACAGAAGATGCTGGGGAAGTTTATCCAGGGGCCTTGCTTCGCGAATTTGAAGCAAGTGCCAGCTGAGTCAAGCCAAGCAGGTCAGGTCTCGCAGCAAATCAATCACTGGCTGAATGTGATTGATCTCGACCCGCTGAATAGAATCGAACTCTCCTATGAATCGTTGGCCAAGGCCAAAAATATGCTGAGCCAGTACCTTTGTAGTTCGAATCAAGCCTTGAATTTGGCTTGACCTCGGGCGGATTTAACTGCAGAGGTCGGAGGGTAGGATGTACCCCCAATCAATCAACTGATCGGCATGCTTATAGCTCAAGCCGGCAGGATGTAGGCTCGTAATGCAAACTCTTACCCCTGAACAGCGCCGGGCGCGCATTGCTGAACTTGAAGCCGAATTGGCCGAGTTGCGCCGACAGGATGCTGCTGAACTGCAAGTAGATATCGACTCCCTTCGCGCCAAGTGTAAGGTGCTGGTTTCGGCAGGAAAAACCGTCGATGCGGTCAATCATTACAAAACTGCGATGCGCTGCACACTTCGTGAGGCGCACTCAGCCGTGGTCTCTCTTTAACCTGACATTCAACTATGGGAGTGTCCCGACATGGTACAAGCTGTTCAGTGGGTTGCCAGTGAATCGCGTAAGCGGCTTATCTCTGCCATGCGAGCAGCCAAGCGGATGATCGGGCAGGGCCTGCTGACCAAGGCTGTTGCCTGATGGCCGACACCATCACCATTCAGCCGGTTTGCAGGAAATGTCACGCCGTACTCACGCTGGCAGAGATGCACTACTACGACCGTGGTGATGGTACGGCCACCTGCAATGCCTGCGAGCTTAAGTGGTCGAATGATATGGAAGCATGGCGATCTGGACAGACGCCAGATATGCCCGAGCGTTGAGGAGAATGCGATGGCGCAAGGAAAACCTGCTGCAGTCCCTCTGAAAAGTCGTTGGAAAGCCAACGGAACAGAACGCGTATTCAAAGTGGTCGCAAAGCTTCCGTTCGGCCGTGTCACCCTGCAAGAGGAAGGGCGAGCCTATCTCGGCGAGTGCCACCAGCGATCGTTGCTGGCCACGTTCACGCGGGTGATGGAAGCCAAAGAATGACCGCAATGGGTGACTTAAATCTGGCCTAGCAGCTCGGCCTTGACCTTTTTCCCTGCATTTTTCTTGAGAGTCCACTGTCCATGGACGGAGGAGTCGCCAGCACCACCACCATTCTTTCTTACAATCAGCCCAGGAAAGGACTGGCGTTTTGGGTAAATCCTTCGCGTAGCTTATTGTTCAATAAGTGGTTTTCCTGTAATTTTATATTTCACGATTTTAAAGGAAAACGGCCATGATTCCGCTGACCGACCAGCAGCGCATGTTCCTCGTTGAGTCGAGGCAACTAAGCGAAGCTTGGCGCGAAGTGTCCCGCCAGGTGGCCAGCTACCGTTTCGGGATGAAGTGGGTGAAGAGCAAGGGGAAGGAATATCTTGTCCGGCTCAGTGATTCTCGCGGCAACGGGCGCTCAATGGGTGTTCGCTCTCCCGAGACTCAGGCCAAGTATGAAGCGTTCATGGACGGCCGTGAGCGCGCAAAAGAGCGCATGAAGGGAATCGGCTCCAGGTTGAAGGAGCAGGCCCGCCTCAATCGTGCTGTGCGGCTCGGAAATCTCCCTGCCATTGTCGGTGAAATCTTGCTTAGTATTGATAGCGCCGGTGCTGCCGGCGACTTCAGGGTGATCGGTACGCATGCCATCTTTGCCTATGAATCCATGGCTGGTGTCCGCTGCCCCATGGACCTACTGGCAACGGGTGATGTCGATATGCTGTACGACCCACGCAAGCAACTGTCCATCGTGGCCAGAAAACTAGGGCAGGAAGGGCTAATCGGGCTTTTGCGCAAGGTGGACGATACCTTTGAGCCAATGCGTAATGAGAGCTTCAGGGCGGTCAACAAGAATGGCTTCATGGTTGATCTGATTATCCCGCCGGCCGACATGAGGGAATCAGCCAGGGTTCAGTTTTCGCCTGATGATTTACTGGCGGTTGAGGTGCCGAGTCTGCAGTGGCTTGCCAACTCCCCACGGGTGGAGGTGGTGACCGTGGCTACGAATGGCGTGCCTGTACTGATGCCAGTCCCAGATCCTCGCGCCTTCGCGATACACAAAGCATGGCTTTCCCAGCAGGATGATCGCGACCCAATCAAGAAACAGCGCGACCTTGGCCAGTCAAAGTTGGTTTTTGAAATGCTGGCCAGCTACCTGCCCCAGTACCCAATCGACACCAGCCGGGTGAAGTACTTGCCGGCTGCGGTCGTGAACCAGGCGGCAGTTGCCCTTGAGCAAGTCTCGGACATCAGACTGCCCGGCATCGATTTCTAAATTAATGATCTGAACAGATTTGAATACTGAGTTACGCAATGGAAAAAGTCGCAGAACATCCTAGCCACGTAGGTAGCACCCTGACCCTCTTGCAGCACACCTTCTACCAGACGCTGGAGGTGATTGAGGATGCCCTTTCTCGCAGTAGTGGCGGTGAGTTCTACACGGCTGAGTCAGCCTGTTATTACATCAAGGAACTGGCCGAAAAAGCATCTGTAATCACGGATGCACTTATCAATACCCCTGAAGACAATGAAGCTGTTTTAGGGCCCATGCGTGATTTGCTGGAGGTTCTGGCGAAAGGGGGCAGCAAAAGGCAGGACGGCACGAGTACAACCATCAGTAAGAAAACTGTTGTGGTGGGCAAGGGGGCGAAAGTGTCGCCGGGTAAAAAGCGCCAGAGAGCGGATGTGCATGAGAACCAGGGTGAGGTTTTTGATCTGGTAAGTGTGAATGGCAGGCATTCAACTACGGAAGCACTAGAAAACCTGTCTGAACGATTGGTTGTCCACTCTGAAGTTTTTTTTAATTACACCTCTCCGCATTATCTTCCGAGCGAAGAGCGTCGTTTCCTGTTTTCAAAATCTTCATTGAGAATGGCAATTAAAGCGCTTCTATCCAAGGAAGAACTTAAATACTCTGACCCATCCTTGACCAAGTTGTTGGCATTCTGGAAAGCAATTGATGGCAACTTGCCAGGTTGGAAAGATGTACGAGAAGGCAATCTGTCTGTTTACGATTTCCACAAAACGTACGTTCATTCGCATCAAGTTTTCCTGCAAGTTTTCGCCTCGCTAGGTCATTTCTTATATAACAATGACAAGGGTTACAGCATTGAGATGCTGGACGGCCTGCAAACAATTGATTGGCGCATCTCTAATGATCAGTTGTGGGGACATGGTTTTTTTTCCAAGGTAAAGGATCTTCGAAGAAAGGATCTACCCATCTATCTGTGCGACCTTCTCAAGCGAGAGCTGGGAATTGATTGCGATGCTGAACAGAGCTAGGTCGCATTGACACTTGTAAAGGCCCGTCATGATTTCGCGATTCAACGGAGTTGTGGTCACCCTTGTTGTATATTCCACTCTTCATGAATGTCAGCAGGATGCGTAGGCTGTAATGATTGCGGTAGAACGAATTGAGAAGTTAATGGGCCAGGTCGAGTTGATGTCTACCCAGATTGTCAAAGTTGCTTCTGAAGGCCTTGAACCCAGCAGCAAGACTCCGCTCTACACACCAGCTGCGGCCTGCGAGGTCATCCGGTATCTTGCGAATGAAATGAAGAACATGGCTTCCGAGATTCGCATGGCCGGCGGTAATGTTGGCATGGTTGAAGCCTCCATAAGCAAGATTGAAAAGGTCGTTCGCATTTTTGCTTCACCGGTCATGCTCAGTGATCAGTTGCCTGCTCCAGCCAAGGACCAACAAGCACCAGCAGAGGCAACACCAGCCCCAGCCCCTTTGCAAGCCCCTAGACGCAAGTCCGCGCCGAGGCCGAAAAAGACGCGCATTTCACGAGAAGATGCACTGGATGTCATCCTCTCCAACCTCATTGCTGACATGCCCATGTTTCTGCAATACACCGCGCCGCACTCGCGTGCGCTCCAGGCGGTGAATCATATTTTCTCGCCATCTGCTCTTCGAAAGAGCCTGATTGAGCTACTGGATCTTGATGAGATCATGAACCCCGGCCCGGCACTGGAGAAAATGAAGCGATTCTGGACGGCAGTGGATCAACACCTTCCGGAGTGGGAAATGGTGCGTAAGGGCGAGATGAAGGCTATTGATATGCGAACCAATTTCTACCATACGTCATCGCTCTTTGTTGCTGCGGTGTCCAAGGCAGGGAAGTTCCTGTATCTGAACAATCCAGAGGGAGACCTGCACAAGTTGGCCGGATTGCGGAACATCGATTGGAGTCGCAGTAATCTGGAGCAGTGGGGTGGGCGGTACGCCCCGGTGATCGGAACGGGTAATTACCGTGCGGAGAGCGTTACCCTGATATCCAACCTGATCAAGCTGGCCATGGGGTTGGAGTTGACGGATGAAGAAGAGGCGGCAGAAGACCAACTGATCGCCACTGTCGGGGATGATGTATGAGTGGGTTCATGCCTGATGACGGGCGAACGGCAATTCGGCGTCGTACAAAGCGTTCGTGTTGGATTGTTTGGCTCAGTCGGCTTTGCGCCGGAATCGCACGCTTTTAGTTGAGCACCGTTTCATGCGGGCTCTGTTTGCGGTGCCGGTCACCAACGTTTGGAGTGAATCCAGGCACCATTCGATGTGGTGTTGGGATCTGTTAGCACAGTATTTTGGAGTATTCCCCGCGCATGCGGGGGTGAGCGTTGTTTCTGGCAGACAGCGAGTCCGATGCGGCCGTATTCCCCGCTCATGCGGGGGTGAGCGGAGGACTGCACTAATGCGGTGTTTGAGGAGTCGGTATTCCCCAGGTCGCGGGGGTGAGCGGCAGCATAAACGACCCGTTCAAGGTGTGCGCTTGTATTCCCCACGCCGGTGGGGGTAAGCGGCGGATAGTGGCCTGTCCAATCTCAGCCACCCAGTATTCCCCAGGACGCGGGGGTGAGCGGAAGGACCCGGAGTGCTGAGACGATAATGTGCAGTATTCCCCACGCGAGTGGGGGTGAGCGAGCGTCATTGATCTGGGCGCGGATCTTACTGCGGCATTCCCCGCGCATGCGGGGGTGAGCGGAACCATGGCAGCGACGCTGTGACTGTGCTGATGTGTTCCCCGGCCTTGCGGGGGCGGAAGACGAAAGCGCCAACTCGATTGGCGTTTTTCCATGTGTGGCAGACAATACGTCATTCTTATAACTGACCAGAAATCTCAATGAAGTACGCAATTTCAGTACTTGTTCTATTCGTAGCCTGTGTAGGCGCTCAAGCCGGGATCTGGAAGCTTATCGACGAAGTCGGCTGAAAGGGGGTGAGCCATCCCTGTACTACCATCTGAATGACTGGGGTGAGCTTTAACCAGTGGCTGTCACCAGTGATGCCCTGCTCAATGCCAGTCGTGGTTCCTTTGGCCCCATGTGGCTGAAGCCAGGCGAGCCCGGCTAGCCCCTCGCAATTTATTTTCTACTCTGAACACTTACCCAATGAAACACACTCTTGCGGCGATGCTACTCGCCATTGCCCTCGTGCCCGGGAACGCAATGGCCAGCACCCGAACTGAATACGTTGGCGATTTCCAGGCCATATCAACGCTCAAGGACATTGAAGCATTCGAGAAAAAGTATGCTGGTGATGATCCGGATCGGTTAATCCCACAATTGGCCCCAGTCAAAGAGAGGCTGCGTCTGCAGGTCGGTCAACCAGACAGCAAGCCTGCAATATCATCGGCGGTCACAGAGAGAACAATCTCTACCATCGCAGAGTACGATTTTGAACACCAGTACAACAAGGTAATGGCTGGTGTTCCCCAGGTGAAACCCCCTCTGCATCCAAGCCAGAACAATGCGCAGGACAATTCGAGCGAAGAGCAATGGAAGAAGGATCTGCAAGAAGAGCCGGAAACCGCTGAGCGCACCCAGAAGCGGCTAGAAAACATCCGCGACTTACAAGCCAAATACTCAGCGAGTATCCAGGCCGACACACCTGAGACTCTTCGTAGAGTGCTGACAGTAAGCATTGAATGCCATCACCCAGATCACCGAGTTCTTCCGTTGGAGAATGCGATCTATATCTCCATACGTGAGATAACTCGCTCTGGATATTCCGTGGTTTTCAAGGTCAGGAACTCCGGACCACAGATACAGATTTATGCCGAAGTCTCGAAGGATGGTCGTCCCTATGGTGCTCCCTTTCTTTCATACCAGCTCAATGAGAAGGGTCAGCTGACATCGTTATCTGTAAGCAGAAAGGGAATCACGAATGCGTGCAGAGGAACCTACGGCCCTGTTTGGCTGATGCCAGGCGAGCCCGGGTATTATTGAATACATGTTTTTGCTGAAAAAATGACAGGCCCAATGTAATGCCTATACTCGCTGACTATCAGCATTCCCCGCGCAGTCGGGGGTGAGCGGTCTGCTTTCACGATTTTGCCCATGCTGCTTCCGTATTCCCCGCGCAAGCGGGGGTAAGCGGAAGCTGGTGGCCTCCATCGTGCACCGCGCCGGGTATTCCCCGCGCACGCGGGGGTGAGCGGTATTTAGGGTGTAACCATGGCTTTGTGCACGCGTATTCTCCATGCAAGTGGGGGGGGGGAGCGGTTCGCACGCAGAGCTTACGCTACTGTTGCGTCGTATTCCCCGCGCATGCGGAGGTGAGCGGTTTTTCTGGCAGACAGCGCGACCGATGCGGCCGTATTCCCCGCGCATGTGGGGGTTAGCGGCCCTAGCGCTTGCCGAATTCGGATTGCTAAAGGTATTCCCCACGAGAGCGGGGGTGAGCGGCCATCAATCGCTTCCCTAATGGCATTTTCATGTATTCCCTACGTTAGTGGGGGTGAGCGGGACAGACCCGCAACAATCCTGCTGCACCCGGCGTATTCCCCGCGCTGTCGGGGGTGAGCGGGTGACACCGCTCTTCAAGACAGCCTGACACCATGTATTCCCTACGTATGCGGGGGTGAGCGGAGGGAGGCAGCAGGACCCTCGCGGAAACTAGAGTATTCCCCACGCGAGTGGGGGTGAGCGGACCGCATCTCGGTTTCCGGCAGCCAACTGCCGGTATTCCCGGCGCATGCGGGGGTGAGCGGGACGGCCTGCGCATTAATAGCCGCATCATTGCTGTGTTCCCTGCCCAGGCGGGGGTGAGCGGGCGGTGTACAACCATGCTGAATACATCGATAAGTGTTCCCCGGGGTATCTGGGGGTAGTGGGACCCAAAATTCGTCAGGAACGTGAAGTTATGGTGACTTATGCTGCGCACCATAAGTTTTACCAGGCCGGATCCGATGGGCCTTATGGCGTGGTGCCGGTCATAACGTCGCTGTAGGCAGGCCCAGTATGATTTCGCCAAAGAAATGACAATCTCGCACCGGTCCCTATAATCCTCAACATCACGCTGAAGGCATCCGCCTTGACGAATCAAGTGAGGAAAAGAAGTGGTAACCCTGCTCATTAAAAAGCTTTGCAGTACCCCCAAGATGCGGGCATTGAGTTATCTGCTTGCCTTTAGTCTTCTGCCTCTAGCCCTTGCTGACGTTGCGTCGATGTATGCAAAGCCGATCAAGGACATACCCCATCCGTATTTCCAGGTTCTTATCTTTTTCGTCCTCATTTTTTTCAGCATGTTTTTTTTTGGCATCAGTATATCGAGGCCTATCGCAGAATCCGGAAAGGCTGATCATGAATTTTGATGATGCAGCAGTAGCCGTAATGGCTGAAGCGCTGACCAAGGCCGGCTGGCAAGGTGATGAAAAGCAGCTTGTTCAGCTGATTGAAAAGGCGAATCTCTCAACCGCCGTTCGTTTGTTCATCGCGGGCCTTGACGCCTATGCGACACGACTGCTCAAGGATATGCAGGTTCCGCCCCAGGTCCGGGAAGAGGGTGCTGCGCGACTAAAAGAGGCAGCGTCTCAAGTTGAGAAGTCTTCAGTGGATTTTTCATCAGGGTTGTTCAAACCCCTTGGTGCCCGTGGTGGACCATATCTCTTGCTGGCTCGACAAGATCAGCAGATTGAGGTTTCGATTGATCACGGTTCATCTGCCGGGCACAACGGAAGTTGGGGCGAAGACGCTATCGTCATCCGGACAATCACGGCGGGCAGCGAGCCTGAACAGTCCAGAGTCATCGTTGTGCCGCGCCTGCCGATGAACTGAGCGAGTTCGCCAGGTTTAATTCTCCTGATCAGACAGCTTTGCAAGTTGAGCGACGTGGCGGTATTTGCTGCAGCGTAGGTCAGGACTTCTGTGGCCAGGCCTGATATCTGTCGGCACAGGCAGTACAACTGATTTGGAGAGTGCAATGAAAAGCATGGGTAGGGTAATGCCGACCATCTTGCTGGCAGGCCTGTTGGCCGGGTGTGCCAGCACTACGCGGGTGGAACACCAGCAGCTTTTCGGTGGCCGGTTCGAGAGTGTGGACCGCGAGCTGGACCAGGCCGGGTGCGACACGAAAGACATGCAGGCATGTGATGTGCGCGACACCATCATAGGCGTCGAGACCGGCGGCAAAGTTGCAGCTCTGCGCGTGACACAAGGCCCGAAAGCGCTGTGGGATGCCACCGACGAGGCGAACAACGTCCGGCTGGTGATTGGCCGGCAGGGTGGCGCACCGGTGATAGTTGTTGAACGTGCCGGGGCGACTGATCAATGCACCGAGTCCGTGAAGGCTGAGGCTGATAAAGCAACTTCCGTAACGCTACCCGCCTGCGGTCGCTATCCGGCCATCACCGCCAAGTGGCGGTACATGAATGATCGAGAGACCGCGATTCGTCACGCCCTTGATCGCTTGCGGACGAATGCCTACCTACTGATGCTGGGCATGGGGGGTGGGGAATTGCCATGAACAAGGACCAGAACATGAACAAGGAGCAGAGCATGATCAATGCTGAATGCCCGGGTAACGCTAGTGCCGATGCTAATACCCAGGCCGGACAATCTAGCACGAACCAGCGCGTCTTCGCCGAGGCGGCACGTAAGCTTTTGCGAATGAAATTTGAGCCTGACCGGCTTCTGGTCGGTGAGCTACGGGATGGAGCGATGGCCGGGACGCTGAATGCGCTCAACCTAACTTCCGAAGACCGGCTGGACAAGACTTCAAGCAGCAGTCAATGACCATTGGGCGCTATCTGCACCTATTCCTGCAATCCATCTGAAAGGGCCGATGGCGTGGATGCCATTAACACAATCAAGATCGGGGCTTTAATTTTGGCACTTGTACTGGTGATGTTTGGCAAGTACAAGGCCAGCATTTCACTGTTCTTCCTCATGCTCAGCCTCGCGGGCATTCAGTTAGGGTTGCCAGAGGGCGTTACCCTTGAAGAGATTTTCGCTCGACGCTTGACCGATGATGAACTGATTAAAAGCTTCTTCGGCATGATGTTTATTCCAGGCGCGTTTGTACTCATGTGCTTGTTCATTGCGCCAGACGTTATGCGAATCGTCAGCAGAGCCGAGCGACTACACCACAAGCGCGGACGTGAGCATGGCCATCATGACTAATACAGAGCGACCTCGCGAAATTGGCTCTCCCGTTATCGCCTGGTCGCGGCAGGAAAGGGCCAAGCAGATTCAGCTGATGGAAGATGCCGGCCGGCTGTACAAGCCAACTATTCAGGAGGATGCCTCTAAATGCTGAATCTTCTCACCATGCCTTCCTGCAGTGCGTCAGGGGCCAACACTCAAAGCTTCTTCGTCAGTCCATCCCTGTCATTGATTGCTGCTGCACTTCTGCTGATTGGTATCCTCAAGCTATCAAGCCAGGTTCAGCGGCAGAAGGATATGGGCGGGGGCATGATCTGTGGTGGGCTTTTGGTTGTTGCCCTGCCAGTCTTGCGCTCAATGCTTGGTTTTGCTGTGGACTGCGACCAGACAATGGTCGTTGAAAGAGTCCGCGCCGCAATGCCGATTTTTAACGCAATGGCTGCATCCATTGTCACGCTGTTGACGGTTGGTGTCGTCTGGGCACTCTGGCTGGTGTTGAAGCCGCAATCGGCCGGCAAGGCAGGGGTGTAATCGCCATGGCCAATGCTGAGGGCTTCTATGTTTAAGAAATCGTCTTTGCATCCACCGCCTGAGGTGCAGAGTTTTATTGAGAAGTTCGATGAATTGCAGCTCGTTGAGCCGTTTCGTGCATTTGGCGCTTTGGTCATCACTACATTCGCGGTGGCTCTTAAAGAGAGCGGCTTGCCCGTCGATCGTGAGCATTTACTCCGTGCCATAGAGACTCAGGGCGCTTCAATTCCCAGCGACAATTGCAGCCCCGATGTACAGGTGTGTTTGGACAGTATTCGCATTCACAACGCACTGCACTTTCAGCGGGTCGTGGTTCATGCGGTGTGTGCGATTAGCACGCCTTAGCTTACTGTCAAAAGGGTTGCCATGAAGTTCATGAAATTTTCGGCCGTGCATGCAGAGGACTTTCAATGACCGTAACACGCTTCGAATCGCTTCTTCAGCAGGTAGGGGGCGCGATTACACGAATCAAAGCGGCCCATCCGGAGCCGGCGCACGTTCAGGATCGCGTGCCCAATGATCAGATGGTCACCTTCCACAAGACCCGTGCCGCTGCATGGCTTGCCCAGGCCAAAGAAGCAGACGCCTTGGCCCGTACAGAGATGGACGCCGGCAATGCGGAACTGTCCAAGGCGCTCAACGAGTGGAGTGGGCGGCTGACCACCATGGCCAGGCACATGGAAACATCCGAGTACAAGGAATGGCTGCAGGGCAGGCAGAGGTATCTGGATGCCGAGTCCTCGACTAGCTGATTGACCGAACAAGCCCCGCAGATGCGGGGTTTTTTGATATAAGTCGATCCGGATCGTACATGTAAACGTGCTAGAGCAGGTATTTGTCATTTTGCGTTCCCGAATCCGGGACACATGAAGCCACTTTAATGCGCACCGGCATGCAAGGATTTCGCCATGTTCAAGAGAGCAGTTGTCGCAGTGTTACTAACCTCCATTTCTTCACTTTCGCTGGCCGAAGACATTCAGCCATCACCTGAGTTGATCAAGTTTTCTGCCTATGTTTCGGCGGTGGCCAGGACTCTGACTCACAATAAACCGCTGGTTGTGAACAATGAGTGGAAGAAAAACGAAGAGGTCATTGCATACAAGAAATTCACACCGATAAAACGTGCTGCAGGGATTTTTGCCTTATTCAAGCTCCAGGATGATTTCGATAAAGTATCGCTACCTCAACTGGCAACAAATGCGGATCAGCAGAAAATCAGCTTGTTCACTCGACGAAATACCTTCATTCAGTATGCGGATATTCTCGGGGATACCGTTCAAGATGCAGTGGCGAAGGAATTTCTTTATGGGGAAATTGCTGACCTGACCGATGTTGTAACAGGCAAGAGTACTGTAGATGCGTACAAAATAAACAGCAGCGCCAGGCAAGACCGCGTCATTGTCTTGCTGAACAATACTTCGTTTATTACTGATGTAATTAAGCTCGAAGAAGAAAACAAGGGGAGTGGGAAGACGGTTGCTACCTTGGGGAAAAAAGCCTACCTCATAGGGCTAAATCAAAGCTGCCGAACAGGCATTAGTTTCTGTCTGAAGGCACTGGGAAGGTAGGTGGGCAGGTTATCACAAGCCAGTTGAGTCCTGCCCTGATTTGCTTACCTCGCTGCAAAAGTTAGAATATGCCACAACAATTACTAATCAGTGAGTAGCGATGAAAACCACAATTGATGTAACAATTATTGACACCCCCAGTAACCAGGTTCGGGGGATGGTGACGGCCTTCGCTCTTATCAATGGCAAGAATAAGCGAGTAGCGCATGCGGTCTTGCTGACTGATCGCCCTGCTGAACTCACGATTGAAGTGCCGAAAAGGCTCAGCCTCGATGAGGTACGCACGGTATCTAATGTGCTTGACCAGTTTGTAGCCAAAGTTGTGGAGAACGGCGGTTAGGACGGCAACGCTTTGCCATGGACTTGAAGGTGAGTCAAATACAAACAGGGAAGGGAATGTAGAGCATGGATACACTGACAGAACTGGATGCCAAGGTAAGCGCCAGAAAGCGTCGAGGTGTCGTCATGCTGGTCGATCTCGGTATATCAGTGGTGCTTTCAATGGCCGTTCTTGCTAAGTATGGGGTGGTCCCTGCAATTGCAGCGATGATTGCCACCACGACTGTTTTCCATGTGCTCTGCAAGCGACTCGACTTGAATTAGAAGCACCACACCGTTGCGGAACAAATCAGGTTGGGGCATGACTTGGCTGTAAACACTTCTACATGATTTATCCCAAAAAGCGATTTTGTTGGTAGGCCCGGTATAATCCCTGCCTGAACTGAGTCTGAGCGCTTTCTGCTCTAGTTCACTGCTGGGTAGGCAGCTTGGAAATCGTTAGCGAGATCAATACCAATCAACACACTGTTCACTGCCGTGTAGGCAGCTTTGCAATCGTCACCGCACTCACTCAACCCCCCGATCTGGTTCACTGCCGCGCAGGCAGCTTGGAAAAACTACGTTTATCTGCTGTTAATGGACTTGCTGCTCACTGCCGGGAAGGCAGCTTGGAAGATGTAAGTACCCTAGTGAGTCAGCATCCAGCATTCTCACTGCCGGGAAGGCAGCACTACTTGTCCGGAATTTGTCGTAGTTCTTCGGACATAACTCATGTGCCAAATGTAGGCTTGGTCATGCGTTTTCATGATGTGCCAGAAAAAGGGTTTTTCAGTGCAAGGCCGGTATAATCCTTGCCTGAACTGTGTTTGAGCGATTTCTGCTCTAGTTCACTGCTGGGTAGGCAGCTTTGAAATGGCCCAGGTATCTGGTTAGCAAAATGATGGCGTTCACTGCTGGGTAGGCAGCTTTGAAACCTCCATGCGAGGGGCTTTGTCTTTGAACTAGGTTCACTGCTGTGTAGGCAGCTTAGAAGTCAGGGGTTGAATTTTTCCAGATTTGTACCGTTGCATTTAGGGTTCTCTGCCGCGTAGGCAGCAAAAAGCCCCGCGAACCCGGGGCTTTTGTTTTGGGCTGGCAAGGGCTGATCAGAGGCCGTAGCGCTTCATTTCACGCTTGTAGTCAGTAGGTGTGATGTCCGACTTGATGAAGCCGGTGAGCAGCTTGGAATCGCGCATGGTTTTCCAGAAGGCACGCACGTAGCTGTCAGCCATGTTGGTGACCACCGGCACAATCTTTTCGCTCGGATACTCCTGATGAAGCCAGAATACCAGCGCTGCGGCGTAGTAGCGCCGGCGATGCGTCTCGGCCACTTCTATTTCATGCATGTGCACACCACTTGGCATGACCGTGATTTTCCCCTTGGCCACAATGTGGGTTGAGGTCGGATCCGTTACGACCAGGTCGTAATCCTCGTTCCCCTTGTACTCCATCTCAACCGTGATTTTCGGCAGAGCGCTTTGAGGCGCGATGAGAAACTTCAGATGGTCAACCATGTGCATAGGCATTTCCTGTGAAGGATGGACGGTCGGGTCGGGCAAGGCTGGTGTGATTACAGTGCAATCAGACGGTCAGCCGCATCCCATGCCCAACCTGAAAGTGTGGTTAGTGGACCAGGCTAGCTGCGCCATAGGGCTTCGTGCTCATGGAAGTCACTTGGTATGCCATGCGGAGAAGGAACAACAACACCGACAGCGAAGTCGGGCGGGGCCGGCAGGGAGGCATCTTGTCCGCACATGCTGCTGCAGCGAATTTGTTCCGGATTACCCTCGCACGAATGCTCTTGAGGGTCTATTTCCGGCGTGTAGCGTTCACCCTCTTTGGCGCAACCAGGAGTGGTGAACAGCTTTTCCACGATGTTCTTGTCTGCGTAGACGCCAGGGCGCGATTTAAAGGGCTTCAGCGCGTCGGATAGGCCCTTGCATGTCATGGCTGTAGAAAGCGGCGCTATGGCCGGTACGTGGCCGTGCAAATGGGCAATGTACTGCAGGGCAGCATCGCATGCCGAAATCAGGGAGTGAATCGGGCTGGTGTCCACGTTGTAATGCTGGCGAATCAGCATTGCTTGGTTCGGGTCCCGGCTCATCTTGTCTACGACGTAAGCTGCCATGGCTGCAGATGCAGACGGGTCATTGGCCACGTCCATGCTAAAGAATATGGGGGCCTTGTATTTCGGCGGCTCAGAAACTGCAGCTTCGTCTTGCAGACCGTGCGGGTCTTCTTTTTGTTGTTCCATGGTGATGACTAATTGCTGGGAGGTTTACGGGCCAGCTAAACGGTATTTTCTTCAGGTTCTTATTTTGGGGCGACGGGTGTTTCAGGTTCGTTGAACGCCCGATCTTTTTGCACGACAACCATAAACTCATAGATTCTGGTCCGGCACAGTCCATAACCTAAGATGCCCGATTTCCCGACCGGGTTCTTGTAGAGGACAGCGCCAGTATTCTCATCTACCCACAGCTGGTGGCCATGGGCTTGAACGGATTCACCATTCGAAATTTGCTGGGCAATTGTATTGGCTTCATTCAGTAGGCGCTTCAGGTGACCGATGTCGATCATGTCAGCGACTGGGTTGAATGCCAACTGTTCTTCAGCCAGGGCTTTCTGCCTTTTCAGGTACGAACACCACTGTTCATTGTCGTGGCCAGGCACCTTGTCACTGATCAGGTAGAGCAGGCTTTGAAGAGCGCCCTGCAGGTAGTGGGCCTCAAGGCCATGGTGGTTCAGGAACAACGGGGGGAGCGGTTCAAATGCCCCGCCATTGTTCGTCGTGAACGCGAACCCTTCCTGCATGGCCAGGCTCAGTGCCTTGTCATTATTGCTATGGCTGATCTGCTCCATGCCCTCAATCGGCGCGAATGAGCGAGAAGCACCAAGAAAAATCCTTGCTTCCAGTCCTCTGAGCGGGGGTGCCGATTTAAAGCCAAGCCAGTCCATTACGCAGTTTGCATTCCAAATGAGCCAAATGACCGCGTGCATTATGCCATTGCAACGCGATTTGATTGAGGTCTTTACATATTCACTCTGCTGATTTGAATCAATTGTTTCGAAATCCGATGTCCGGCGCTTCGCCCTTGGCCGGCATCAGGTGCAGTGTACCTTCATGGGGGATGAAGGTACGGCGTACTTCGTTCTCCAGGCATTGAGCCATGGCCCAGTCAGCAACTTGGGCGGGATATTTTGCCAGACCATTCATCATGGCCACACACAGGATGATGGCCAGGTACGGCACCCATAGTGCTGGATTGACCGGCACGAAGAAGCCATGGGAAAGGATAAATGGCCCACTGGTGAGCAGACCCACGATCCGCTCGGAGTCAGAAAACATCTGGTAGGCAATGCTGGCGACAATGACATAAAGGCTGACGGTGCCGGCCACGAAACTGAACAGATGGGACATGAAGCGTGGGAACCACATCAGGAAGGGAGCCATGCTATTTGCCGTGCGCAGCAAGCACCCAGCCAATTCTGAGTCCTGAATACGACGGAAGTCGTCATCCACCCACAGATCCCACTCTGCCGTGCCAGTCGAACCGTGATCGCTGGTGTTGGCAAACAGAACGTCTGCAGCACTGAATAGGCCACCTTCCTGTAGTTCGCGAAGGGTAATGTAGCGGGCATCCCCATGGCTCATGGCGTCTTTCAGGGATTCGCAAGTGTGGTACGCGCTGTTGCTCCAGTAGAAGCCATTGGCAATGCCGCCAGATATCGTACTCACACCAGCAACGACCATCACCAGCAGTGGCCCGAATGAGTTTTGCAGCACCAGGGGCAGAATGATTGCCCAGAGAAGAAGCATGGCCACCATGCCGATGGTTGTTCCAATCAGGAAGGCGCTCGGGCTACTGCTCAGCCCCGTGTTCTCAATGTGATCCGGTTTGTTCGTGCTCATTCGGGTTACCGCTAATGATGGATGGTCAGTGCTAGTGCGCTGGTGTGGCCTTATTGGCTGGAGGAAGACTGCAGCTCGCAGGCTTTTCCCGGACGTGCCGGCCAAACATTAATGCGGCCTTCAATGGGGCACGACAGGATGCTGCGGATGCGCTGATCGCATGCACGTTCGAACACGTTGATGAAGCCCAGACGAGGGAAGTAGTTGACCCCCATCGCGGTACACAAGAAACCACCCATCAGGCCAACATCACCGAAAAACAACACGATTCCGATGATGTCATGCGGGGTTGCCGGGTGCAGAGCAAGGTAGTTTACGTTTTGCAGGAACCCCTCTTGGTCGCCAACGTAGTAGGCCAACACCAGCCAGAAGCCAATGGCAGGAATGCCGACGATCAATTGGGAAATCAGGTTGCAAGCGACTGTCAGAATGTTCAGCCCTTGCTGGCCATAAAGGCGACCATCGAACGTTGTCTGCAGCAGGATCTTGGCGTACGTGGCGTCATTCATTTCGCACTTCATTTCGCGGTACGTGACACCGTTGATCACGACTTCGACCTTCGGGCTGCTGGTCCCGGCCGCAATGCGCGCTTTCAGCTGGTGTTCGAACGTGGCCAGCATGCCGATGCAGAACAACGCCAGGGGCGGGGTCTGGACGATAAATCCGAGCCAGGACACATGGGTATGGTTCCACACCAGAAAGAAGCTAGTCAGTGCAGAGATCAGCCAGAAGATGGCAGATTGCA
This sequence comes from Aquitalea sp. FG25, assembly GCF_057809375.1. Classification (NCBI taxonomy): domain Bacteria; kingdom Pseudomonadati; phylum Pseudomonadota; class Betaproteobacteria; order Neisseriales; family Chromobacteriaceae; genus Aquitalea; species Aquitalea sp. FG25. The sequence goes on from NZ_JBMDJV010000003.1 coordinate 239,980, forward strand.
AAGGATGGGCCTTGTGGAACGGCAGCAGCAGGCTGAAGGGAGAGGTTTTCTGTTGGGTCATATATTCACCATGTGTGTGAGGGTGGGGTTTGATGGACACGCTTAAGAAGTCGTAACAGGGTCCGCAGGGGCGGACTTCTGAAAGGCGCAGATGAGTTCGGTGGGGAAGAGGCCATATCGCCCCATGATGTCCCAGCCCTTGTCGTCGATATCGATCAGGTCGTCGGCGTCCAGGGTGAGGTCATCCGAGATGTAAGCCGAATCGTCCGCCGAGATGACATTGCCCCATGGCACCCAATCCGCGATGAGGCGACCATCGCGGTAAAAGGACAGATACACGTCGGGGTAATCAGAGAGGCTTTCTTTCCGGTGGCGTTTGTAGCTGCCCGACACATCAGGTTTCGGGAGCATGGAAATCGACAACTTGACTGTCAGCCCATTGGAAATCTGGAAGGAGTTTTCAGGCACCTGCACGATCTGGGCCTTGAATGCATCGGCGATGTCTGGAATGCGCCGATCTGCGCTGGCATGTTGGGACAGGCGTTCTGGTTCAATCGTATGCTGCAGGAAGCGCTCGACACGCAGAGCGATATGATCGCCCGACATGTAATCAATCACTTCCACTGGCTTTTGCAGGCCACCGAGGGCGTGCGGCACCAGGTCCATGCAGGGCTGACGATACAGCGGCGCTTCATTCTGGTACGCATCGGGGAATCGGGGTTTCCATTCCGTGCCGTGCCGGGTGTACCACATGGTCATGTCACCGCTCACTGCAGTGAAATCATCATCCAGCACCTCGTACTCGGTTATATGGGTACGCACATCGCCATTGACAATCCAGCGGGTAATCACCGTATAGGCCGGCAGGAATCCATCGACATCGATCAGGAATCCATCGACATCGGGCAGGATGCCGCAGATTGCCTTCTGGCCCTTTTTGCGGCAAACGACCTCATAGCGCTTATTGGGGTAGGGCCGGCCGATGGTGATGTCTTTGTCGCCCACCAGATGCACCCCACACTCAGGGATGGACACATCCAGGATGGACAGGCTGAACTCATACTTTGCTGAGTAGAACTTCGGGATGATGTGAATCAACATTCTGCTTTCCTTATCGACTGTGCAAGTGCGCTGGTGCGGCTTACAGGTTTCGGTTGATCCGCGCCGAGAGCCACCCAACGCCAGGGCCGTGGAAAGCGCGATTACCGGACCATCATTCTGGAACATCAGTCAGAAGCGGAAAGCGGGGTAAAAGGGTAGTAACTAGGTGTTCTCAGCAACGAGATAGCTAATTGACGGGATCATTATTTACGGCAGTCGATGGGCCGGGTGTCGATCTTGCTGGGCCACCAGGACACCGAGGTGACTTCACCGTATATCCAGGTCGAGAAGAAGATGCTGAGGGACAAGTACGAGCATGCGTTGCAAGATTGCTTAAGTAGACACAAAGTAATAACATTCGCTCGACATGCCAAGCCGCACGGATTAACATTGTGCTTACATTGAGGAGCAAGACATGAAGGCCGCTCTTAGGAAAATGGGCAACTCGCAGGGGGTGATTATTCCCAAGGCTTTGATCACCCAGTTTGAATTTGAAGGTGAGATTGAAATGACGGTTACACCGGATGGGATCATGCTGGCCAAGCCAAAAGAGCAAGCCAGGGCTGGTTGGGCAGCTGCAAGTCAAGAGCTTGTGGCAGCCGGTGACGATGGTCTGGTCTGGCCTGAGTTTGGCAATGAAGGCGACAAGGAGCTTGCATGGTAGTGCGTGGCGAAATCTGGCTGGCCACACTGGACCCTACAGTGGGGAGCGAAATCCAGAAAACTCGACCTTGTGTAGTCGTGTCGCCCGCCGAAATGCACGACTACCTGCGAACCGTGATAGTCGCACCGATGACAACGGGCAACAAGCCTGCGCCGTTCCGCATCCCGGTGACGTTCCAAGGCAAGAAGGGCCTGATCCTGCTCGACCAGATGCGGACTCTGGACAAAGCTATGCTGGTCAAAAATATGGGGGCTGTTAGCAGTGAGACGCTGACGGCCACGCTCAAAACGCTGCAAGAAGTTTTTGCTGAGTAAAACCGGAAAATTCCATTTACATCTGTGAAAGGGCTTCGCATGAAAGCCTCTGAATTTGCTAAAACGCACTCCGCTGACCATGACTGGGTCGGTCTGATGGATGCACAAGGGCTGGACGTTCCCGTCCTCATGCCAGGTCGAAAAGGAATGTATGGCGATTTCCGTGCTACGGTGCAGGGGCATTACCATAACGGGATGTACAACGTACAACTCCCCGGAGGTCTTGTTTGCATTGCTGGCGCGGATTTCATTCCGGACCCGAAGCTGCCGCGTAGCCAGGTAATTGCTGACATCGACGCCAAGCTTCTTGCGCTGGGCTACCGCATGGAGCCTTCTCTCGGCGCTTTGGATGGCTTTGGCCATTCAATTATTGACATCAATACTGACGAAATGCCAGAGGACTATCCCGAGGCCGAAGTCCTGAAACTTGCCTTCCAATGGGATGCATTGAATGATGCTCTTTTTGATTCCAATGAGGAATTAAAAGAGGCAGCAGAGTTCATTGCCAACATCGATATGGATGCATAGTTAACTGGACACCCCCCCCGAGCGGCTTTTGTTGACGGGGGTCTTTATTGGGCGGCACAGGCAGGCTGCGAAACTTCGCATCTGATTCGTAAACTCGACTGGTTTTGACATTCCAATGTCCTGTGGCAAAGTCGTTTTCATCATGTTTACTGATTAAGTTCTCACCGAGAGCACTATTTTTCAAAATCACTGCTGTCGTTGAGATCAAAGTTATTTGCGGAAAAGGAAATTGAGTATGCCGAAAACCCACTTCAAGATTGCTGGGGAAGACTGCCGGAATCAAGGTCAGACCGAGTATGAGTACACGCACCAGGCGGCGTGCGGCTATGTTCGTGAGCGCGTGACCGCAAACGCCGACTCTGTAGATTGCAAGTTGTGCTTGCGATCAGACCACATGGCCCACTACCAGGCGATCAATGGGAATCTCTCCGACTCTCAAGGGTGCTACTAGGCAACGCGGCAAATTTTCTAATCATTAGCCACATTTCTGGCCGCGATGTCATCGACTCAAAGACGTAAATTGAGCAAGCTGGATAAGTACTAAGCAAAAGATCGGAAGAGTAAATGAACCTAATGACCCCCGAAGAGCTTGAGCATGTACTGACAAGAGACTTCCCACCCAACGCCAATTGCTGGAGCCAAGCAACTGATGAGGTTAGAGATATGTGCAGGGAAGCACGAATTCTTGCGGACGTGCCGGATAGTGACGCTTTGAATTTTCGTGCACTCTCCAGCCCAGCTCAATGGAATAGCCAAGGCGTCGCTGCCATAGTCAGGTGCTACAAAATGTTGGATTCAACGAGGCAACAGCAGTTTTGTGACCGGTTCGAATCTTGGTTGATTTCAGAGTTGTAACTTACGGAAATGGAGCACTAGCATGGTTGCTTTGACTGACCTGATTTGCGCTGAGAGCCAAGAGGAGTACAACGAGCTGCAAAGTCAGTTTCGTGCCCAGCAGGCTGCAAAACCGTCCGATTCTGAAGTACTGACCGCCTTCATGCGCGATTGCGTTGATGAAACCGGCAATCCGCTGCTTGGTAAGAGCGAATACGCCATTCTCGACGGTGACAAGATCGTCGCCAAGAAACTGAACTGACACCCCGGGGGACGCCGCGGATAACCAGGAGTCGAGATGCCCTCGAATATAACCATTAGAGCCCTCGAAATGGCCGAGTTCCAATTGCTTGGTTTCGGCCAGGCGAGAGCTGGCTATAGCGTAACTCAGTTAGCTGAAAGTATGAAGCTGACTGCAGATGAATGGCTTTCACTGCGCGGTCTGCCACACCTGTCAGATGCAGATAAGCAAGAGCTTGATGATTATTTCGCCATGCTGAACCAAAGCAAACTGACTACTGAAGAAAATCCTGAAGAAATTTCATGTTTTAAGGGGTATGCGGAAAAACCTGTTGGTTTTGGGCCTGAAGCCTACTTGTCACAATCAC